>CAVKKE010000041.1:0-18929 GCA_963656875.1 Barnesiella intestinihominis | reverse complement strand
GACCGCGTTGGCGGCGGCGACTCCTTCGGCGGCGGCCTGATCTACGCTCTGCTGACCGGCAAGAGCACCCAGGATGCTGTTGAGTTCGCAGTGGCTGCTTCCGCTCTGAAGCACACCATCGAGGGCGACTACAACATGATGACCGTGTCCGAGGTCGAGAAGCTGGCTGGCGGCGACGGTTCCGGCCGTATCCAGCGCTAAGAGCAGGAAGGAGTCCACAATGGATATCCGTTACTCCTGCAACCAGAAGGATTTCAAGCGTTATACCACCGAGGAAATGCGTGACGAAATGCTCATTACTGGCCTGTACAAGGCTGATGAAGTCGTTGCTGTTTACAGCCACGTTGACCGCATGGTCACGCTGGGCTGCATGCCGGTGCACGAGACCGTGTCCATCGACAAGGGCATCGATGTGTGGGCAAACTTCGGCACACACTACTTCCTGGAGCGCCGCGAGATCGGCATGTTCAACATCGGCAAGGATTCCACCGGCATCGTGGTGGCCGACGGCGTCGAGTACAAGCTGGGCTATAAGGACTGCCTGTACATCACCAAGGGCACCAAGGAAGTGACCTTCGCTTCCGCCGACCCGGAGCATCCCGCCAAGTTCTACATGGTGTCCGCTCCCGCACATTGCTCTTACGAGACCCGCCTGATCAAGATGGCTGATGCAAATCACCGTCCTCTGGGCAGTGTCGAGACCTGCAACAAGCGCACCATCAACCAGTTCATCCACCCGGATGTGCTGAAGACCTGCCAGCTGAGCATGGGTATGACCGAGCTGGAGCCGGGTTCCAACTGGAACACGATGCCCAGCCACACCCACGAGCGGCGCATGGAAATTTATACCTACTTTGAACTGCCCGAGGGGCAGGTGGTGTTCCACATGTGCGGCGAGCCTACCCAGACCCGCCACATCGTGATGCACAACGAGGATGCTGTCATCAGCCCCTCTTGGAGCATTCACAGCGGCGTAGGCACCTCGAACTATACGTTTATCTGGGCAATGGGCGGCGAGAACATGGAGTTTGACGACATGGACAACATCGCCACCACTGACCTGCGCTAAAAAAGCACCATACACAAGCCCCGTACCGGGTGAACCGGTACGGGGCTTTTTGCTAAAAATTTAACTTGAGAAGGAGAAAATCATGGATCTTTCCGCTTTTAATCTGCAGGGCAAAGTGGCCCTGATCACCGGCGGTGCACACGGCATCGGCTTCTCCATCGCTGAGGGCATGGCCAAGTGCGGTGCCGCCATCTGCTTCAACTGCTCTTCCGAAGCCAGCCTGGAAAAGGGCCTGGCTGCCTATAAAGCTGCAGGCATCGACGCCCACGGCTATGTGGCAGACGTGTCCGATGAAGACGCTGTCAACGCCATGGTGGCCAAGATCAAGGCCGAAGTCGGCCCCGTGGACATTCTGGTCAACAACGCCGGCCTGATGAAGCGCGTGCCCATGATCGAGATGAGCCACGCTGACTTCATGCGGGTCATTGACGTGCATGTGGGCGGTGCCTTCAACTGCTCCAAGGCCGTTCTGCCCGACATGATCGCAAAGCGCGAAGGCAAGATCATCAACATCTGCTCCATGATGAGCGAGCTGGGCCGCGAGACCGTTTCCGCCTACGCCGCCGCCAAGGGCGCACTGAAGATGCTGACCAAGAACATCGCCTCTGAGTACGGCGAGTACAACATCCAGTGCAACGGCATGGGCCCCGGCTACATCGCCACCGCCCAGACTGCTC
Organism: Barnesiella intestinihominis; assembly: GCA_963656875.1. Classification (GTDB taxonomy): domain Bacteria; phylum Bacillota; class Clostridia; order Oscillospirales; family Ruminococcaceae; genus Faecalibacterium. Next base: position 17,183 of record CAVKKE010000041.1, on the reverse strand, counting down.
CCCTGCGCGAGATCCAGCCCGACGGCAGCCGCCACCCCTTCGACCAGTTCATCACCGCAAAGACCCCCGCAGGCCGCTGGGGTGAGGCTGAGGACATGGTTGGCCCCTGCGTGTTCCTGGCTAGCCATGCTTCCGACTTCGTGAACGGCCAGATCCTGTACGCCGACGGCGGCATCCTGGCTTACATCGGCCGCCAGCCCAAGTAAAACTATTGGGAACAGCTCCGCGTGCACTTCGCCATTCATAGCGGAAACTATTCTTGATATTACAAATCCGGACAGACCATGGTCTGCCCGGATTTGTTTTTTCACAGAGAGTTCATCAAAAAAGACTCGGATTCATGTTAGCTTGTGTTAAATTGTGTCCATTTCATATCAAAACGGTAACAATTCCTGTTTTGTCGTTTAAAACGCGTACAAACACCTTGATTTTTTGTCGAAATTTCCGTATAATCATTCTCATCAGCCAACCCATGTCGTTGGTTGAATTCAAACACGAAGAAAGATTATAAGGAGTACATTTCATATGAAACTCAAGAATGCTGCAATCGTCGCTGCCGCTTTGGCACTGGCTGTTGGTATGACCGCCTGCGGTTCTTCCGCATCCTCCACCGCTGCTTCCTCTTCCGTGGCTTCTTCTGCTGCCGCTTCCTCCGAAGCTGCAAGTTCTGAGGCTGCTTCCAGCGAAGCTGCTGAGCCCACCACCGCTGAGTACACTGTGTACAACACCACCGGTTCTACCGTGACCGAGCTGTACCTGTACGAGGCAGGCACCGAGGAGAAGGGCGACAATCTGGCCGGTGAAAACGGTCTGGCTGACGGTGAGAATGTCGTCATCACCCGTGACGAGGACGCTGACAAGCAGTCTGACATCAGCTATGTTCTGGAGTTCACCACCGAAGACGGCGAGACTCAGAGCTTTGAGACCCTGCACTACGAGACCACCCCGATCTCTCTGAAGAGCGTGGATGCTGCCGCTGGTGCTACCCCCATCGCTTTCGCTGCACCGGAGAAGTAATTTCTGATTTATAACCGCCAGACGGGAAGTCCTTCGGGCTTTCCCGTTTTTATTTTCTCACCAAAAAGGAGCCGTATCTTCTGTCCCCGGAAAAATGCCGAAACATGGCTTTTTCCCTTGAAATCATGCGGAGAATCCGTTATCATAGATGTAAATAAGATCCCCTGCGGTATAGGGGTAAGAAGGAGCGGATTTACCTTATGGCAGAAAAAGAGATCAAAGGCATCAAAAAGTTTCTTGAGGAATTCAAAGCTTTCGCCATGCGCGGCAACGTGCTGGACATGGCAGTCGGCGTGGTCGTCGGCGGTGCGTTCACCTCTATCGTGAACTCTCTGGTCGGCGACATCATCAACCCCACCATCGGCCTGTTCTTTAATGCAGACTTTTCGGACGTGGGCATCCATGTGGGCGACGTGATGATCGGCATCGGTGCATTCCTGAATGCCGTCATCAACTTCCTGATCGTGGCATTCGTGCTGTTCGTAGTCATCAAGGCCATCAACGCCCTGCACAAGAAGCCCGCTGAACCTGCCGCACCGGCAGCGCCCACCACCAAGGTGTGCCCCTACTGCCAGAGTGAGATCAGCATCAAGGCTGTGCGCTGCCCCCACTGCACCAGCAAGCTGGAGGGCTTCCCGGAAATCAACGAGTGATCATTTTTTGAATTGCAGCGAGGGAAAGTCTGTGGACTTTCCCTCGCTGTTTTTCCTGTTTACAAATGCAAAAACCTCCCCGTCCTGCCGCAGTCGCTGCGGTTCCAGAGCGGGGAGGTTTTTCACTTTATACGGGAAAGATGTGGAAAATCAGGAAGGAGTTTTACAGCACCTTGGTCAGATCGGCCAGCTTGTGATAGATCTCGGTGTTGTCAAACACGCCGCCGAAGTTCTCGGCGCCAACACCGTTGGCGTAGATGTTCACCATGGCACCGGTGTGGGCATAGGTGGTGTGATCCATGCCGGACTTGTGGTTGATGGTGTGGCAGATGGCCATGCTGAAGGGGATGTAGGTGCCGTACAGCTCGTAATCCTGCTGGGTCATGTCCTTCTGGCTGGCAGAGCCCACCTTCAGGGTACGCTCATAAGCAGTGCGGAGGTTCTGCACCTCATAATCAGTCAGAAGCAGTTTGCCTGCACCCGCGGCATCCGGGTCGGTGGGCAGGGTCAGGCCGAAATTGGCTTTCACGTCCTGCATGGCGGTCTCGAAGGGAGTCTTGTTGGCGATGTAGTTCTCCACATAGGTGGAGTCAAACTTCGCGTAGGACATCTTCTGGTGGGTCAGGTTGGTGAGGAAGGTGTCGTAGTTGGTGGTCTTGTAGCCGATGGCCAGACCGCCAGTCTCGTGGTCGGCAGTGACGAGGATCAGCGTCTCATTGGGGTGCTTCTGCTGGAACTCAATGGCAGCCTGCACAGCATTGCTCATTTCCAGCACATCATGGATGGAAGCGGCTGCATCGTTTGCATGGCAGGCCCAGTCGATCTTGCCGGATTCGGTCATCAGGAAGAAGCCGTTGTCGTTATCCAGCAGCTCGATGCCCTTTTTGACGTAATCAGTCAGCTGCCATTCACCTGCGGCGGCGTCCATGGCGTAGTTCATGGCCTTACCGTCGGCCAGGTTCTCGGCAATGATGAGGGTCTTGCCCGCACCAGCCTGCAGAGCGGCTGCGCCAGCCTGAGTGGTGACCACATTGTAGCCTGCCTGAGCAGCTACTTCGTGGTTGTTGGGGCCGGTGCCGTCGCCGTTCACCTTCTGGAACTCGCCGCCTGCAAAATATTCAAAGCCGGAGTTTGCCAGCTCCACACCGATCTGGTAATAATTCTTGCGGCTGTTCTGGTGGGCGTAGAAGGCGGCAGGGGTGGCATGGTCGATGTTCACAGAAGAAATGACACCCACCTTATAGCCCTTCTGCTTGTGGAGCTTCTCAGCGATGGTCTCATAGGGCACGTCGCGGGTCCAGGGGCACATGTTGATGACGCCGCTTTCGGTCTTGTGGCCGGTGGCAATGGAAGTGGCGGTGGAAGCAGAATCCGGGCAGAAGGAGGTGCTGTCGTAGGTGGTCACGCTGCCCACGGTGGGGAAACTGGTGAAGCTCAGGTCTGCTTCGGTGATGGCACCATTGTTGTCCACGGTGCCCTTGTAGAAGCGGGCGGACTGGATCTGGGCGGTGCCCATGCCGTCACCGATGAACAGGAAGATGTACTTGGGTTTCTTGAACAGGTCCAGCAGGCCGTTTTCCTCGTCTGCAGCTGCGGAAGCGTCCGGCTGTGCTGCACTGGCTGCCACGGGGGCTGCGGCCATCATGCCTGCAGCGGAAGCGGCTGCACCGAATTTCAGAAAGCTGCGGCGGGACATCTTGGGTTGTTTCATAACGCGATCCTCTCTTTATCCAATCATCTTGGGGCCTGCCTCAGGCCCTGTTCTTGCCTTTTGGGAACGCTTTTATTGTAGCGCGCTGCCGCCCGCGAAAAAACCATGCCAGCGCAAAGCTTTGGTAAAACCGGCGCGGGCTGAAACGCCGAAATGTAAAATGATGGAAAGAGATGTAAAAAAAAATACTCCTTCAGTCTCGCATACGCTCGACAGCTCCCTCCAAGAGGGAGCTCTTGACAGTACGGCAAAGTTTCCGGTTTTGCCAAGGCCTCCCTCTTTGAGAAAGACTTCCCCCGGCCGGGGGAAGATGTCACGCAAGTGACAAAAAGGGGAACAGTGGCATCGCGTCAGCGATGACGGAAGGAGTAACCAAAAAGGGGCCGCCGCACAAAACTGTGCAGCAGCCCCTTTGAGGAGGTAGAAAATTGCTTTAGTTGTCGGCCAGGTTGCCGGTGTAGAGCTGATAATACTTGCCCTTCTTGGCGATCAGCTCGTCGTGGCTGCCACGCTCGATGATGCGGCCCTGCTCCAGCACCACGATGCAGTCTGCATTGCGGACAGTGGACAGGCGGTGCGCAATGACGAAGCTGGTGCGGCCGTACATCAGGCCGTCCATGCCGCGCTGCACCAGAGCCTCGGTGCGGGTATCGATGGAAGAAGTTGCTTCGTCCAAGATCAGCACCGGCGGATCTGCGACAGCTGCGCGGGCGATAGCCAGCAGCTGGCGCTGGCCCTGAGACAGGTTGGCACCGTCGCCGGTCAGCATGGTGTTATAGCCATCCGGCAGACGCTGAATGAAGCCGTCCGCATTGGCCAGCTTAGCCGCAGCCATGCACTCTTCGTCGCTGGCATCCAGACGGCCATAACGGATGTTTTCCATGACCGTGCCGGTGAACAGGTGGGTGTCCTGCAGCACGATGCCCAGAGAACGGCGCAGATCGGCCTTCTTGATCTTGTGGATATTGATGCCGTCGTAACGGATCTTGCCATTCTGAATGTCGTAGAAGCGGTTGATCAGGTTGGTGATGGTGGTCTTGCCGGCGCCAGTGGAGCCGACAAAGGCGATCTTCTGGCCCGGACGGCCATACAGATTGATGTCGTGCAGGACGGTCTTCTCAGGCACATAGCCAAAGTCCACATCGGTGAAGGTGATGTTGCCTTCCAGCTTGTGGAAGGTGGTGGTGCCATCGTGGTGAGGGTGCTTCCATGCCCACAGGCCGGTGCGCTCACTGGTCTCCACAAGGTTGTCGTCGCGGTCATACTTTGCGTTGACCAGCGTCACATAGCCCTCGTCGGTCTCGCTCTCTTCGTCCATCATCTTGAAGATACGCTCAGCACCGGCCAGAGCCATGATGATGCTGTTGGCCTGCATGGACACCTGACTGATGGGCATGTTGAAGCTCTTGTTCAGAGCCAGGAACGCCACAACGGTGCCCAGCGTGGTGCCGCCGATGCCGCCCACGGCCATGGCCGCACCCACCAGAGCGCAGATGGCGTAGCTGACGTTGCCCAGCTGTGCATTGATGGGCATCATGATGTTGGCAAAGCTGTTGGCCTTGTTGGCGCTGTCCTTCAGCTTATCGTTCAGCTCGCGGAAGCCTTCCAGTGCCTTCTGCTCGTGGGTGAACACCTTGACCACCTTCTGGCCTTCCATCATCTCTTCGATGTAGCCGTTCACCTTGCCCAGGTCATGCTGCTGCTGGATGAAGTATTTGCCGGACTGCTGGGTGATCTTCTTGGAGCAGAACAGCATCAGGGCCACCATCAGCATGGTGACGAGGGTCAGCTGCCAGCTCAGCATACACATACTGGCAAACACAGACACGATGGTGATGACGCTGGATACCAGCTGCGGAATGCTCTGGCTGAGCATCTGGCGCAGGGTGTCCACATCGTTGGTGTACACGGACATAATATCGCCGTGAGGATGCTGGTCAAAATACCTGATGGGCAGGCTTTCCATGTGGGTGAAAAGCTGGATGCGCAGATTGCGCAGGGTGCCCTGGGTCACATTGACCATAGTGCGGGCGTTGAGCCATGCGGCCAGAATGCCGACAACGTAGATGACGCCCACCCGCAGCAGTGCGCCTGCCAGCGGGGCAAAATCGGGGTTCTGCTGCTGGGTCATGGGCACGATGTAATCGTCCATCAGGGTCTGCAGGAACAGGCTTGCCTGAACATTTGCCAGTGCGCTGATGACGATGCAGACCAGAACAAGGATGCAGTGGGGCAGATAGTGCTGGAACACTTCACCCATGATGCGCTTGAGCAACAAGCCCGGGTTCTCCACTTTGGGCTTGGGGCCGCCCATGCCGCGCGGGCCGGGGCCGCGAACTTCTTTTGCCTGTGCCATTACTGCTCACCTCCCTGCTTGTCGAAGTCGCCGCCGCCCTGGGTCTGGCTGTTGTAAACTTCCTGATAGATAGCGTTGGTCTTCAGCAGTTCCTCGTGGGTGCCCAGACCGTCGATCTTGCCGTTGTCCAGAACAAGGATGCGGTCTGCGTCCTGCACCGAGGAAATACGCTGTGCAATGATGATCTTGGTTGTGCCGGGGATCTCTTCCCGGAACGCCTTGCGGATCTTGGCGTCGGTGGCGGTGTCCACGGCGCTGGTGGAGTCGTCTAGGATCAGCACCTTGGGCTTGCGCAGCAGGGCACGGGCAATGGTCAGACGCTGTTTCTGGCCGCCGGACACGTTGGAGCCGCCCTGCTCGATCCAGGTATTATACTTGTCCGGGAAGCGCTCAATGAACTCATCGGCGCAGGCCAGCTTTGCCACACGGATGCATTCTTCCTCGCTGGCGTTCTCATCGCCCCAGCGCAGGTTGTCGAGGATGGTGCCGGAGAACAGCACGTTCTTCTGCAGGACCATAGACACTTCATGGCGCAGCACATCGAGGTTGTAGTCGCGGACGTCCACGCCGCCCACCTTCACGGTGCCGGTCTCAGCATCATACAGACGGGGGATCAGCTGCACCAGACTGGACTTTGCGCTGCCGGTGCCGCCGATGATGCCCAGCGTCTCGCCGGGCTTGATGCGGAACGTGATATCGTTCAGCACCGGCTGACCGCTGCCGTGCTTATACTTGAAGGTGACCTGCTCGAACTCGATGCCGCCGTCCTTCACCTGCTGCGCAGGCTGCTTTGCCGGGGGCAGGTCGGTGGTCTCGTCCAGCACTTCCACGATACGCTTGGCGGAAGCAGCGGACATGGAGATCATGACGAAAGCCATGCTCAGCATCATCAGGGCCATGAGGATGTTCATAATGTAGCCGAACAGAGCATTCAGCTGGCCAGTGGTGATGGCACCGTGCAGAACATACTTGGCGCCAAACCAGCTCAGGGCGATGTTGCAGCCGTAGACGGCGGTGAGCATGGCGGGGTTGTTGAAGCTCAGGCGGCTTTCAGCCTTGACGAACTGGTCGTACAGGTTCTGGCAGGCCTTGGTGTACTTCTCGTTCTCAAAGCCCTCACGCACAAAGCTCTTGACCACGCGGATGGCAGAAACGTTCTCCTGCACGGAAGCGTTCAGGGCATCGTAGTTCTTGAACACGCGGTCAAAGATGTGGAAAGTGGGGATCATGATGCTTGCCAGCACGATCACCAGGAACACCACGGCCACCACAAAAACCAGCGACAGCGGGCCGCCGATCATCACAGCCATGAACAGCGCAAAGATCAGGTGGACCGGGGCACGCACACACATGCGCTCGATCATCTGGAATGCGTTCTGCACATTGGTGACGTCGGTGGTCATACGGGTGACCAGACCAGCAGTAGAGAACTTGTCGATATTGGAGAACGAATAGTGCTGGATGTTCTCATACATGGCATCACGCAGGTTGCCGGCAAAGCCGGTGGATGCCTCGGCGGCATATTTGCCGGCCAGAACGCCCAGCAGCAGCGCGACCGCCGCCACCAGGAAGGTGAGCAGGCCGTACTTGATGATGGCGTTCATGTCGCCTTTTTCAATGCCCAGGTCAATGATGAAGGCCATGATGGTGGGCAGAAGCACATCCATGACAGCTTCCAGCGCGGCAAAGAGCGGTGTCAGAACTGCGGCGCGTTTGTACTCGCCCAGATGTGACACTAACTTTTTGATCATCTGAGTTACCTCCTGTTAATTTTTGTTTTTTGGGTATATTTGTTAGGTACAGAACAATTCTATACAAAACAGATTCATTGTCAAGTCATTCAGAAAACTTTCGAAAAATGTTCATAATTACTAATTTAACAAGTGGATTTCCGGCGATTTGCTGGGGATGGCAGGGCAGCAGATAGCTTTCCACTCAAATGCTTCGGGCCATTCCATCGCCCGCCCTATTGCCTGCGGCAACAGGGTCCCCCCAGCGGATCATTTGCTTAGGAAACTATCTGCCGTCCTGCCCGGAAAGCAGCATTTACCCAGCATCGGCACCGACTGCTCCGGCAGGATGATGCGACGCCATGCAACGGCGACGACCGCGGCCTGCGGCCGAAACAGGGAGGAGCTGTTGGGGCCGCGGCCAGCAGGACATGAGCACCGCTCAAGGTGCGAAATGGACGCTGGGAGCCGCAACCCGTGTGAGCTCTGTCCTGCTGGTGGTCTGGCGAGCGTCAGCAGGACGGAGCGGGCGGTGCCAATGCCACGAGATGCCGTTTTCCTTTCGGCCCCTTCCGGTGAAAAGGCAATCAAGAAAAGCCCGCAGGCTTTTCTTGATTGCAGATCTAAAAAAAAATTTCCGCTGATATTGTCAGAGCAAAGCGGAGACAATTCTAAATTGTCACTGCAGTGCGTCCCGCAGCTTGTTCAGCAGCCGCATCAGCTCCGCGTTTTCCTCTTCGGTCAGCAGGCCGGCCACATAATCATCCGTCTGGTGGAAGCAGAGCATGGTCTTTTCGTGGAAGCGGATGCCCTCTTCGGTGAGCACCAGCCGCTTGAGCCGGGCGTCCTGCGGCACGCTGCGCCGTTCAATGTAGCCTTTGCGCTCCATCAGCTGCAAAATATTGGTCACAGTAGAGCGGGTGATGGAAAACTCCCGCTCAATGTCCCGCTGGAACACCGGGTTATCCCGGTGGCGGTAGAGATATTCAATGATCCAGCCGTGCATGGGGGTGGCCTGTTCCACATTGTTTTCGCGGGCGAACTGATTGATCTTGCGGAAGATCAGGTTGTCCACCCGGCGGATCTGGGCCGGGATGACCTGCGGGCCCTCCCATGGCGGGTCGGCGTGCTTGCCGCACTCGTCTTTGATTTCGTCACACATAATGATTTGTCCTTTAGATTGTTTTGATGCTGGACAGTTTCAAATAGAACTGTTTGATAGCATACATATTATACAACGGTTTCAACGGTTGTCAAGACAAAAAATAAGGCGATGCCCGCAGGCATTGCCTTATTTTTTATTCCAGATTGTGCTTCTTGCAGAACCGCTTGCTCACCCAGTACATGCCGCCCCACAGCAGGACCGCCAGCACCAGATATACCGGATTTTTCATGGAGCTGACCAGCGACTGTCCGAACACTGCCATCATGGCCACCATGACACCCTTGCCCAGCACCATGGTGATGAGGTAGCGTCTTTCATCGAAGTCCGAGATGCCGAACGCCAGATGCATAAAGGAGCTGGGCGTGAAGGGCAGCAGCATGAGCATGAACAGCGACGAGGTATCGAAGCGGTTCACCCACTGCTGAGCCTTTTGCAGCTTGGGCGAGCGGGACGCAATTTTCCAGAAATAGCGCTTGCCCACACGCCGCCACAGCAGAAACATGATGCTTCCGCCCAGCGCCACACCGATCCAGCTGTACAAAAAACCCAGAAGCCCGCCGTGCGCCGCCACATTCAGCGCCACAATGGCCACCAGCGGCAGCGGCGGAAAAAAGGACTCCACCATTGCCAGTGTGATGGGGGCGATAGGCCCCAGGTTACCGAAGCCGTCCAGCAGTGTCTCCCAGAATTCCAGCGTTCCCAGCTGGCGCAGCCAAAAATTCATTGTACCTTCCGTCCCTTCTGCCTGCGCACTTTCCCAAAAGCGCAGGCCGTCTATCCGTAGTATATCCACATTCTATGACAGAGCCATGAACACAAGCCGACTTTTTTCGGCCTTCATGGGTGGCTCTTTATCATAATACGAATCGGACTGGCGGTTTCCCGCAAAGATCATCCGCCAGTGTAGAAGCGACACCGGATGCTCCGGCACGATGCCGCGACGCCATGTCTGAAGGGTGGGCATCTCTTATAATCGACGATGCTGCCCCGAGTGGAAAGAAAAGCTTTCCTTCGCTGGTGGTCTGGCGAGCGCAGTCGGGACGGCGTGTCCGGTGCCGCTTCCGGGGCAGTATAGCTTACCCTTCTGCCGCCTGCTTTTCCGCGCGGGCTTTCATGCGCTCCAGCTGGGCAGCGCGCTGCTTTTCCCACCGGGTCAGCCCGGCTTCATCCGGGATCTGCAGGCAGCGGGCATAGCTCCAGTGCAGGCCGTCCCGGCGGGCCAGCTTGTAGCGCTGAAACACGCCTTTGCCCACGGCGTTCCCGGTGCCATTGCAGTGGGGGCATCGGCTCAGGGTGTACCAGCTGTTGCTGCCCTTTTTCAGCCATACATCATCCGGGGTCAGCGGTGTGCCGCACTCCGGGCAGTTCATGGTGTAGATCTTCGGGTCGATGCGCCACGCGTACTGCTCCACATAGCCGTGGAACACCTCAAAGTCCCGGTAGTCGCCGGGTGCAGGGCACAGACTGGCCCGCAGGGCTTCGTCCTCCGTGGGGTAAGCGGCCAGACCCGCCCGCAGATCCAGCAGGCGGCAGACGTCCGCTGTATATAAGGTATCCGACAAAGCATCGTGGAACTGCCGCTCCATGGGGATACCCATGCGGGTGACGACGCTTTCCAGCGTCATGCCCTCACCCTCCTTGCGGGGGTGCTCCCGCAGAAACACCTGTTGCAGATCGTACCAGACCGTGGGCTTGGACTCGTCGATGTTGCACAGGAACAAATTCTGCTTGAGCACCGGCACATCGTCCATGCCCCACTCAGCAAACTCGGCGTCCGGGCCGCACCACTGCATGAAGCGGCGCAGGCCCTGCACGATGGGCTCGCCCTTGTCCAGATCAGCCTGGGTCAGGCCGGTGACTTTGGCGATGTGGTGCTGCAGCTTGCGGAAGATGCGCGGGCGCAGGTGGATGGAAAAAGTGTCCAGCACGTTGGCGTCCTCATCGATCTTCACAGCGCCGATCTCCACGATCTCGCCCCGGAAGGTCTGCTGCACGCCGTGATAATTAAAGGTATACGGCTGGTAGCCGATGTTCCATTCCAGATCAAATAAAACCAGATTGCGCGGCATTTTGTTAATCCTCTCGTCTTTGTTAAGGCTTCCCCCTCGGGGAAAGCTGTCGCCGTATGCGACTGATGAGGGGAATGACCCGGTAAATTCCGCTTATTGAGAACGAAATCTGACACAGTTACCCCTCATCCGTCACCGCCTACCGGCGCTGACACCTCCCCCAAGGGGGAAGGCTATTACATCAGAATAAACTTCTCCACTGCCTCGGCTACGCCGTCATGGTTGTTGTCGGCAGCAGTCACATAGTCGGCAGAATCCTTCACGGGCTGCTCAGCGTTCTGCATAGCCACGCCCACACCGGCATACTCGATCATGGAGCGGTCGTTCAGGCCGTCGCCGCAGGCCATCAGGTTCTCACGGGTCAGACCCATGCGCTGCAGCAGGGCAGCCAGGCTGTCATCCTTCGCCACGCCCAGAGGCACCGCCTCAATAAAGAAGGGGCTGGAAGGGTACAGGTCAACGCGGCCCTCAAACTGCTTTTGCCCCGCGGCGCACACCTCGTCCCGGCGGGCCGGGTCCAGCGTGATGAGCATCTTGCAGATGGGATAATCCACATACTCTGCCATGTTGTCCACATGGAACATCTGCAGCTTTGTAGTGAAGCACTCCTTGTTGGCCCACTCATCTTTGTCCCGTTCGCAGACGATGCCCCGGTCGTCATAGGTCAGGATAGCGACATCCTGCTTTTCGGCGAAAGCACACAGCTCCGGGATGACCGCCGGGTCGAGGGTCTTTTCCACCAGCGTCTCGCCAGTCTGGCAGTCCACGATTTTGCCGCCGTTGTAGGACAGGATGCAACCGCCCTTTTTGTCCAGCCCCAGGTCTTTAGCCAGCGGGGTGATGCCGGCAGTGGGCCGACCGGAGGCCAACACAAGGGTGACGCCCTTTTCGATGGCCGCGTCCAGCGCAGCACGGGTGCGGGGGGTGACGACTTTCTGGTCGTTGGTCAGGGTGCCGTCCAGATCCAGAGCCAAAACTTTGATCTCAGCCATATATTTTCCATTCCTCTCTTTGCAGGGGTAAAATTTTGCTTACATTCTTTATTGTACAATGAAACGCCCCTCTCTTTCAACCCTTCCGGCCCGGTTTGTGGAAAAAACGGGTCTGCCGTTCCCGCTTTACAAGCTTCCCTGCATGGTTTATACTGGAAAGGTAAACAAGCATTCAACGCGGAGAGGTTCGTCATGGCATACGAAACTGACAAGCTTACATTGGATATTCTGCCCTTGTCGGCAGGCGGCGCACGGCTGGTGCGGGTGTACGGCACAGAGCCCTGTGTAGTTCTGCCGGGCCTTCTGCCCGCACCGGATGGCGGCAGCTTTGCCGTCACGGAACTGGGCGACTACTGCTTTTCTGAAAAGCCCCGCAGCCTGCCCGCGCCGGACAAGCTCTGCCGCTATGAGGTCTCGCCGGACGGCACTGCCCGCCTGACCCGGGCCTTCGGGCAGAGCGTGGGCGGCTCTTCCCGCCGGTACGACTTCGACGCACCCGCTTCGGAGGAAGACGACCTGCACCCGGTGTGCGGGAACTTCCTCGAAGAGCTGACTCTGCCGGACAGTCTGCAGGTCATCGGCAGCTGTGCGTTTTACAACTGCCGCAAACTGCGCCTGCTCACCGTGGGCGCTGGGAACCTTACCATGGGCAGTGACGTATTTCTGAACTGCTTTGCTCTGGAGACCATCCGGGTGCAGGCAAAGCCCGAAGAACCCACCGGCCTGTTCGCCCTTGTGAACAACATCACCGAAGCCGTGCGGGCGGAATTCCGCCCCGCCGGGGCAGCGGCCCCGCTGGCTTCGCTGTGGTACCCTGCCTACTGGGAGGACTACGAAGAGACCCCGGCTCACATCCTGCTGCACACCTTTTCCGGGCAGGGATATCATTACAGGCAGTGTTTTCTCGACAATAAATTCCTTTCTGCAGAATACGACGCGATCTTCCCCCAAGGCCACGACGCCGACGACGCGAATATCATGGCCATGCTCTGTTTCGACCGCCTGCGCTGCCCATGGCAGCTGAGCGATACTGCTGCCGGGCACTATCGAGAATTTCTCGCTGTTAACACAGGCCTTGTGCTCGCCCGCCTGCTGAAGGCGCAGGACAACGACGCCGTGCGGGCGCTCATCGCGCTGAATGTACTGGATAAAGACAGCTTTGCGGAAGCTTCCGCCCTCGCCGCAAAAGCAGAGAATGCTTCTGCCGCCGCCATGCTGGCCGATGCGGAACACAAAAAGTATGCAGCAGAGAAGAAAAAAGACCGGTACGATTTTGATTTCTGAGAGACAGAAAACTCCTTCAGTCGCACTTCGTGCGCCAGCTCCCTCTGAGAGGGAGCCTTTGGCAGTCTGATAAAGTTTCCCGCTTCGCCAGAGGCCCCATCCCCGAGGGGGCTGGCATCGCGCAGCGATGACTGAGGGAGTTTGTGGAGCTGTTATTCGTAAGTGAGGTGACCCCCTTGCCGCAATCCATCCAAAAAGAAAAATTCATTGACCCCCGCAAGCCGTTCCAATCCCAGCGGCCCGAGACCCACGAGGAGTGGCAGGCCCGCATGGGCGGCGAGGTGCTGGCCGTGGTGCGCAGCGGGCTGTATCTGGACTTCCGTTTTCTGGACATGGCTCTCTCGGCCCTGACCCCTTCCCCGGACGAGCGGTGCATGGTGCTGGCCACCGACGGCCAGACCTTATATTATCAGCCCAGTCATCTCCTGCGTCTGTATCAGGAGAACCCGAAGTATCTCAACCGGTTGTATCTGCACACGATATTCCACTGTGTATTCCGTCACCTCTGGCTGCGGGGCCGCCGAGAACCTCAGATGTGGAATCTGGCCTGCGACATCGCGGTGGAAAACGTTATCGACAACCTGAACCGTACCAGTGTCAAGCGCCCCCTGACCTATGTGCGCCAGAATGCCTACCAGCAGATCGCCGCCGAAGAAAAGGTCGTGGCAGCAGCGCCGGTCTACCGCTGGCTGACCCGCCAGACACCCGGCGTTCTGCGCCAGCTGGAACGAGAATTTTTCACCGACGACCACCGCCTGTGGCCCAAAGATGCCCCCGACCAGCCCCAGCAGATGCTCACGCCCCTGCCGCAGAAGACCTGGCAGAAGATCGGCGAACGGATGCAGACTGAACTGGACCTGCGGGACAAGGAGGCCGGCGACGGCACCGATGCACTGAAACAGCAGGTGAAAGCCGCCAACCGCAGCCGCCGCAGCTACAAAGATTTTCTGCGTCGGTTCTGCATCCTGCGGGAAGAAGTGAAGCTTGACCCGGACGAGTTCGACCTGAATTTTTACACCTATGGCCTTTCGGTGTACGGCAACCTGCCGCTCATTGAGCCTCTGGAGACCCGCGAGAGCAAAAAGATCGAAGAACTGGCGCTGGTCATCGACACCAGCTACTCCACCTCCGGCGAGCTGGTTCGGGCGTTCCTTGCTGAGACCTACACCCTGCTGAAAGGCCGGGAAAACTTCTTCCACCGGATGAACCTGCACCTCATTCAGGCGGACAACGCCATCCGGCAGGACATTCTCATCCACAACGAGGACGAGCTCATCCACGCCATGAACCACTTTGAACTGCGCGGCGGCGGCGGAACTGACTTCCGCCCGGCCTTTGAATATGTGAACCAGCTGTGCGCCGAGAAAAAGTTCTCGAACCTGCGGGGCCTGCTTTACTTCACCGACGGCATGGGCACCTACCCGGCAAAGCGCCCGGCCTACGACACCGCTTTTCTGTTTCTGGGCGACCGGTTCGACGACGCCAATGTGCCGCCCTGGGCCATGAAGGTGGTGCTGGACGAAGAAGAATTCACCGGGGCTGCGGCCCGCCCGGCCAGCGCCCTTGCCGATGTACTGGCCGAGGAAGACGACCTTTACCGTGACCTGAACAACTCCTGATCCTGAGGGGGAATTTTGCTATGAACATCAACCGAGCCAAAGAAGAAATCGAACACACCGTCAAAGCCTATCTTGCCAAAGATGCTCTGGGCGAATACGCCATTCCGGCCATCCGTCAGCGCCCTATCCTGCTCATGGGCCCTCCGGGCATCGGCAAGACCCAGGTCATGGAGCAGGTGGCCCGGGAGTGCGGCGTGGCGCTGGTAGCCTACACCATCACTCACCACACCCGCCAGAGCGCTGTGGGCCTGCCTTTCATCCGCCAGCGCAACTACGGCGGAAAAGACGTTTCCGTGACCGAATACACCATGAGCGAGATCATCGCCAGCATCTACGCCAAGATGGAAGCCACCGGGTTAAAAGAGGGCATCCTGTTCATCGACGAGATCAACTGTGTGTCCGAGACGCTGGCCCCCACCATGCTGCAGTTCCTGCAGTGCAAGACCTTCGGCAATCAGGCCGTGCCTGCGGGCTGGGTCATCGTGGCGGCAGGCAACCCTCCGGAGTACAACAAATCCGTCCGTGATTTCGACATCGTAACCCTTGACCGTGTGCGCCGCATGGACATCGAACCCGACCTGCCGGTGTGGAAAGACTACGCCCGCGCTGCCCACATCCACAGCGCCATCCTGAGCTATCTGGAACTGCACCCGCAGAACTTCTATCAGATCAGTGCCGACGTGGACGGCACCCAGTTCGTCACAGCCCGCGGCTGGGAAGACCTTTCCAACCTGCTGGACACCTACGAAAAGTTGGGCCTGCAGGCGGACGAAGACCTCATCCGCGAATACATCCAGCACCCGAAGATCGCAGAGGACTTTTCCGCCTACCTCGACCTCTATTATAAATACCGCGACGACTACGACGTGGAAGAAATTCTTGCCGGTCAGGCAAAGCCCGCTGTGTTTGCGCGGCTGCTGCAGGCACCGTTTGACGAGCGGCTGAGCCTGGTCAGCCTGATCCTGTCCGGCCTCGGCACCCGGTTCGTGGCATCCCGTCAGGCCGACGCTGTGGCCGACGCCTGCTATGCGTTCCTGCGGGAAACAAAAAAAGCCCTTGCCACCCTGCCGGAGGATGTGCCGGACGGCTCTGCAGAGCTGTTCCACCAGCAGATCGTGGACTATGACGCAGAGACACAGCGCCAGCGCACTGCCGGGCTGCTGAGCAAAGACGCCCTGACCACTCGCTTACAGGTTCTTGCCGTACTGCGCCAGTGGGAGGGTGAGCTGCGCCGCGCCAATGCCGCCGGGACGCAGGAAGCTTTCGACCTGCTGCGCGGGCAGTTCCGGTCTCTTGCCGACAGCCGTGAAAAAGCCCAGCAGACCGCCAGCGCCGCGCTGGAAGCTGCGTTCGATTTCATGGAGCAGGCCTTCGACGAGAGCCAGGAAATGGTGGTGTTCGTCACCGAACTGACTGTGGACCCGGCATCTCATGCCTTCCTCACCGAGAACGGCTGTGAGCGCTACTTCAAATACAACAAAGATCTGCTGTTGGATCACCGCAAGGTCGCTCTGCAGCAGGAGCTGGCGGCAGAGCAGCGCCGCCACGGCGGGGTGTGAGCCATGGCAGAAAACATCCTGTTCAGCATGAACAGCACCATGCCGCTGTTCTTCATCATGCTTCTGGGCTATGTGCTGCACCGCACCGGTTTTCTGAGCGACGAGTTCGTGGCCGGGGCAAACAAATTCGTGTTCTATGTTGCCCTTCCGGTGCAGCTCTTCCGCGACCTTGGCAAAAACGATATCCGCGCCTCTTTTGACGGCCGGTATGTGCTGTTCTGCTTTGTGGTCACTCTGGTGTGCATCCTTGTCATCTGGGCACTGGCAAAAGTCTTTTTGAATGGCACCGGCCTTGTGGGCGAGTTCGTGCAGGTGTGCTACCGTTCCTCGGCGGCCATCCTTGGCTCGGCCTTTCTGCAGAGCATCTACGGCGATGCCAGCATGTCCAGCCTGATGATCCTGGGCAGCGTGCCGCTTTACAACATCATGGCCGTGGTCATCCTGATTCTGGAGAGCCCAAGTTCCACCCAGAACGGCTCCCTGGCTGCCCGGCTGAAAAAAAGCGTAAAGGGCATTCTGACCAACCCCATCCTGCTGGGCATCGTGGCAGGCTTTGCGTGGAGCATGCTGCACATCTCCATGCCTGCCATGCTGGACAAGGCCCTCTCCAACGTGGCCGGGCTGACCAGCCCGCTGGCTCTGCTCGCCATCGGCGCGGGCTTCAAGGGCCGCAAGGCGCTGGGCTACCTCAAACCGACAGCTGTGGCCACGGTGGTCAAGCTGATGATCCTGCCGGCGCTGTTCCTGCCGCTGGCGGTGCACTTTGGCTTCACAGACGAAAAACTGGTGGCACTGCTGGTGATGCTGGGCAGCATCACCACCCCGGCGTGCTACGTCATGGCAAAGCAGATGGGCCACGAAGGCGTGCTCACCGGCAGCGTGTGCGTCACCACCACCCTGTTCAGCGCCTTCAGCCTGACATTCTGGCTGTTCGTGCTGCGGAGCTTCGGATACATCCTGTAACGCAAAAAAGAGGCTGTTGCAAAATAAAAATGCGATAGCAATTTGCACAAAAAATAGCGCAAAAA
>CAVKKE010000040.1:0-19223 GCA_963656875.1 Barnesiella intestinihominis | reverse complement strand
ACAAGGACATCAAGAGTGCCACCCAGTCCAAGCAGTGCCGCGAGTTTGCCAACAAGTACGATATCCTCAACTTCTATGATGTGGGCCAGATGGGCATTGAGCACGCCCTGCTGCCCGAAAAAGGCATCGTGACCGCGGGCGACTGCGTCATCGGCGCGGACAGCCACACCTGCACTTACGGTGCACTGGGCGCATTCTCCACCGGTGTGGGCTCCACCGATATGGCCGCTGGCATGGCCACCGGCATGGCATGGTTCAAGGTGCCCTCCGCCATCAAGTTCGTGCTCAAGGGCAAGTTCAGCCCCCGCGTGTCCGGCAAAGACCTGATCCTGCACATCATCGGCATGATCGGCGTGGACGGTGCACTGTACAAGTCCATGGAGTTCACCGGCCCGGGCGTTGCCAGCCTGACCATGGACGACCGCCTGTGCATCTGCAACATGGCCATTGAGGCTGGTGCCAAGAACGGCATCTTCCCCGTGGACGATGTGACCAAGGCTTACCTCAAGGGCCGTAGCCAGCGTGAGCCGGTGTTCTACGAAGCCGACCCGGATGCTGAGTACGAGAAGGTTATTGAGATCGACCTCGATAAGCTGGAGCCGACTGTCAGCTACCCCCACCTGCCCGAGAACACTCACGTTGCCAGCGAGGGCAAGGACATCAAGATCGATCAGGTCGTGATCGGCAGCTGCACCAATGGCCGTCTCGAGGACATGGAAGCCGCTTACAACGTGCTCAAGGGCAAACACATCGCCAAGGGTGTGCGCGGCATCATCATCCCCGCCACCATGGCTGTTTATAAGGAATGCATCCTGCGCGGCTGGACCACTGCTTTCATCGACGCCGGCTGCATCGTGTCCACCCCCACCTGCGGCCCCTGCCTGGGCGGTTATATGGGCATTCTGGCCGAGGGCGAGCGCTGCGTCTCCACCACCAACCGCAACTTTGTGGGCCGCATGGGCCATGTGAAGAGCGAAGTCTACCTCGCTTCTCCCGCCACCGCCGCTGCCAGCGCACTGACCGGCTACATCACCGACCCCCGCACGGTCTGATCGGAAAGGAGCACAACAATGAACGCAAAAGGTTCTGTTTTCAAATACCCGGATAACGTGGACACCGATGTCATCATCCCGGCCCGCCACCTGAACACGCAGGATGCCAAGGAATTGGCCAGCCACTGCATGGAGGACATCGACAAGGATTTCGTCAAGAACGTGAAGGACGGCGACATCATGGTTGGCGGCTGGAACTTCGGCTGCGGCTCCTCCCGTGAGCACGCCCCGCTGTGCATCAAGACCGCAGGCATCTCCGTGGTCATCGCCAAGAGCTTTGCCCGCATCTTCTACCGCAACAGCATCAACATCGGCCTGCCCATCATGGAGTGCCCCGAAGCTGTGGACGCCATCAACGCAGGCGACACCGTGAGCGTGGACTTTGACACCGGCGTCATCACCGATGAGACCAACGGCAAGGTGTTCCATGCCGAGCCGTTCCCGCCGTTCATTCAGGAGATCATCTCCGCCGGCGGGTTGATGAAGTCGATCAAAGCAATGCAGTAAGGCAAGCGTCCTCGCCCTCTCCGTCACAGCTCACGCTGTGCCACCTCTCCCAAAGGGAGAGGCCTTGGCAGGACGGTAAACTTTCTGATTTTGCCAAAGGCTCCCCCTTTGGGGGAGCTGGCGCGTCAGCGCCTGAGAGGGCGAGCCATCTAACAGATAAGGAGTACCACCAATGGAAAAAAATATTGCTGTCATCTGGGGCGACTGCTCCAGCCCGGAGATCGTCAAGCAGACCATCCGTGTGCTTGACAAGGTGGCCGAAAAGTACGGCCACACCTTCCACTACACCGACGCCGCCATGGGCGGTGAAGCCATTGACAAATACGGCGATCCGCTGCCCCAGCACGAGCTGGACAAGTGCCTTGCCGCAGACAGCGTTCTGCTGGGTGCCGTGGGCGGCCCCAAGTGGGAAGGCCTGCCCGGTGAGCAGCGCCCTGAAAAGGGTCTGCTGCGCCTGCGTGCGGGTATGGGCCTGTACTCCAACAACCGCCCGGCAAAGATCTGGCCCCAGCTGGCTCCGGCCAGCCCCCTGAAGCCTGAGATCGTGGCGCAGGGCATTGACTTTATCATTGTGCGTGAGCTGATCGGCGGCGTGTACTTCGGCAATCACGAAACTCACACCCTCGAAAACGGCGAAAAGCAGGCCATCGACTCCATGCCCTACTCCGAGCACGAGATCGAGCGCATCGGCCGCATCGGCTTTGAGACCGCTCAGAAGCGCCGTAAGAAGCTGTGCTGCGTGGACAAGGCAAACGTTCTGGACACCAGCCGTCTGTGGCGCAGTGTGATGCACCGCCTGCAGGCCGAGTACCCGGACGTGGAATACAGCGAGATGTTCGTGGACAATTGTGCCATGCAGATCGTGAAGAACCCCGCTCAGTTTGACGTCATCGTCACTGAGAACATGTTCGGCGACATCCTGTCCGACGAAGCTTCCATGATCACCGGCTCCATCGGCATGATCCCGTCCTCTTCTCTGGGCGACGGCACCCGCGGTTTGTATGAGCCCATCCACGGTTCTGCCCCCGACATTGCAGGCAAGGACATCGTGAACCCCACCGCCTGCATCCTGTCCGCTGCCATGATGCTGCGCTACTCCTTCGGCATGACCGAGGAAGCCGATGCCATTGAGAACGCTGTGAACAAGGTTCTGGACAAGGGCCTGCGCACCGCCGACAACATGAGCGAAGGCTGCACCTGCCTCGGCTGCACCGCCATGGGCGACGCCATCCTCGCAGAGATCTGATAAAATGATTTGAGTGCTTGAACCTCGGCAAGGCCTGCGGGCTTCGCCGGGGTTCTTTTTTACGTCAAAACTCATCCGGTGAAAAAGCAAACGAGCCAGACCCGCAGGTCTGGCTCGTTTGTGATTATGAGAAAGAGTTTCCGCTGAGATCAGCCAGAGCAAAGCGGAGGCTGTTTCAAATCGTCTGCCTTACCGGCCAACGATCAGGTCGCGGCGGCAGCGCAGGCCCACGGTCAGGGTGGCGGAGCTGCCCAGATGACGCAGCACTACACGGTCGGTGCTCTTCTGGCCCTCGCACAGCAGAGTCAGGTTCAGGGTGGTGGAAGTCTTGTTGGTGGTCAGCACCAGAGTGCTCACACCCTGGTTCAGCAGGGTCTGCATGTCCTGCACCGTGGTGCGGAAGGTGGCAACATCCTCAGGAACGGACAGGGTCAGCACGCGGCCGTTCTGGCGGGCAGTGTACAGCACTTCTTTGCCGAAAAGGCCCTTGACCGTGTAGCGGGCTTCGCTCTTTTCCACCAGCGTGTCCGAGGGCAGGGTGGTGGTCAGGTCAGCGGAAATCAGCATGATGTCGCCCTGAATGGGGTTGCCTTCCGGTGCGCCGTAGCCGCCGTAGGTGGGGTCGGCTTCACCGACGGCGACGTCGCCGCTGTGCAGGGCAATGTCGCCCTGGATCATCTGCTCCTGCGGGGGCAGGTAATCGGCAATGACAGGGTCGTTGATGTCTGCTTCGGCGGCGAAAGCGCCCACGCTCAGCAGGGCTGCGGCGCTGGCTGCGACAGCAGCAGTGGTCAGGATGCGGACGAATTTGTTGTTCAGCAGTTTCATGAGAATAAACTCCATTGTCAGCGGCACTGGGCCGCATAGATTTCTGCGGGGTGAAAACCATGGTTCAGAGTGCGGCAGATCGGTTCTTGCCGTTTCTATCCTGTAAACGAATGGCAGGAGAGGATTATTGCAGGAAGAAAAATTTTTCTGTTAAGTTTTTGAAAATTTGCTGCAGGGCCCCTGCAAACCTTTTCTGCTTTGTGTTATAGTTACATTGAAATAGTTTGTAAGCCAACAGAAAGGAAAAACGCCATGGAGCACTTTGTGGAGTTTGAAGATGTCTGTAAATATTATCAGACCGGCAGCGTGAAGATCGCTGCGGCCGACCATCTGAATTTTTATGTGGACAAGGGGGAGTTCTGCATCATCGTGGGCCCCTCCGGTGCGGGCAAGACAACCCTGCTGAACATTCTCGGCGGCATGGACAGCTGCGACGAGGGCAATGTCTGGCTGGATGGCCAGAACGTGAGCCACTTCACGCCCCGGGAACTCACCACCTATCGCCGGTATGATGTGGGCTTCGTGTTCCAGTTCTATAACCTTGTGCAGAACCTCACCGCGCTGGAAAACGTGGAGCTGGCCAGCGAGATCTGCCGCGACCCGCTGGACCCGAGGGAAACGCTGCGCAGCGTGGGCCTGGGCGAGCGGCTGAACAACTTCCCGGCCCAGCTTTCCGGCGGTGAGCAGCAGCGTGTGTCCATCGCCCGGGCCCTGGCCAAGAACCCCAAGCTTCTGCTGTGTGACGAGCCCACCGGTGCGCTGGACTACAAGACCGGCAAGCAGGTACTGGCCCTTCTGCAGGACACCTGCCGCCGCACCGGACGCACGGTGATCGTCATCACCCACAACACGGCCCTGACCGGCATGGCCGACCGCATCATCCATGTGCGCAGCGGTCAGATCGTGTCCAATCAGGTCAATGAGCACCCGGTTCCGGTGCAGGAGATCGAGTGGTGAGAGCATGCTGAAAAGTTATCGCAAAAACATCCTGCGGGAAATGAAGGGCAACATGAGCCGCATGGTGTCGCTGTTCGGCATCGTGGCACTGGGCGTCATGATGCTCACCGGCCTGATGAGCTTTGCCCCGAGTATGCGCATCGCCGGGCAGAAATACTATACGAATCAGAATGTGTTCGACATCCGGGTACTGTCCACGCTGGGCCTTTCGGAGAGCGACATCTCGGCCATTGCCGCCGTGGAAGGCGTGGAAGCTGTGGAACCTGTGAAATATCAGGATGTGGAAGCCCAGTGGCAGGGCCGGGAGGACACCACTGTGGTGCGCCTGCAGCAGCTGCCTGCTGACCCGGAGACCGACACAGAAGAGAACATGAACCGTCTGGTGCTGCTGAGCGGCCGGATGCCGGAGAAGGCGGACGAGTGCGTGGTGCATGTGGTGGGCTACAGTGACGCGGTGGAGCTGGGCAGCGTGCTCACACTGCCGGACGACACCGAAAATGTCAGCCGGAAGCAGTTCACCGTGGTGGGCACCGTGCAGGACCCGCTGCATTTCTCCACCGATAAGGAGAGCAGCACCGCCGGTGACGGCCAGCTGGACGCCATCGTGTTTGTACCGGACGGCAGTCTGACCGCAGATTACTATACGATCTGCTATATCAAGGCGGAAAATGCCGCGCAGTACGACCACTATTCTGACGAATATCAGGCTGCTGTGGACGCTGTGACAAAGAACATCGAAGCCATCAGCGATGGGCAGTGCACGGCCCGGCGGGCGGAACTCATTGAAGATGCCAACGCCCAGCTGGCCGACGCCCGGGAAGAATATGACAGCCAGAAGGCCGAAGCAGATCGCCAGTTCGCCGAAGCAGAAGCTCAGCTGAATGCCGCCCAGAAGCAGCTGGACAGCGCAAAGGCCCAGCTGGAAGACGGCGAAGCCCAGCTTGCCCAGCAGAAAGAAAGCCTGCCCGACACTATGCAGAACGGCGCGGATTCGCTGGTGGACGGCGAGGAGCAGGTGCTGGAATTTGAGGATCAGCTGCAGCAGATCGAGCTGCTGGTGAACCTGAAAAAGGTGGCTGACCCGCTGCTGAGCTATGCCGAAACAGCCCTGAACAATGCGCAGAAAGCTCTGGACGATGCCGAACCGGAGGACGAGGAATACACCGACCTGCGGGACGCTTTGCAGAAAGCACAGGACGCCTACGACAACATCAGCGGTCAGTTGAACGGCTATCAGGCTCAGCTGGATGCAGGCAAGCAGGAGATGTATCAGAACGGGCTGATCTCTTCGCCCACTCTTGACAACACCCAATTGGTAACCGAAGCAAAGGCTGCACTGCGCAAGATGAAGGTGCAGCTGCTGCAGGGCCAGCTGCAGTTGACCACAGGCACTGCCACGGCCTACACTGAATTTGACGCTGCCCGCGCCAAGCTGGATGCAGGCTGGCAGGAATACAACGACGGTGTGCAGAAGCTTGCTGACTCCCGCACCGAGTATGAGACCCAGAAAGCCGATGCCGAACAGAAGCTGGCAGACGGCCTTGCCCAGCTCAACGATGCCGAAGAGCAGGTGAGCCAGATCAAGAATGGCGAGTGGTATGTGCTGGACCGCAGTTCCATCGTGAGCATCGTCACCTGGGGGCAGTACGCTGACCGCATGACGGCTATTGCGCGGGTGTTCCCGGTGTTCTTCTTTCTTGTGGCGGCACTGGTGGCAACCACCACCATGACCCGTATGGTGGATGAAAACCGCTTGCAGATGGGCACCCTGAAAGCACTGGGCTACTCCAATGCAAAGATCGCGGGCAAATATCTGTTCTATGCCCTCTCGGCCAGCGTGCTGGGCAGCATCGCGGGCATGGCCATCGGCTTTGTGGTGTTCCCGCTCATCATCTGGTATGCTTATCAGATGATCTTCCACCTCAACACCTTCACGCTGCAATTCTATCCCGGCATGGCTGCGGCCAGCGTGGCCATCAGCGCTGCGGTCATTGGCCTTGCAACCTGGAGTGCCTGCCGCGCCAGCCTGAAAGAAAAGACCGCATCCCTGCTGCTGCCCCGGGCCCCGGTGGCAGGCAAGCGCATCTTCCTGGAATATATCACGCCGCTGTGGCAGCACATGAGCTTCTCTCAGAAGACCACGGCCCGCAATCTGTTCCGCTACAAAAAGCGTTTCTTCATGACCGTGCTGGGTGTGGCAGGCTGCACAGCTCTGCTGCTCATCGGTTTTGGCATTCAGGATTCCATCCTGCCCATTGTGCAAAAGCAGTCTTCGGAGCTGACCCACAACGACCTGACCATCTCCCTCAGCGACGAACGGGCGCTGACCATGGAGCAGGGCCTGGCCGACACGCTGGACAGCAGCAGTGCGGTGAACAGCTGGGGCGCGTTCTATGTGAAGTCAACCACCATTTATAATGAGGCAGGCGAGAGTGCCAGCGTCAGCGTGGTGGGTGCCGAGGACGACGCCGACATGACCGAGTATTTCACCTTCCGCAACCGCGTGGGCCACGAGACGATCCCCTTTGACGACAGCAGTGTGATCCTGACCGAGAAGACGGCCCTGAATCTGGGACTGAAGGTGGGTGACACGGTCTATGTGGAAGATTCGGACGGTAGCCGCAGGGAGCTGACCCTGACCGGCATCGCCGAGAACTACATGTTCACCCGGTTGTATCTCTCCCGCGCACAGCTGGAAAGCCTGCTGGGCGGCACCCCGGAGTGGAACACAGTTTACGGCCTGACCGGCTGCACTTCGGACGCTGAGTACAACACCCTGCGCACAAAGCTGCTGGGCTGCAACTACGTCAGCAGTGTCAGCTTTACCGAGGATACCACCTCCATGTTCGACAGCCTCATCGGCAGTCTGAACTATGTGGTCATTCTGGTCATCGTGTGCGCGGCGGCGCTGGCAGCGGTGGTGCTCTACAATCTCATCAGTGTCAACCTTGCCGAGCGCAAAAAGGAGTTGGCAACCATCAAGGTGCTGGGCTTCTACGACAAGGAAGTGTACCGTTACATCTTCCGCGAGATCGAACTGCTGTCCCTCATCGGCTCCGGCGTGGGCCTGCTGCTGGGCGTGCCGCTGCACAAGTTCATCATCCTGACCGTGGAAATGGATCAGCTGATGTTCATCCGTACCATTGCGCCCCGCAGTTATCTGCTGAGTGTGGCGCTGACCATGCTGTTCACCTTTGTGGTCTGCTTCGCCATGCGGCGTCATGTGAAGCGCATCAGCATGGTGGAGAGCATGAAGGCTCCGGAGTAAGAGAGGACTCGGCACCGGACACTCCGCCTCGCCTGCGCTCGCCAGATCACCAGCGAAGGTCAGCCCTCACACTCCCCGGGAAAGATTATTGTCGATTTTAGATGCAGCCCAACCTTCAGACATGGCGTCGCGCATCTTGCCGGAGCATCCGGTGCCAAGCCCAGGTAAAATGCTGCTGCCGGGGCCAGCGAGTCGGAAGTTTCTCCGAAGACCGTCCGCTGGGGTGGGACCCTGTTGCCGTCAGGCAATAGGGCGGGCGATGGAATGGCCCGAATCGTGTCTGAGGAGAAAGCTCCCGACACACTGGCCTTAAAGCTGTCTGGAAAAGTTCTGGCAAATTCACAGAAGCTTCATAGAAAGAACATGGTTTCGCAGAAAAGTTCTGGTATCATAAAATCACCGAAAGGCAAGGCCGCAATTGTCTTTCTGGCAACATGATTCCTCCTTTACCAAACCAAATACCGCAAAAAAACACCGCGCCCTGTCTGTCCGCAGCAGATGGGGCGCGGTGCTTTTTTCTTTTTAAATCAGGATGCCGTCGCAGTGGTCGATCTCGTGCTGGATGATCTGGGCCGTCCAGCCGGTGAAGGTCTTGAACCGCGGCTTGCCGTCGGCAGTGTCGTACTGCACCTTGATGGTCTTCCAGCGCTTTGTTTTGCGCACGCCCTCCAGTGAGAGACAGCCCTCTTCGGTCTCGTAAGCTCCGGACTTTTTCAGGATCACCGGGTTGTAAAGCACAAGATAGCCATCCTCGGCTTCCACCGCGATGATGCACTTGAGCTCGCCGATCATGTTTGCCGCCATGCCCACACAGCCGTCGGCGTGGGCGGTGAGCGTTTCCAGAAGGTCGCGGGCGATCTCGGCATCTGCCGGGGTGGCCGGGGCGGACTTCTGCGCAAGGAACAGCGGGTCGTGAACGATGGGTCTTACCATAAATTTTACCTCACTTTTTGATGAACAAACCGACTGTCAGCCCCACCAAAGCAGGCAGGACCCAGCCAAAGCCCAGGCTGCCCAGCGGCAGGGCACTGGCAGCAGAGGAAACAGCACCCAGCGGCAGGGTGGCGGCAATGCTCTGAACAGCGGTGCAGCCGATGCACAGCGGGTAGACCGCCCGGCGGTGCTCCAGCCCCGGCATGAAGGACAGCAGGATGAGCACGATGGCCACGGGATAGATGGCGTTCAGCACTGGGGTGGACAGCCGGATGATGCCGGCCAGGCCGATGTTGGAGATCACCATGCTGGCGGCGGCAAAAAATGCCGCGATGGCAGGGTAGGGGAGGCAGGGAAGCAGCTGGTGGAAATACTGGCCCACACAGGCGATCAGCCCCACGCAGGTGTTGAAGCAGGCAATCACAAAAATCGCCGCCACCAGCACAAGGCCCGCCCGGCCGAACAGGTGCTGTGCCAGAGCCGTCAGCACTTCGGCACCCGTGGCAAGGCCCGGATACACTGCGCCGGTCTGGGCACCGGCATGGCCCAGCATGGCGTAAACGATAAGAAGCAAAGCGCCTGCAATGAGCCCCGCCCGGATGATGCTGCGCTCCACGGCGGAATCCTCAGTGACGCCATGCACCCGGACGTTCAGGGCGATGACTGCGCCGAAGTTCAGCGCAGCGAGGGTGTCCATGGTCTGGTAGCCGTAAAGCACGCCCTGTACGGCGGGCAGGGAAGCGTATTCGGCGCTGGGGGCTCCGTAGTGCGCCGCCAGCGGATGCACCACACAACCGGCAAACAGCACGACGATGAGCAGGATCAGGCATGGGCAGAGGATGCGGCCCAGCCAGTCTGTGAGCTTTTCCGGGTGCAGGGCCACGAAAAACGCAGCAGTGAAAAACACAGCGGAGTAAGCCAGCAGCAGCCCAGCGCTGCCGCCCACCAGCGGCACCAGCATCTGGAAGGAGGTGCTGGCGGTGCGGGGAATGGCAAGGCAGGGGCCGATGGACAGGTAGACCAGGATGGTGAACACCCGGGCAAAGGCCGGGTGTACCCGCCCGGCCAGAGCGTCCAGACTTCCGGCATGAGCCACCGCCGCCACACCTGCGATGGGCAGGCCGATGGCGCTGACTGCGAGCCCTGCGAAGGCAAACCAGAAGTTTGCCCCTGCCTGTGCACCCAGATGCGGCGGGAAGATCAGGTTGCCCGCCCCGAAAAACATGGAAAACAGCGTGAAACCGACAAGGATCAGATTTCTGCCGGAAAGCTTCTTCATAAAGAACCCTCGTTTCTGCGCCGCCCCGGAAGGGAAAGCGGCAAATGTTCTTTCTCAGTGTATCGTTTTATCTGTTTCATGTCAAGAAGCAGAAATGTGAAGAAATGTAATGATTGGCATAACAACATCTAATGTGACGTGATGCACCGGTCATTGGCCTTGAGGTGGGGAGTATGGTATACTTTATATTCAAGACAGAAAAGTTTGGGAGGGCGAATGAGCCGAGAATTTCTCCTTGGACAGCCCGGGACACCTGTCCCGCCCCAACGTGTGTGCGCCGGGGCCCCACCTCCCTGAAGTCCTCGGAGAAATTCTCAGCTTATCCGCTGGACACAGCTTGAATCGTCAGGAGTTTGACTTTATGAACCAACACAAACAGCTTTTCCGCCGCCTTGGCGCGGTGATCTTCTGGCTGGCAGTGTGGCAGTGCGCCGCAATGGCCATCGGGCAGGAAGTGTTTCTCGTGTCGCCGGTGCAGGCCCTGCGCACCCTACTGGGTCTGCTGCCCCGGGCCGATTTCTGGCAGCGGGTGGGTTTCAGCTCCGGGCGCATCCTGCTGGGGTTCGGGCTTGGCGTAGTGGTCAGCGCGGTGCTGGCTGCAGCCGCAGAGAGCATCCCGGCGGCGGATATCCTGCTGGCCCCGGTGATGCAGCTGGTCAAGGCCACGCCGGTGGCAAGCTTCATCATTCTGGCGCTGGTGTGGGTGCGAGGTTCATCGCTGTCGGTGCTCATCAGTTTTCTGATGGTGCTGCCGGTGCTGTACGGCGCGGTGCGCACAGGCATCCAGAGCGTAGATGTGCAGCTGCGGGAGATGGCGCAGGTGTTCCGCCTGCCGCTTGGCCGCCGCCTGCGGGCGGTGTGGCTCCCGGCGGTGCTGCCTGCCTTCCGGCAGGGGTGCAGTGTGGCGCTTGGCATCTGCTGGAAAAGCGGCGTTGCAGCGGAGGTCATCGGCCTGCCAAACGGTTCCATTGGCGATGCGCTCTACCGGGCCAAGATCACCCTTTCCACCGGAGAACTGTTCGCGTGGACATTCGTCATCATCCTGCTGAGCGCCGGGTTCGAAAAGCTGTTCCTGGCTCTGCTGGGCCGGGCTGAAAAAGCTCTGCTGGGGGAGGTGGCGCAATGCTGAGAATTCAACATCTGGAAAAGCGCTTCGGGGAAAATCTGCTCTTCCGGGATCTCTGCCTGACCGTGGACGGCCCGGCGGTGCTGTGGGCTCCCAGCGGCTGGGGCAAGACCACCCTGCTGCACATCCTCATGGGGCTGGAAGCGCCCACCAGCGGCACCGTGGAGGGCACGGGCCAGATGAGCGCGGTGTTTCAGGAAGACCGGCTCTGCCCGCAGCTGACGGCGGTGCAGAATGTGACGCTGGTGCTGCACGATGAAAAACAATACAGAACGCAGATCATAGCGGATTTTCAACGCCTTGGCATGGATGCGGCGGCGCTGGCCCTGCCGGCAGCAAAGCTTTCCGGCGGGCAGAAGCGCCGCACGGCTCTGCTGCGGGCACTGTGGGCCCCCAGCGACACGCTGCTGCTGGACGAACCTTTCACCGGCATGGACCCGGACACACTGGCTGCTGCGGCTGAACTGCTGCGGCAGAAGTGCGCCGGCAGGCCGACCCTGCTTGCCACCCACGACCGGGAAGCCATCCGCCAGCTGGGCTGGCCGGTGGTGGAACTGAAAAAGATGGAGCCGGACGAGCCATCCCGCTGAATGACTGCAAAACAACGATCCCCATGCCTGCACCGCAAGATGCCGGGCATGGGGATCGTTTTGGGGAAGCTAAACTTTCACAGCAGAATGCACTGCCGCAGGTGCTGCTGTCATTCCGCGTTGGCCGCGGCCTGCTTCCAGATTTGGATCACACGATATTTTGTCACCCGCTGTTCCGGGTGGAATGCGCCGTCCTCTGCCGTCATCAGGCCCTGTTCGGTGCACCACTGAGCGGCTTTTGCGGTCTCAGCGTCCGTCACATCTGCAAATGCAGGCTGTGCGGCAGGTTCCGGTCTGCCGGCATTCTGCCACAGCAGCAGGGCCAGTTCGCCGCGGGTCTTGGGGATCGTTGTGCCTTCCGGCAGCAGGTGGTTCAGGATGACACGGGTGGCCAGCTCATAGCCGCCCCACACGGCGGCACCGCCAAGGGCAGTGACGGCAATGGCTGCGGCTGCGCCGCCTGCACTGCTGTCAGGTGCTTCCGGGTCATCGGGAATAATGGGATCGGGGTCTTCGTTACGGTTCACGGTAAGGCAGAACCACAGCGTATGGCCGTTCCCGGCATCATATTCATAGATGATGTTTTCGGTGCCTTCCGGCACGGTCAGAATGCTGCCCGCTGCGGTGACGCCCTCGGGCCATGTGACCTTGGAAGGGTCAAAGCCCGGCAGGGTGGAAAGGTCAAACTGGCCGAATTCGTCCAGCTCAATATTGCGTTGGCAGTCAGTACAGTCCAGATAGTCCAGTTTAGAGTTCTGGCTCAGGTCAAGGCTGGTGAGCTGGTTGCTATAGCCGTACAATTCGGTCAGCTGAGTGTTGCAGCTCAGGTCGAGTTTGGTGAGCCGGTTGGCGGCGCAGGTCAGGGAGTTCAGTGCGGTGTTCTTACTCAGGTCAAGCTGAGTCAACTGATTGCCATAGCAGTTCAAATCGATCAGCCGGGTATTGCAGCTCAGGTCAAGATCGGTGATCTGGTTGGCAGCGCAGTTCAGGTAGCTCAGTGCAGTATTCTTACTCAGGTCAAGATTAGTCAACTGGTTGCCATAACAGTTTAGGCTCCATAGTATGGAGTTTTTGCTCAAGTCAAGCTTGGTGATCTGGTTGGATGTGCAATCCAGATCATACAGCATAGGGTTCATGCTCACGTCCAGCTGGGTGAGCTGATTGTAGCTGCAATTCAGATAAGTTAGCTGGGCGTTCATGCTCACGTTCAGATTGAAGAGCTGGTTGCTGCTGCAGGTCAGATACTCCAACTGCGTGTTTTGGTTCACATTCAGCTGGGTAAGCTGGTTGTAGCTGCAGTTTAAATCGAACAGTGCAGGATTCCTGCTTACGTCAAGGTCAGTGAGCTGATTCTTGCCGCAATCCAGCCGCTTCAGCTTCGGGAAATATTCAATGCCGGTCAGGTCTTTGATGTTCTTATGGTAGACATCGATTTTGGTCACAGCGTCCCGCTCGTCTGCGCTGAGGACGCCGTCACTGTCCGTATCAAACTGCTTCACATAGATGAGGAACACATCGTCGGGGAAATTCGTTTCATTGAGCGCAACGTCTTCGCCGTTCTGCTGCCAGTGGGCATAGAGGATGATGTCCTCTGTGATCGGCTCAAGATGCTGCTGTTGCATGTAATAGGGCTGCTCTTCCACCGGCTCACCGCCGACAGCAGCAGTGTACCAGCCAACGAACTCATAGCCTTCCCGCTGTGGGCCCATGCCGGCCCCCACATTGATCGTCAGATATTCGCCGTTGTCTCCAGTATGCGTGGTGAAACTCACCTGATCATGGCTGTCATTCCACCTGCCGCCGCTGATCCACTCGTCATTCTTGCCCCAATGCGTGCCGCCGTTGAGGTCGAAGGTGACGGTGTAGTGTGTGACGGTGGGATCTTCAGTGGTGATCTCAAAGTAAGCAGTGTCGGAAGGCCGCGTCCAGCTGCCGCCCGTCACTTGCGTCCATGCGCCGTCCTTCGCCGTGCGGTACCAGAAATCAGCCGCGTTCACGGTCAGCTTGCTCAGGGTGATCGCCTCGTTATTAGTGGAATCCAGTTTCAGGGTTCCGCTGGTGAAGGTCACGGCACCGTTGTCAATGCAGGTTTTGGCACTCACCGAAAGGGCACCGCCGTTCACAGCAGAACTGCCGTTCAGGCCGCTGTCTGCTCCGGTGATGGTCACCACGCCGTCTTCATACACAGTGACGCCGCCATCGCTGACAGCTGTGCCGGCATCGTCGATTTCCAGTGTGCCATAAACTTTTGCACCGCCGCCGGAAATTGCGTTGTCAGCGTTCTGAATCACCAGCTTGCCGTAGCTTTCGACCGTGGCACCTTCTCCACCGATGCCATAGTTTACATCACGAATGGTCAGGGTGCCCAAAACGTCCACGCCGCCGCCGGTCGAGCCATGTTTGAAATTTTCCAGTGTGATATCTGCCCCGGAGGCAATCGTTGCCTTGTCCGTTTGAGGAAGAATACCATACCCGGTCTTTTCTGTGCCGGTCAGGGTTCCGGTTCCATCAATGGTGATCGAAAAAAGCGGCTGTATGCCGGTTTTGTTTTGAGGCACCGAGACTTCTCCCAGAATGTCTGCCGCATTGTCTGAAGTCACCGACTTCCCGGCAACGCTCAGATCGCTGACTATTCCGCTCTCCGCAAACGCGGCCGCGGGCAGTGTGGTCATGGCCATGGCCGCTGCCAAAAAGGCACTGAGCAGCCGCAGCTTTGGGGTGTGTCGGCGTTGGTTCGTCATAAAACATCCTCCTTCCGCTTCTCTGCTGCCCGGCGTGCCGTTTTCTCAGTCTGCACCCCGGAGAGCAGAAAAAACCGACCAGTTATTCTCTGATTCAAGAGTACAACGGGCCGGTGAAAAAAGCTATTAACCTGAGGTTAGTTTTTTGCGCGGAAGAGTTCTGCCAGCCGGGCACGGCGGGTGCGAACTTCGCCGTCGATGCCCAGCTTGGAATAGAGCTGATTGGTGTATTGCTTCACCGTTCCTTCGGAAAGGAACAGCCGGGCCGCGATCTCCCGGTTGGTGCACCGGGCCGCGATGAGTTTTGCCAGCGCAAGCTCCCGCTCGGTGAGCAGGGCGGCGGCTTCGGGCAGAGTTTCGGTGCGGTTCAAAGCGGCGCAGCGCTCCTGCTGTGCCCGGCCCAGTGCACAGATATGCTGGACAAACCCGGTCTGTGGGCCAACCTGTTCTGCTTCCAGCAGAGCGGCCAGATATCGGTAGTTCTCCGCGAAGGGCATCACGAAGCCGTCCGGAGCGGCCTGCGCAAGGGCTTCGGCCAGCAGGGCCCGGGCATCTGCCTGCTTGCCCAGCCGGGTATAAGCGGAAGCCATCTGGATGCGCAGGTGCAAGGCCGCGAGGTCATAGTGGAGGGCATCGCACAGGGTCAGCAGCTCCGGGCTGCGGCCCAGCACCTTGGCCCATTCGCCCTGCGCTAAGTACACCTGATTTTCAATGAGTTCGATCATGGGCCTGCCCGGGGCCAGCGTGTTCACCGAGCTCATGCGGTGGGCGGCGTACACCTCCGGGATGCTGTCCGTCTGCCCCCGCAGAGCGTAATGATAGGCGCAGATGGCGTTGAACAGGTTCCGCCAGGCCACGTTGTGCTGGTGGAGCACCTGCTCCTGCCGTGTTTCCAGCGGGATTTTGGGCACGAACTCCCCGCAGAGGACCAGCCGCCAGGCCAGAAAATCACAGCAGAGGGCCATGTTGAGCTGGCCGTTCCCTTCGATCTGCGCATAGGCTCGTTCCAGCCCGATCTGCGCGTCGGCGAAGCGGCCCTGCAGATGATCGGCTTCCGCCCGCATGATGGTCTCGGCACCCATGCCGTGGCCGTTGGTGATCTTGTAATAGTGGGGCATGCACTCGTCCATCTCGGCCAGTTCCCGGCCCAGCTGGCCGGGCTGACGGTGGAACATCATCAGCACCGAGGGCGAGCCAAAGGTCCACCCGCCGCTGTTCTGGATGCTGATGGCCGGGTGAGACATCTGGGCGCTGGCGCTGCGGTGCAGGCGGCTCATGGCGGAGATGTCGTTGTACATGAGGAAGCTCAGGATCAGGTCGCACTCGCCCAGCAGATTGCCCTTTTCTTCCTCCGGCCACTCCGGGTGTTCGGCCACCGAAGCAAGAAGAAGCTGTTTCAGCTCCATCATTTTGGGGATCTGCCGCCAGTTGAACATGCAGCGCATCAGCACCAGAATGGCAAACGGATGGCGCTTGAGGGCCTGCGCCGAGCAGCGGCCCAGCCGTTCCAGCAGTTCCGCCGGGCCGAGAGAGGCCAGCAGAATGCCTGCATCCCGCTCAATGACCTGCAGCGCCGCGTCGTGGTCTTCGCAGGTTTCGTAGGCGCTCAGCGCTTTGAGGTACTGCTTTTCCTGTGCATACCATGCGCCGTACCACTCCCAGTATACATTCTGCCGGGCGGCAGGCAGGCGGGCAAACAACTTCTCCGCGCATTCCTTCATCATGTGGTGGAACCGGAACTGCTCTGTTCCCGGCAGCCGGGTGACAAAGGCATTCTGCTCTGTAAGGGCGGTGAGCACCTGTTCGGCGTCCGGCATACCGGTCACGGCCCGGGCCATTTCCACAGTGAACTCGTCCGCCAGCCCCATCACGGCCAGAAATTCCTGCGCCTGCTTCGGCAGCGACTCGATCATGGCCGAGGTGAACATAGAGTAAATGTCGGAGCTTTCGCCCAGCAGCGCACCCCGCTGAGCCAGTGCGTGGAGGTTCAGGTACACTGCCGAGAACCAGCCCTCGCTGGAGCGCAGCAGCTGCTCCGCCTGCTCTGCGGTCAGTTCCAGCCCGCAGCGGCGGGCATAGCTGAGCAGCTCGGCGCAGTTCAGACGCAGCTGGTCGGCCCCGATCTGATGGAGCCTGTGCCCCAGCCGCACCACCTCCCGCCCGGGCAGAAACCGGTTGCGGCTGGCCACGATGAGGTGTGCGCTGCCCTGCAGCGCGGCACAGAGATCGTCCAGCAGCATGGCCGCGCTGTTCCCGTCCTCCGGGCAGGCGTATCCATCCAGCACTGTGAGTCCCGCCGCCGCAAAAGCTGCCTGCAGGCTCCGCCAGAACGCCGCAAGGCTGGCGGAATAAATGCTCACCCGCACCACCCGTGCGCCCTCGGCGCTGCACTGGGCCAGAAACCAGTTCACCGCTGTGGTCTTGCCGTAGCCCATGGGGGCCACCACTGCCGTCAGGGCGCTGCGAGCCGTCTGGTGCAGAGTGTCCTGCACCCGCGCTGAGATGTAGACCGCGTTCAGATCCAGTCTGCGCTTTTGCATGGAACTTGTGTCCCTCCTGTTTCAAAAATCCGTTTTTACAGCAGCTGAGCCAGGATGCTGTTCTGCACGATGAGGCCCGACGGGGTCAGGGCAATGGTGTGCCCGTCAAAAGACGCATACCCGGCCTTGACGCAGTTCTCCACGAAGGCCAGCTGCGCAGTGGAAAATTCTTTGCCGTAAAGCTGTTTGTAGCTGTCCAGCGACAGGCCTTTGCGCAGCCGCAGCTGCAGGATCAGATAATCCTCTGCGCCGCAGCTGCCATCCATCACCGGGGAAGCGGCATCGTTCAGGAAGGCGGCGGTGTCCGGCGGGTAATAGAACCGCTTGCCGCCCATGCAGGAGTGTGCTGCCGGGCCAAGGCCCAGATAGTCCCCGCAGTCCCAGTAGATGAGGTTGTGCTTTCCCTCATAGCTGGGCTTTGCAAAGTTGGAGATCTCATATTGATGATAGCCGTGGTGTTCCAGCTGCTCCACTGCGTAGAGATAGAAGTCTGCGGCTTCGTCGCCGGTGGGCAGGCCCTCGGGCAGGTGTTTGCCAAAGGCGGAGTCCGGCTCGATCTTTAAAAGGTAGGCGGAGATATGCACAGCCCCGCCGGACTCGATGAGTTCCAGCGTTTCGTCAAACTCCGCTTCCGTGTAGTGGGGCAAAGCCAGCATGATGTCGCCGCTGATGTTCTCAAAGCCAGCCTGCCGGGCAGCGGCAAACGCGGCCCGGGCCTGCTTGGCGGTGTGGGGGCGGCCCAGCGTGCTCAGCTGGGTGTCCCGGGCGGACTGCACCCCGAAGGAAATGCGGTTCACCCCCGCAGCCCGGAAGCCCGCAAGGCTTTCCGGCGTGACCGTCTCGGGGTTGGCTTCCAGCGTGATCTCCGCCCCCGGCACCGGGCAGGCGGCGGAAATGAGCCGCTGCACCTGCGCAGGGCTCAGCAGGCTGGGGGTGCCGCCGCCGAAATAGATCGTGTCCGGCTGCAGAGGCGTGTCCGGCGCAAAGCGGGAAAGCTCCCGCAGCAGGGCATCCACATAGGCGTCCGGAACACCGCGCTCCCCGGGGTGGGAATAAAAGTCGCAATACCGGCATTTGGAAAAGCAGTAAGGAATATGCAGATAAAGTCCGAGGGACATAGAAAATCACAGCCTTTTTCATGAAACGTTCATTTCTATGCAGTATACTATATTCCGTAGACCGGAGCAAGAGCCTGAGCAGACCAGTCGGGAGTTTCCAAAGCAAATGATCCGCTAGGGTGGGACCCTGTTGCCGCAGGCAATAGGGCGGGGGGATGGAATGCCCCGCTGCATTTGCGTGGAAACTCCCGACTGGTCTGCGCCGGTTTCTTTTACAGCCCCGGCGGAAAGAGACTGGAGGAGTCCCTATGGATTACAACAATTACAACAACTATAACCGTGGCTACACTGAGCCGTCCATGACATCGGCCGATTATATGACCCGCACCTATGGCTGGATGGCCGTGGGCCTGCTCATCACCTTTGCAGCTGCGTTCGTCACGGCGGTCACCCCGCTGCTGTATGTGGTCAACTCGCTGTATCTGCTGTTCACCATTGCAGAGCTGGTGCTGGTTTATGTGCTGAGCTCCCGCGTGCAGAACATGTCGGTGGGCGGCGCACGGGCCACCTTCTTCGGATATTCCCTGATCAACGGCATGGTGCTGAGCTTCTATTTCGTGGCCTTTGATCTGGGCACGCTGGTGCTGGCTTTCTTGGCAACCTCGGTGTACTTCGGCCTGATGGCTGTCTACGGCACCACCACCCACAAAGACCTGTCTGGCTGGGGCCCCAAGCTGATGATGGCTCTGCTGGCCCTTATCGTCACTAGCTTTGTGGGCATGCTGTTCGGCATGGGCTTCGGTGCCACGGTTCTGTACAGCGGCATCGGTCTGGTGGTGTTCATGCTGCTGACCGCTTATGACACCCAGAAGCTGAGCCAGATGTACTCCTACTACGCTTATGACAGTGAGCTGGCCGAAAAGGCTTCCATCTACGGCGCTCTGACCCTGTATTTGGACTTCATCAACATCTTCCTGTATGTCGTCCGCCTGCTGGGCATGAACAACCGCCGCCGCAATTGATCCTGAACTGAAACAAACCGAAAGGGGCTGTTGCAAAACAGCCAGAAAAAATGAGATAGGTTTCCCAGAAAAGGGT
>CAVKKE010000039.1:0-19424 GCA_963656875.1 Barnesiella intestinihominis | reverse complement strand
TGCCGCTGAAGGAGACCCTGCGCGGCTTCAAGATGATCCTGAACGGCGAGTGCGACGATCTGCCCGAGAGCGCATTCCTGTTCGCGGGCACCATCGACGACGTGTTCGCAAAAGCGAAGAAAGGGTAAACCATGACGACCTTTCATCTGACGGTGGTCACGCCGGACGGCTGCGCCTTTGATGGGCAGGCCGAGCGCATCGTCTGCCGCGCCATCGACGGCGATCTGGCCATCCTTGCCAAGCACGGGGATTACTGCACCGCGCTGGGCATGGGCGAGGCCCATATCGTGGACGCCGAAGGCCAGCGCCGCCGCGCCGCCTGCATGGGCGGGCTGCTGAGCGTTCTGGATGGCGAAGTGCGTCTGGTTGCAACCACATGGGAGTGGGCTGAGGAGATCGATCAGGCCCGCGCCGAGGCTTCCAAGAAGCGTGCGGAAGAAATTCTGGCACAGAAGAACCTCGATAAGCGGGACTACGAGATGGCACAGGCGCGTCTCAAGCGTGCACTGGTGCGCACCGCTATCCACTGACAACACAAACAAAAGCCCGGAGTTCCAAACGGAACTCCGGGCTTTCTGCGTCATTCGGGCAGTGGTTCCCAAAAGTTGGGGATGACCGTCAGGTGGTCTTTGATGTACCGGGCATACGCCAGAACCTTTTCGTCGGCACTGGGCGCAGTGACGAAGCCAAGCTTCGCGCCGCCCTCCCAGTCCAAAGGAACGGCCAGCGCGTGGCCGCTGTACTGGATGGCGGGCAGCAGCAGGGTGGTGGGCCGGTAGCTGGCAGTGAAAAAACCGGCGGGGTCTACATATTCAAACCTGGACATGTTTTCGTGAAGATGGCGGCGCAGCCGGTCTTCGTACAGGTTTTGCCCCGGGTGGTTGTGGAACGCCAGCAGCTGGCCCTCCAGTTCTTCCAGCCGGATGGGGCGTTTGTTCCAGATGGAGAGCATCTCCGGCGAGAGTTTGTGTGCCGCAGGCATACACAGCTCCGGCACCCGGGCAAAGGGCAGGAACCGTAAGCCGATCTTTGCAATGTCCTCGCTTTCCAGCAGAGCGGCGATCTGGGCTTCGCCCCGCAGCAGGGCGGCATACAGCGCTTCACGGCTTTCGTACCGCACCGCACAGGGAGCGTACTGTTCCGAAAGCGGCATGGCGATCTGCAAAAGGTCCTGCCAGATCTGGTAGAACTGGTCGTTCAGGCAGCCGATGCACAGCCGCTTTACATGGCGTTGGTGCATCTGCTGCAATTGCTGGCCCTCGGCCATGGCGTGGATGTAAAGCTCCTGCATTTTCAGGGCGTTCTGGTAAAAGCTGCGCCCGGCCTCGGTCAGCACGGCCCGGCGGGAGCTGCGGTCGAACAGGACAAAGCCCAGCTCCCGTTCCAGCGCTTTCATCTGCTGGGAGAGGGCGGACTGCGAGATGTAAAGCCTGTCGGCTGCGGCGGTGAAACTCTGGTATTCGGTAATGGCCAGAAAGCCTTTCAGCTGTGTCAGGGTCATAAGCAGCTCCTATAAGTTTTTTCTTATAGATAGTATAAGCAGATTGATTTGTAAAAACAAGATTGAACGCTTATAATTAGAATCAAACTTGGTTTGTGAATTAACAAACCAAGTTTCACGCAAGAAGAGAAAGAAAAAACAAGGAGAACACACAATGGAAAAGATCACCCGTAAGAGCTTCGTCAAGGGCGCTCTGGGTCTGGGCGCTGTCAGCCTTCTGGCTGGCTGTGGTTCCAGCGCCAGCAGCACCGCTGCTTCCAGCACTGCCGCTGCACCCGCTGAGAAGAAGGAATTTACCTTTGCAGACACCGTCCGCTGGGATGCCGAGTATGACGTTGTGGTCATGGGCATGGGCGCTGCCGGTATGGTAGCCGCCAAGACCGCAGCTGACAACGGCGCAAAGGTCGTTATCGTGGAAAAGTGCGAAGAGGGCAAGGCCGGCGGCAACACCAAGGTATGCGGCCAGCTGTTCGCATACGCCAACGGCGATAAGGAAGCTGCCAAGACCTACTACAATGCACTGGCCGGCGGCCGTGACATTGAGCCCGAGATCATCGACACCATCTCTGAGGGTGTGGCCAACATGGCCGACATTCTGGCTGACGAGTTCGGCTTCAACAAGGACGAGTATACCGACTGGTCCGGCGTGAATGTGGGCGGCACCAATCTGGGTGCTATGAGCCCCGAGTATCCCGAGATGCCCGGCCACGAGAAGATGGCTCTGTGGACCACCCACGCAGGCGTCAGCGACAGCTACCTGTATCAGGGCCTGAAGCAGAACGTTCTGGACCGCAACGACAGCATCGATGTGTGGTACAGCTCCCCCGCTAAGAGCCTGATCCAGGACCCCGAGACCAAGACGGTCGTGGGCGTCACCGTGGAGCGCGACGGCAAGGAAATGAACATCCGCGCTGTCAACGGCGTGTGCATCTGCACTGGCGGCTTCGAGTGCAACAAGGAAATGGTCCAGCACTATCTGAACGTCATCAACTACGCACCCCGCGGCGGTCAGTTCAACACCGGCGACGGCATCAAGATGGCACAGGCTGTGGGCGCTGACCTGTGGCACATGGACTGCTACGAAGGCCTGTTCGGTCTGGGCGGCGTGACCTGGCCCGTGGAAGAGGGCACTCCCTGCTCTCAGCCCGCAACGCTGGCACAGAACGCTCTGAACACCGGCGCTGCCATTCTGGTGGGCACCGACGGCGAGCGTTTCGTCAACGAGAGTGAGACCGTCCGCCACGGCCACCTGTACGAGAACGGCATCTGGGAGAACCCCACTTACCCCGAGAAGGTCTGGTACATCATCGACGAGACTCAGAAGGGTGAGATCGAAGCCGCAGGTCTGCTGGCTGACGAGCAGTTGGCAAACCTGCAGGAGTACGACAGCATTGACGCTCTGGCTGCAGGCATCGGCGCCAACGCTGACCGTCTGGCCAAGACCATCAAGAACTACAACAGCTTCGCCAACAACGGTGAGGACTTCCAGTGCGGCCGCGAAGCACAGTATATGCGTGCATTCGACGGAAAGAAGTACTACGCTCTGTACGTTGTCTCCGGCCTGCTGAACACCCAGGGCGGCCCCAAGCGCAGCGCCAACGCTGAGGTCCTGGACACCCAGGGCAACCCCATCCCGCACCTGTACTCCGCTGGTGAGTGCGGCGGCATCACCGTCTGCATGTATCAGGGCGGCACCAACATTGCCGAGTGCATCACCTTCGGCCGCATCGCCGGCAAGAACGCTGCTGCTGCCAAGGATGCTCTGCTCACTTACGTTGTGGAGGCTGTAGAGTCCACTCCCGCACAGCCCGGTGACATCGACGATATGGTGGCAGAAGAGGTCGATTACGAGACCGCTGACAACCAGTACA
This sequence comes from Barnesiella intestinihominis, assembly GCA_963656875.1. GTDB lineage: Bacteria > Bacillota > Clostridia > Oscillospirales > Ruminococcaceae > Faecalibacterium. The sequence goes on along the minus strand of CAVKKE010000039.1, from coordinate 16,052 downwards.
TCGGCAAGGCACAGGGCATGGATGACGAGATCGTTGTGCGTGTGACCGTGGACGACGGCAAGATCAGCAATGTGGAAGTGCTGAAGCAGAACGAGACCCCGGGCGTGGGCGTGCCCGCCACCGAGCAGCTGCCCGAGAAGTTCATCGGTCTGGACACTGAGGATGCGGTCAACGCTGTGGACGGCCTGTCCGGCGCTACCATCACCTCCAACGCCATGAAGCAGGCAGTTGTCAATGCACTGCTGCAGGCACAGGGCTGATAAAAACCATAACATAAAAAGGGGCTGTTGCAAAATGGCTCGCTGAAAAAATTATGTACAAACCCCGGAACCTTTTCAGGGCCAAAGTGGCTCAAAAAGGGTTCCGGGGTTCTGTTTTTGCACTATTTTTTTGTGCAAATTGCTATCGCATTTTTATTTTGCAACAGCCCCTTTTTGTTCAGAAGAATTTACTGCATATTTGCCTTTTCGATCAGGCTGCGGATGTGATGGGCCAGCATCTCAATGGCGGTGGTGTTTTCACCGCCGTTGGGCACGATGATGTCCGCGTTGCGCTTGCTGGGCTCCACGAAAGCCTCGTGCATGGGCTTGACGGTGGTCAGATACTGCTCGATCACGCTGTCCAGGCTGCGGCCGCGCTCCTTCACGTCACGCACCAGACGGCGCAGGATGCGCTCGTCGGCGTCGGTGTCCACGAAGATCTTGTAGTCGAACATGGCGCACAGCTCCGGCTCCACGAAAGGCAGGATGCCCTCCACGATCAGCACCGGGGCGGGCTCGATGTGCTGCACCTTGTCGCTGCGGTTGTGGTTGGCGTAGTCGTACACCGGGCAGTCGATGGCGCGGCCGGCTTTCAGCTCCTGCAGGTGATAGATCAGCAGGGCGTTGTCAAAAGCGTCCGGGTGGTCGTAGTTCAGCTTGCAGCGCTCTTCAAAGGGCAGCTCGTCGTGGCGCTTGTAGTAGCTGTCGTGGGAGATCAGCCGCACCTCGTCCTCCCCAAAAAGCGATTTCAGCCGCAGAGCGAGGGTGGTTTTGCCGCTGCCGGAACCGCCTGCGATGCCAATGATCAGATTGTTCATGTGTATGATCCTCCTGAGTGGATTCTGCCGCTTTGGGTGGAAAAAAGGGCAGGAATGGATTATAATAGGAATATGATCTTTCTGCCGGCCGCCTGCAGCGGCCCGGGCAGATTCTTTCCTGACCATAATAACACAAAATGACCGGATTGGACAGCCCGAAGCACGGTCTGTGGGAGGATTTTTATGAAAAAGCTCGTTTTGGCACCCTATATCGACCAGACGGCCCGGTGGCCCAACGGGTGCGAGAGCGTCAGTGCGGTGATGCTGCTGCGGACGGCGGGCGTTGCCATCGACCCGGACACTTTCATTGAACAGGATCTGCCCCGTGCACCCTACCGGGAACAGGACGGGAAGCGCTTCGGCCCGGACCCAATGGAGGTGTATCCCGGCGACCCACATGACGAGACGGGCTGCGGCTGCTTTGCACCCTGCATCGTGAAGGCCCTGCAGAGCGCGCTGGAACGCACCGGCGCGGCGGACTGGCTGGAAGCTGTGGACGAGACCGGCAAGACCGCAGAAGAGCTCTGCCGCTATATTAACGCGGGTCTGCCGGTGGTGTTCTGGACGACGCTGGATTTTGACCCTGAGCCGAAGGGCGAGGAGCACTGGCTGCTGGACGACGGCAGGGAAGTGGTGTGGCACAGCGGCGAACACTGCGTGCTGCTGGTGGGTTATGACGCTGAGAACTACTGGTTCAACGACCCCCACGGCAAAGGGCTGTGCAAGCACCCGAAAGAGCTGGTGGAGCGCTGCCACGCGATGCAGGGCATGGCTGCGGCCGCTTTGCGGCGTCGCTGACGATTTTGTCCCAGCGGCTGGCTGGAAAAGTGATAGCGCACGGTGGACGGATTCTGATAGCATAGAGAAAACACCTGACAGGAGGAAATGACCCTATGAGCAAGATTTTGTTGATCGACATTGACGGCACCCTGGTGGACTATGAGAACCGACTGCCCGCTTCGGCAGTGGATGCCATCCGCAAGGCCCGGGCCAACGGCCACAAGGTCTATCTGTGCAGCGGCCGCAGCAAGGCCGAGAACAAGCAGGAGATCTGGGACATCGGCAGCGACGGCTACATCGGCGGCAACGGCAGCTATGTGGAGTCGGACGGCGTTGTGGTGATGCACCAGCTCATTACGGCTGATCAGTGCCGCCGCATCGTGGACTGGCTCAATGCCCGCGGGCTGGAGTTCTATCTGGAAAGCAACAATGGCCTGTTCGCCAGCCGCACCTTCAAGGACGTGGTGGTGCCGGTCATGGCTGAGTATGCCCACCGCAAGGGCCGCGAGGCACGCACCGACATCACCTACGAGCAGGCGTTCCCGGGCATGATCTGGGACGGTGAGCTCTACCGCGACGACCTGAACAAGATCAGCTATGTGCTGCACAGTTATCAGGATCATCTGGACGCCAAGGAAGCTTTCCCCGAGATGCAGCACGGCACCTGGGGCGGCGCAGGCGAGACCGCGCTGTTCGGAGACATGGGTGTGAAGAACATCACCAAGGCCCATGCTGTGGAAACTCTGCTGGCCCACTTGGGCGCTGACCGGGCCGACACCATTGCATTCGGCGATGCCAAGGTGGATATCCCCATGTTCGAAGCCTGCGCCTACGGTGTGGCCATGGGCAGCGGCGGTGACGAGATCAAGGCAGCCGCCGACTATGTGACCACCGGTGTGGAAGAAGACGGCCTGTACAACGCGTTTGAACATCTGGGACTGATTTAAACAAAAAGAGGAAACGGAATGCAGAAAGAACAGCTTCAGCAGAACATGAAGGATAAGGTCAAGGTGTTTGAGGACGGCGGAATCCGTCTGCTCAAAAAGGGGCAGAAGGGCATTGTGCACGCTATTTTCAGCCGCTTCGGACTGATCCTTGTGCTGCTGCTCCTGCAGGTGCTGGCGCTGTTCAGCCTGCTGCGCTGGTTCGGCGGGCTGCTGCCCCACTATTTGGGCGGCAGCATTCTGAGCACGGCCATCATGATGGTCTATCTGCTCAATCAGGACATGGACAACAGCGTGCGCATCACCTGGCTGGTGGTCATTGCGCTGGTGCCGGTGCTGGGTGTGCCGCTGTTCTGGTACACGAAAAAGGAAGTGGGCCACATTGCCCTGAAAAAGCGCCTGATAGATTTGGAGGGCCAGACCCGCAGCCAGCTGCCGCAGGATGAGCGGGCGGTGCGTCGGCTGGAAGAGCAGGATCCCAGCGCGGCGTCGCTGGCGCACTATCTGCGGGGCAAGGGCGGCGGCTTCCCGGTGTATCAGAACACTGCTGTTACCTATTTCCCCAGCGGTGAAGCCAAGTTCGAAGAACTGCTGCGCCAGCTGGAGACCGCCGAAAAGTACATTTTCCTCGAATATTTCATCGTGGACGAAGGCCTGATGTGGGGCCGCATCCTTGAAGTGTTGGCCCGCAAGGCGGCACAGGGCGTGGATGTGCGGGTGATGTACGACGGTACCTGCGAGTTTTCCACTCTGCCCCGGGACTATCCCAAGCGGCTGGAAGCGCTGGGCATCCGGTGCAAGGTGTTTGCTGCTGTCACGCCTTTTGTCTCCACCCATTATAATTACCGCGACCACCGGAAAATCCTTGTCATTGATGGCCGGGTGGGCTTCACCGGCGGCGTGAATCTGGCCGATGAGTACATCAACCGTGTGGAAAAATATGGCCGCTGGAAGGACGCCGCCATCATGCTGCAGGGCGAGGGCGTGCGTTCCATGACGGCGCTGTTTCTGCAGATGTGGAGCATCCTGCAGCAGCCGGAGTTTGAGCAGTTCCTGACCGAACCCATCCCGGCGGCGCAGGCGAAGGGCTTTGTGGTGCCCTACGGCGATTGTCCGCTGGACGGGGAACGCGTGGGTGAGATGGTCTACATCGACATGATCAACCGTGCCCGGAAGTATGTGCACATCATCACGCCGTATCTGATTCTGGACGGTGAGCTGGAAACGGCTCTGCGGTTTGCGGCAGAGCGGGGCGTGGATGTGCATCTCATCCTGCCCGGCAAGCCGGACAAGTGGTTCGCCTATTCGCTGGCCAAGACCCACTACAAGGCTCTGCTTTCTTCCGGCGTGAAGATCAGCGAGTGGACTCCGGGCTTCACCCACGCCAAGGTCGTGGTGGCTGATGGCCGGGAGGCCGTGGTGGGCACCATCAATCTGGACTACCGCAGCCTTTACCATCACTTCGAGAACGCTGTGTGGATGTACGGCACGGACTGCATCCGTAATGCGGAGTCGGATTTTCAGGCCACGCTGGCCCAGTGCCGCACTGTGGAGCCCAATGCCCGCAGCATCTGGCAGGGAAAACGGCTGCTGTATCTGACCGGCCTGTTGCTCAAGTTCATTGCGCCGCTGATTTGAAAAGTAAAAAGGCCCGCTGTCGAAAGACAGCAGGCCTTTTGTTACCGATTTAAGTTAAAATCAGCGCTTAGTTCTGCTTCATGCGAGCGAAGCAGTCAGAGCAGTAGACCGGACGGTCCTCACGGGGCTGGAAGGGAACCTTGCAAGCCTTGCCGCAAGCTGCGCAGACAGCATCGAACATCTGACGCTCACCACCGTTGTTGCCGCCACGGACACCGTTCTTGCGGGCGTCACGGCAGGGCTTGCAGCGCTGGGGCTGGTTCTCGAAGCCGCGAGATGCGTAGAACTCCTGCTCACCAGCAGTCCAAACAAACTCCTTACCGCAGTCCTTGCAAACTAAAGTCTTGTCTTCGAACATAGTAGTATCTCCTCTTTATTAGTTCTTGCCCACGGAAGGATTGTAACCATACCTTTGGTTTTGGGACCATCGCGCTGATCAGTAAGCTTACCAGGGGCTTGAAATGATAGATGCCCTCGGATTGAGGACTTTTCTATTGTACCGTTAAACGGGGGTTTTGTCAACCAAAAAACAAACAGTCGGCCTTTTATTTGTGGATATGACACAATAAGACTGTCTTTCTTTGGGCAGAATCACTGCCACGGCAAAACAAAAAGAGCAGCGCTCCCTTTGCAGAGAACGCTGCTCCAAAATGAAAATCAGATCACAGGGAAGAAGCCGCTTACTTCTCGATGACTTCCTTGGTGTCGCGGGCGATCATCAGCTCCTCGTCGGTAGCGATGACCAGAGTGCGGACCTTTGCGCCCCAGGCAGTGATCTCGCACACATCGCCCACGGGGTGCTTGTTCTTCTCGGTATCAATGCGGATGCCCAGCCAATCCATGTGGTGGCAGACCTTTGCACGGGCAATTGCGTCGTGCTCACCGATGCCGCCGGTGAAGACGATGGCGTCCACGCCGCCCATGGCAGCGATGTAAGAGCCAACAGTCTTCTTGATCTGGTAGTTCAGCATGTCGGAAGCCAGCTGTGCGCGCTCGTTGCCGGCAGCAGCAGCCTCTTCCACGTCACGCTTGTCGCTGGAGACACCAGAGATGCCCAGCAGGCCGGACTTCTTGTTCAGGATCTCGTCCAGCTGATGGCCGGTGATGTTCAGGGTGTACTTCAGATAGTTGACCACAGAAGGATCGAGGTCGCCGCAGCGGGTGCCCATCATCAGGCCGGCCAGCGGGGTCATGCCCATGGAGGTGTCCACGACCTTGCCCTGGTCCACAGCAGCGATGGAAGAACCATTGCCCAGGTGGCAGGTGATCAGCTTCAGGCGTTCAATGGGCTCTTCCAGATACTCGGCAGCCTTGTGAGCAACGTACTTGTGGCTGGTGCCGTGGAAGCCGTAGCGGCGGACGCCGTACTTCTCATAGTACTCGTAGGGGATGGCGTACATATAAGCCTTCGGGGGCATGGTGCTGTGGAAAGCGGTGTCGAACACAGCCACCATCGGGATGTTCGGGCCAAAGACCTTGCGTGCGGACTCAATGCCCAGGATGCCGGCGGGGTTGTGCAGGGGAGCCAGAGGGCTCAGCTCGCGGATGGTCTCAATGACCTCATCGGTGATCAGGCAGCTCTGCTTGAACTTCTCGCCGCCATGCACGACGCGGTGGCCGATGGCGTCGATCTCGCTCACATCGTTGATGCACTTGCCCTCGCCGGTGGTCATCTTCTTCACGACCTCAGCGAATGCCTCGGTGTGGGTGGGGAAGATTGCCGGGGTGGTGGCCTTGTGGCCGTTTGCCTCATGGGTGATCATGCTGCTTTCCATGCCGATGCGCTCGCACAGGCCCTTGCACAGCACCTTCTCGCCGTCCATATCGATCAGCTGATACTTCAGGGAAGAAGAACCGCAGTTAATAACCAGAACTTTCATCTGTGTTGCCTCCTGTATGTTTTTGCTCCGTCCCGTGTCAGGACAGAATTTTACAGATTCCTGTGTTTATTATATAATAGGAAAAACACCTTTTCAAGCCACAACCCGGGCAAAGCGGTAAAACTTGTGTACAAGGTTTTTGTACATCCTGCCCACAATCGCGCGAGAAGCCGGGGATTTTCTGTATATACGATATAAATTTAACAATCTTTTGGAAAAAGAAGGAGCTTTTCATGAGGTTTGCAGGCATCATTGCAGAATACGACCCCTTCCACAACGGCCATGCCTGGCAGCTGGCGCAGGCCCGGGCACTGGGGGCGCAGCATGTGGCAGTGGCCATGAGCTGCGGGCTGACCCAGCGGGGTTCGCTGCCTCTGCTGCCGGAAAGCGTGCGGGTACAGGCGGCGCTGCAGTGCGGGGCAGATTTTGTGTTCGCTCTGCCTGCGCCCTTTGCCTGCGCCGGGGCGGAAGCCTTTGCCCGGGCGGGGGTGCGCATTCTTGCCGCTGCCGGGTGCGACGCGCTGGTGTTCGGGGCTGAGACGCCGGACGCAGAGCTTTTGATGGAAGCTGCCCGGGTGCTGAGCGGCGAAGATTACCGCACCGAGCTGAAACGTCAGCTTGCAGCAGGGGCCCGCAGTTTTGCTGCAGCCCGGCAGGCTGCGGTGGAAGCCCTGCACCCGGGCACCGAGCTGGCCGCGCTGCTGGACAGGCCCAACAACAACCTTGCCGTGGAATACTGCAAAGCCATCCTGGAACAGGAAGCGTTCATGACCCCGGTGCCCCTGCCCCGGGTGGGCGCTGACCACGGCCAAAAGCTTTCTGAAACCCTTGCCGAAAGCGGCCACGCACAGTTCGCCAGTGCCAGCGCTTTGCGGGCACTCTGGGCAGGGCAGGGCGCGGATGCTCTGGCCCCCTATGTGCCGGAAAAGGTGCTGGAATTGTATAAAAAAGCCGAAATTGACGGAATGTATACGGATTTTGCCGCTGCGGGCCGATGTGAGCTGGCGCTGCTGCGGGCAGCCTGCGCTCAGCCGGAACTTTTCGCAGCGGTGCGGGGCGTCTCGGAAGGGCTGGAGCACCGGCTGGAAAATGCCGTGCGGCAGTCCGCTGCCCTGCCCGCCCTGCTGGACGCCATGACCACGGTGCGCTACCCCCGGGCCCGGATGCGCCGTCTTGCCATGGATGCGGCACTGGGGTACGCGGCAGATGCTCTCCCGGCGCTGCCGCCCTATCTGCACCTGCTGGGGGCCCGGCGGGAAACCCTGCCGCTGCTGAAAACGGCGACGCTGCCGGTGAGCCATTCGCTGGCAAAGCTGGAAAAGGAAAACAAAGACTGCGCTTGTACCGCAGCTGCGCAGGCGAAGGCCAGCGACTTCGGGGCGCTGTGCCGGAAAGCACCGGCAGCAATGGGTGGAATATATCGTCAAAAAATTATCTTTTTGACGAATTGACAAAAAATAATCGAAAAATTTTTATGCATAAGCACTTGTATCCAGACCGGTTGTGGTGTATCATTAAATCAATGCAATGTTGGATACAACAAACGAGAATGGAATCAGAAACCCGCACGTAATAAGGAGGAAATCATGGCACTTCACGTTCTGGACGAAGCCAACCGCTGCCTCGGCTGCAAAAAGCCGCTGTGTCAGCAGGGCTGTCCCATCCACACCAACATCCCGGAGGTCATTCGTCTGCTGAAAGCAAACCAGATGGACGAAGCCGGCAAGATGCTGTTCGAGAACAATCCGATGACCACTGTCTGCGCACTGGTGTGCAACCACGAGAACCAGTGCGAGGGCCACTGCGTGCGCAACCGGATGCCCAGCCACGACCCGGTGCACTTCTCCATCATTGAGGACTATATCTCTACCACCTACGCCAACAAGATGACGGCCGGCCCCGCCCCCAAGAACGGTATGAAGGCGGCTGTTGTGGGTTCCGGCCCGGCGGGCCTGACCATTGCGGTGCTGCTGGCACGCTGGGGCTATGATGTGACCATCTTCGACGCCCGCGACAAGATCGGCGGCGTCATGCGCTACGGCATCCCCAACTACCGTCTGCCGGACAGCGTGCTGGACGACTTCCAGTATCGTCATCTGGAACTGAAGGGCATCAAGGTGCGCCCCAACACCACCATCGGCAAGACCATCACCATTGACGATCTGTTCCGCGACGGCTACAAGAGCGTGTTCATCGGTGCGGGACTGTGGAAGGCCAACGCCATGCACATCAAGGGCGAGACGCTGGGCAATGTGGCTTTCGGCATCGACTATCTGGCAAACTCCAAGGCCTTCCGTCTGGGCGATGACATCGCAGTCATCGGCGTGGGCAACTCCGCCATGGACTGCGCCCGCACTGCCATCCGCAACGGTGCCCGTCACGTCACCTGCTACGCCCGCCGCGACGAGAGCTGCATCAGCGCTTCCGAGTACGAAGTCAGCTATGCAAAGCTGGAGGGCGTGGGCTTCCGCTTCTGCAAGGCTCCGGTGGAGATCCGCGAGAACGGCCTGATCTGCCGCGACACCGTCAAGGGCGAGGACGGCAAGTTCACACAGGTGGAGGGCAGTGAGACCTTCTACCCCCACACCGGCGTGATCGTCTCGGTGAGCCAGGGTTCCGAGAGCAACCTCGTCAAGACCACCACCGGCATCGAGACCAACCAGAAGGGCCTGCTGACGGTCAGTGACGACGGCAGCACCACCCGCGAGGGCGTGTTTGCCGGTGGCGACGCCGTTATGGGGGCCCGCACGGTCGTGGAGGCCGTGGCTGTCGCCAAGAAGGTGGCCGAGTCCATGGATGCCTATATGAAGAGCCTGCCCGCAGATGATGCGGCAGACCCGTATGCTAACATTCCGGTGTTCCAGACCCCGACCTCGGATGTGCTGGGCAAGCAGGAACTGTAACTGCATTGTGGACAGTTTGTAAATAATTGCCTCTTAGCCAATCTTTGCCGCTCCGTTCGTTGACGGGGCGGCCTTTTCTTTGTATACTGTTCATATACTTGTTTCAAATTTGTACAAATTGGAAACGAAAAACGGCGAAAGGCGGTGGACGCTATCTTCAAAGCATCTCTCCCGAAGCTGCGGGAAAAACTGTTGGAAGCATCGCAGGCGGTGCTGCCCATTGCAGCCATCGTGCTGGTGCTGTGCTTTTCTATTGCGCCGGTGTCGCCCAGCATTCTTTTGTGTTTTCTGGTGGGTGCGGCCATGATCGTGGTGGGCATCATGTTCTTCACGCTGGGCGCAGAAATGAGCATGACCCCCATGGGCGAACGAGTGGGCGCTGTGATCACCCGAAGCCGGAAGCTGCGGGTGATCCTGGGCATCGGTTTTCTGCTGGGGTTCCTCATCACCATTTCGGAGCCCGACCTGCAGGTGCTGGCCAATCAGGTGCCCTCCATCCCGAACCGCACTCTGATCCTTTCGGTGGCGGCGGGCGTGGGCCTGTTTCTGGTGGTCGCGTTCCTGCGCATGCTCATCGGCATTTCGCTGCCCCGGCTGCTGGTGCTGTTTTACAGCATCATCTTTATCCTTGCGGCATTTGTGCCCAAGGAGTTTCTGGCTGTGGCTTTTGACTCCGGCGGCGTGACCACCGGCCCCATGACCGTGCCTTTCATCATGGCACTGGGCGTTGGTGTGTCCGCCATCCGCGGCGACCGTCACGCGGCGGACGACAGCTTTGGTCTGGTGGCTATGTGTTCCATCGGGCCTATTCTGGCCGTGCTCATTCTGGGCATCGCGTTCAGTGCGTCGGACAGCACCTATATCCCGCCGGTGATGCCTGAGGTGGGCGACTCGGTGGAGCTGTGGCAGCTGTTCCATGAGGGCCTGCCGGAGTACATGAAAGAAATTGCCGTTTCTCTGCTGCCCATCATCGTGATGTTCGGGGTGTTCCAATTTGTGGCCCTGCACATGGACCGCCGGTCGCTGGGCCGCATTGCCGTGGGTCTCGGCTATACCTATGTGGGTCTTGTGCTGTTCCTCACCGGCGCAAACGTGGGTTTTATGCCCGCCGGTAACTATCTGGGGCAGGTGCTGGCCGGGCAGACCTTCCGCTGGGTCATCATTCCCATCGGAATGCTCATCGGTTACTTCATCGTCAAAGCCGAGCCAGCTGTCTATGTGCTGAACAAGCAGGTGGAAGAGGTCACGGACGGGGCCATTTCCGCCAGAGCTATGGGCACGGCGCTTTCGGCAGGCGTGTCCATCTCGGTGGGGCTTGCCATGGTGCGGGTGCTCACAGGCATTTCCATTTTGTGGTTTCTTGTGCCGGGTTATCTGTTTGCCATAGGCATCTCGTTCGTGGTGCCCAAGCTCTTCACCGCCATTGCTTTCGACGCGGGCGGCGTGGCCTCCGGCCCCATGACTGCTACCTTCCTGCTGCCGCTGGCGCAGGGTGCCTGTGTGGCTGTGGGCGGCAATATCGTAACGGACGCTTTCGGCGTGGTGGCCATGGTCGCCATGACCCCGCTGATCACGGTGCAGCTGATGGGCCTGATCGCACAGCTGCGCACCCGCAAGGCGCGCCGTTTGCAGCCCGCTGCTGTGGGCGCAGCTTTTGCTGATCTGCCCGATAACGAGATCATTGAGCTGTAAGGAGGAAGCGGTATGAGTTCTTTGTTCTGGATGGTCACCATCACCGACCGCCGCTCCACCGACGCCTTTTTGCAGCTGTATCAGCAGCACGGCGTGAATGTCAGCCTGCGCACCGTGGGCTCCGGCACGGCGGTGCGGGAGATGCTTTCCACGCTGGGATTGGAAAAGACCGAAAAAGCCGTGCTGATGGCTGTGGTCACCGCCGACACATGGAAAGCGGTGCAAAAAGACCTGCGCCGCAAAATGCGCATCGATGTGCCGGGCACCGGCATCGCGTTCACCGTGCCGCTGAGCAGCATCGGCGGCAGACGGGCTTTGATGTTCCTTACAGAGCATCAGCCCCTGACACTGAAGGAGGAGAGCACCTTGAAGGACACCCGCTACGAACTGCTGCTGGTCATTGCCAATCAGGGCTACACCGGCTCCATTATGGATGCCGCCCGTGCAGCCGGGGCAGGCGGCGGCACCGTCATCCACGCCAAGGGCACCGGAATGGAAGGCGCTGCCCAGTTCCTGGGCGTGGAGCTGGTCAATGAAAAAGAGCTGGTGCTCATCGTGGCCCGCACCCCGGAGAAGAACCGCATCATGAAAGCCATCATGGACGGGGCAAACCCTAAGGCGGGAGCCATCGTGTTCTCACTGCCGGTGACCGACACCGCTGGCCTTCGCCTGCTGGAAGAAGAGGAAACTTCTGTGCAGTAAACTGCTGAACGTAAATTCGTGTAAAAATATTCCGCGTTTATGGGCGAAAGCCTTGATAAACGCGGATTTTTTCGTTATCATAGAAGAAAGGAATTCAAGAATGGGAGATCAAAGATGATAAAGCTTTCATACAAACAGCAGATCGCATTCAATTCGCTGTCCATCATTGTGGGCAACGCACTGTATGCACTGACCGTGGTTTTGTTCCTCGTGCCCTCCGGCCTCATCACCGGCGGCGCCACCGGCATCGCGCTGGCGGTCAACAAGGCTGTGGGCCTGCCGGTGTCCGGCGTGCTGTTCGCGATCAATGTCACCATGCTGGTGCTGGGCTGGATCGTGCTGGGCAGACGCTTCGCCATCACCACCGTTGCCAGCACGATTTTAAGCCCCATGTTTCTGGCCCTGTGGGAGCGGGTGTTCGGCGATTTCGTGCTCACCGATGATCTGGTGCTCAACACCATTTTCGCAGGCCTGGGCGTGGGCATTTCGCTGGGCATCACCATCCGGGCGGGCGCATCCACCGGCGGCATGGATATCCCTCCGCTGGTGCTGAACAAGTTCTTCCACCTGCCGGTGTCGGCCACCATGCTGGTGTTCGACATGCTCATTCTCTGCCTGCAGGCGGCGTTCAGCCCGCTGCAGCAGTGCCTTTACGGCATCGTGCTGGTCATCGTGTACACCATCGTGCTGGACAAGGTGCTGATCTTCGGCACCACCCGCACCGAGGTGAAGATCATCAGCAAGTATTCGGACGAGATCCGGCAGGCGATCCTCTCAGAGCTGGACCGCGGAGTCACCGTGCTGCACGGCGAGGGCGGCTACCGCCACGACCCTGAGCAGGTGCTGCTGAGCATCATCTCCAACCGCCAGCTGCCCAAGCTGGAAAAGCTGGCCCAGGCCATCGACCCGGCCTGCTTCATGATCGTCAGCCATGTCACCGAGGTCAGCGGTCGCGGCTTCTCGCTGGAAAAGGATTACCAGGACTCCTGATTTTCCCGGCAGATACTTGAAAAAGATACCCTGTTTGGGGTATATTATATAGGAACGGTAGGTTTTGCCGTGAACGTCCCCATACAGAAAGGAAAAAATACCATGTTTGATATTTTCAATATGCTCAAGAAGGAAGAACACAATGCACCCAAGCAGGTGAGCCGCGATACCATCATCGGCGACATTCTGGATATGGACCAGACCACTGCTCCTTACTTCATGGAGATCGGTATGCACTGCCTGGGCTGCCCCGCCTCCCGCGGCGAGAGCATCGAGGAAGCCTGCGCTGTTCACGGTGTGGACTGCGACGAGCTGATCGAGAAGCTGAACGAGCACCTGGCAGCCAAGAAGGCCTGAGTGCTGCCCGTACTGGATGCGCGTCTGACTGCCGCCGCCGAGCTGGTGCGCCCCGGGGAACCGGTGGCAGACATCGGCTGTGACCATGGCAAGCTGACGGCGGTGCTTGCGGCTTCGGGCAAATACCCGAAGGTGATCGGTGCCGACCTGCGCCCCGGCCCGCTGGCAAAGGCAAAGCAGACGCTGGAACATGCGGATTGTCAAGACCGCGCTGAGCTTCGGCTTGGCGACGGTCTTTCTGTGTTATCGGAGAACGAGGTGGGCAGCATCGTGCTGGCGGGCGTCTCGGCTCAGACGACATGGGAGATCTTGGAGAAAGCCCCGTGGGTGTTCCGCAAGGGTGGGCCGCGGATCATCATGATCCCTGCCACCCGCCACGACGCGCTGCGCCGCTGGCTGTGGAAACACGGGTTCTCCTTCGTGGCCGACCGCCCGGTGCAGGCGGCAGGCCGCTGGTATGCGGTGATGGCAGCCGAGTACACCGGCGAGACCCGGCAGCCCACTTTCACCGAATGTCTGTTCGGCGGAACAGGGGAGTGGCCCGAGGGAAAAGGCTATGCCGACTGGCAGAAAGCCAAGCTTCCCCGGATGCGTCTCGGCGTGCCGGACGGCAGCGGACTGGCGCAGGAAATTGATTCGATTTTGAAAGGGGAGACAGAATGATGGTGACGGTACAGCAGCTTTACGAAGAGATGCAGCGCATGGCTCCGCTGGAACTGGCAGAAAGCTGGGATAACCCCGGCCTGCTGGTGGACTGCGGCGGTGAGGTGCACCGGGTGCTGGTGACGCTGGACATCACCCCGGAAGTAGCAGCTGAAGCAGCCGAAAAGCACTGCGAAGCTATCGTCTCCCATCATCCGGTCATCTTCAGCCCGCTCAAGAAGATCGGCCCGCAGGATGTGCCGTTCCAGCTGGTGCAGGCGGGCATCTCCGCCATTTGTATGCACACCAATCTGGACGCCGCAGAGGGCGGAGTCAATGAAGTGTTGGCAGGCATCTTCGGCATGAAGGACATGGAAGTGTTTGCCGGGGGCTGCGGCCGGGTGGGCGGCATTGAGCCCATTTCAGTGCCGGAACTGGCCCGTAAGGCACGGCAGGAGCTTGCCACTCGGTGCAACCTGCCGGAGAACGGCCCGGCGGTGCAGGTCAAACTGGTGGACAGCGGATGTCCGGTCAAGCGGTTGGCTGTGATCAGCGGTGCAGGCGGAAGCATGTTCGAGGATGCCATTGCTGTGGGGGCGGACTGCCTGCTGACCGGCGAAGCCAACCACCACCATGCCATCGACGCAAAGCGTCTGGGCCTTTCGCTCATTGCGGCGGGCCACTATGCCACCGAGTTCCCTGTGACGGCGGCTGTGGCCGAAAAGCTCCGCGCTGCTCTGCCGGAGCTGGAAGTGCTGGTGAGCACCGAGAATCGCGACCCTTATACTTATTTATAAAGGAAGATGCCGTATTCCGCAGCGGCCCTTCCCGTGAAAAAGTAAGTCGGAAAAATCCGCAGATTTTTCCGACTTACAATTATCAATAAAAATTCCGCTATTTATGGCCAAAGCGAACGCGTCGGCCGTTCTTAATCGTAAAACGAGGTAACCATTATGGCATTGGATGCCGCGACACTGGCCCTGACGGCCCGGGAACTCAAAGAGACCCTGACCGACGCCAAGATCGCAAAATTGTTTGAACCGACCCGCGACGAGCTGGTCATTACCCTGCGCACCCGCACGGACACCTATGCGCTGCTGCTTTCGGCCCGCAGCGGTTCCGCCCGGGTCTGCCTGACCGAGGAGAGCTTCGAGAACCCGGAAACACCGCCCTCTTTCTGTATGCTGATGCGCAAGCATCTCACCGGCGGCAGACTGTTGGACGTACACATGGAGCCGGGCGACCGCATCGTCTACTTCGACTTCCAGTGCACCAACGAGATGGGCGACCTGGTGCGCAACACCCTGTGTGCTGAGCTGATGGGCCGCTACTCCAATCTGGTCCTGGTGCAGAACGGCAAAATTATTGATGCATTGAAGCGCGTGGACTTTGAGGACAGTGACGTCCGTCAGCTGCTGCCGGGCCTGCCTTACACCACGCCGCCCAAGCCTGCCCGGCCGGATTTCCTGTTGGTGAGCTCTGCGTCCATCGTGTCCGCTGCCTGTGAGCGTGATCTGCCGGTGGCAGATGCCCTGAACAAGACCGTGGCAGGTGTGGGCCCGGTGGTCTGCCGGGAAGCCGCATGGCGCGCCTTTGACGGCGAACACCTCATTGCCAACGAGCTGACCGAGGAGCAGAAGCGGAAGCTGATGGCGTCTATCGACGAGCTGAAAGAACTTCACGAGAACGGCGGCTGCCCCTGCAGCGTCACCGACCCCAGCGGCAAGCCCATCGAGTACACCTTCTTCCGTCCGCAGCAGTACGGCGAGAAGTATATGGTCAAGGAGTGGCCTTCCTTCAACGCGATGCTGGAAGGCTACTACGCTGAGAAAGACCGTGCTGAGCGCCTGCGTACCAAGAGCAAGGAACTCCACAAGGCTGTGCACAATATGTACGAGCGAGCCGTGCGCAAGCAGGCTGCCCGTCAGGAAGAACTTGCAGCTAGCGGCAAGAGCGA
Source organism: Barnesiella intestinihominis (assembly GCA_963656875.1). Taxonomy (GTDB): domain Bacteria; phylum Bacillota; class Clostridia; order Oscillospirales; family Ruminococcaceae; genus Faecalibacterium. The sequence goes on along the minus strand of CAVKKE010000039.1, from coordinate 489 downwards.
AAAGCTGCGTCTGTATGGTGAGCTGCTTTCCGCAAACCTCTATCTGGCCCAGAAGGGCATGAAGAGCATCACGGTGTCCAACTGGTACGACGAGGGCAAGGAAGTGACCATCCCGCTGGATCTGCGGTTCACCCCCAGCCAGAACGCTCAGAACTTCTTCAAGAACTACAAGAAGAAGCAGACCGCCGCCCGGATGCTGGTAGACCTGCTGGCTGAGGGCGAAAAAGAGATCGCCTACCTGGAAACTGTTATGTATGAGGTGGAGTCCGCTTCCGGCGAAGCGGCCCTCAACGAGATCCGGATGGAACTGAAAAATCAGGGCTATCTGAAATATTATAAGCAGCGGGATAAAAAGCAGAAGCCTGCGGATTTCCTGCGGTTCACGTCCAGCGACGGGTTTGAAATTCTGGTGGGCCGAAACAACGCCCAGAACGACAAGCTCACCCTGCACACCGCCCGCGGCAAGGACCTGTGGTTCCATGTGCAGAA
>CAVKKE010000038.1:0-19511 GCA_963656875.1 Barnesiella intestinihominis | reverse complement strand
GTCTGGCGGTATCTAACTGATTAACATTTCAACAAAGAAGCTGTGGTTGGAGCCTTTCAGAAACCGTCTTTGCGGTAGGAGGAACATACCAATCCACAGCACCCTAAATATTGTAGCATACCGCTGGAGAGCGGTCTATAAATACTACTCTTATATAATACGAGGAGACTCCTAATGGAAAAACGTATCATTACCATCAGCCGCGAATTTGGCAGCGGCGGCAGAACCATTGGCAAGCTGGTGGCCGACCATCTCGGCATCAAGTGCTACGATGCCGAACTGATTCAGAAACTCGCTACAGAAAGCGGCTTTGACGAAAGCTACATCAAGGAAGCCGGGGAATATGCCCCCGGCGGTTTCCTCTCGTCTGTCCTGATCGACCGCAGCTTCGGCCAGACCAACGGTGACTATCTCTGGAAGCTGCAATATCAGATCATCCGTGACCTTGCCGAAAAGGAATCGTGCGTGATTGTTGGCCGCTGCGCTGACTACATTCTCCATGACCGCACTGACTGCCTGAAAGTTTTTATCCATGCCGATATGAAGTTCCGGGCAGACCGCATCGTGCGCGTCTATGGCGAACGAGAACAATCCCCGGAAACCCGGCTAAAAGAGAAAGACAAACGCCGTGCCGCTTATTACCGCTTCTATACGGATATGAAATGGGGCAATGCAGCTAATTATCACATCGCACTGGACAGCGGTGTGATTGGGATTGAAAAGTGTGCGGAGATCATCGAGAGCCTTGTTTGAACAGCCTTTCGGGGTATAATCTCTAAATCAATACAGTAAAACACCGCCCACTTGCGTTCTGTCACGCAGGTGGGCGGCGTTGCTGTCAATAACCGTTTTATAAGGTGGTCAATCTTCTAACCCATGACTCCCAGCCACATTCTTCAAATATTCTTCCGGGTCACCGTTCAGAATCAAATCGGCATACGCCAATGGGTCATTGTAAATGAGATAGTCCAGTTCGGTCTGCTGTGCCATGGTCACGTCCAGTGCATCCTCAACCCCGGTGCAGTCAATGGAAACTTTTCTCCCATCCCGGAATAGCAGTTCCACGCACCCGGTGTCCATGTTGAAATGGCAGGCTCTTTCATCGTACTTCATGTTCGTGTCCTTTCTGCCTTACGGCACTCTCACAGTAGTCTGTCGTGCTTTTCTATGATAAGGTCTAGGACATTTTTCGGTCGAAGCAAGGGATTCATTCTGCTTTCCAAAGAATACAAAAAATCCGAACCCTTCTCCTATCGAGAAAAAGTTCGGATTTTGTTGTTGTAGTGCACCTCCAGGGACTCGAACCCTGGGTCCACTGATTAAGAGAGCAAGCCGCAGATTCGTCTCAATTTTGAGAAGCTTCGTTTTATTGCATCTTTTAATCGACTCAGCGTGATTTTTCGCTTTAAAATTTCCGCACTCTTTGTCGAATTTTGCAGCGAAAAGCACCCTTTGCACGTTTTGAAGCCGTGCAAAATCCGTGTAAAAACCGTGCACTTACTCTCCAACAAATAAAAATCATCTTATCCCCGCTGACTTGACGGCATTGGTTTGAGTGACCACACACCAAAATCAAGTCTAGGAGGATTTGTTATAATGAAACTGTTTTTCTTCCGATGGGGACATTCCCAGTATCAAGTCACGATGAGGGCCATCAGATAAAATTCTGTAGAACTTTCGTCCTCAGCAGGCAAAATGGTGATCTCCACGGTATGTTCTTTCCGTTCTCCGTGATGCAGGATAGGCTGCAAATACAGGCAGTCGCCCCAGTCTTCCTCAAAATTTCCATCCAACAGAACAGCGTGCGCAGTATCACCGTCCAGAACCAGCTGCGCCCGCAGCGCTGGACGGCGGATGTTTTTGCGGTACTGTACGGCAATGCAGGAAGCATCCACCGCAAATGTGATCTTGTCCCCCGGTGCGCTGCCGATCCAGCCGTTTTTCCAGTGGTCGAGATGGCCCAGCTTTTCCGCGGGGTCCGCCCGGAAACCTTTCCGTTTGGGTGAAATCTCCCGAATCGTCAGTCGTCGGGCGTTTTCATAGGCATTCGCTGTCAGCGGAGCAGGAAAATGAGCTTCCTCCTCCGGTTCGTTCCGGTGGGCATTGACCGTTTTCAGCAGTTTAATGATCTCGCCAGCCACCAGACTGTGTCCGAAATCGTTTGGATGCAGACCATCCGGACTGAGCAATGTCCAACAGGCATATCGACCTGTGCGCAGGTCTTTGTAAATGCTGTCCCGAATGCTGACGTGAGGCACACCATAGTGGTTTCCGACCGCTACATGGTCATCCTCAGCAGTCAGACCGGTGTTGTAGTAAATGTTGTTCAACAGTATCACCGCAGGGCGGGACGGCCATGTCAGCAGCTTGCGAAGGAGTCCCTCATAGACCTCTTTCCGGAAAGGCAGTTTTATATCGTTGACGCTGAAATCCACCACCACAAGATCTGGCTGGTACATCAGCAGATCCGTCACGGCACGGGAAACGCCATAAAAGGAATCCGTACCGCCGATGCCACCATTGACATAATGAAATCTTGCCTGCGGAAAAGTGTCCACGAACCACTGATACACACGGAACGCATAGCTATTTTCATCCTCTGAAGCCAAACTGCCCTGTGTGATGGAGCCGCCCAGAAAGCCGAGGGTCAGCTCCTCTCCGGTGACAGCATGGCAGAACAGGTGTTTCAGGCGGGCAAAATTGAGGTCAGCCATCATAGAACGCTCCTTGCCAATCATCAATGAAATTTCACACAAATATTGTAGTACATTTTTGGAGAAATCGTCAATCCCCATGTACATTTTCAGAGTTCAGCACAAGAAGGCAACCGTCGTCTTAGCGATGTTGACTGGAAAATCAGCCCAAATGCCGCCGTCTGGAGACTTAACTCTGAATTTAGTTTTTATTAGCCCGTATCGTTTAGCTTGAGTGTCTGCGGAGAATGTGCTATCATCGGGCAAACGAAACGCAGGAGGGGCGAACCATGGAGCAATTGCAAAAAGCGGCACTTTCCCTGCTGCCCGAGGTGCGGGCACTGGGACGGCACACAGGCCGGGATCCTCTGACCTTATTCTGGACAGCCAGCGGCATCGAGTTGGACTTTACCGGAAGCGAGTTGTGGGTGGATCTCTTTGCGGATTACGATACAGTCGAGCCTTGGATCAGCGTGGAGCTGGACGGCACATGGATCGCCCGCTTTGCGGTAAATCCGGGATCCGGTCGTGTCTGCCTGTTCCGGGGGATGACGCCGGGCAGAAAAAAACACATCCGGCTGCTAAAAGACGTGCAGGTGATGCACGACGACCCTGCGCATCTGCTTCAGATCACGGGTCTGGAATACGCAGGCGGTGTGTTTCTCTTGCTGCCCAAGCCAAACTATCGGCTGGAATTTGTGGGCGACAGCATCACCAGCGGTGAGGGTGCTATCGGAGCGCAGGCAGAGGAGGACTGGGTGGGAGCATTCTTCTCGGTGGAGAATCACTACGCACGGATGACTGCCGACGCGCTGGGCGCAGAGTACCGCTGCCTTTCCCAAAGCGGCTGGGGCATCGTGACCGGATGGGATAATGATGTACGTCATGTGATGCTGCCTTACTACACACAGGTGTGCGGCGTGGCGGTGGGAGAGCGCAGCGAAGCTCTTGGTTCACAACAGGAAAACGACTTTGCGGCGTGGCAACCGGATGCGGTCATCATCAACTTGGGCACAAACGACTGCAATGCCTTTGACAATCCACCGTGGACAGATCCGGATACCGGTGAGACGTATCAGATGCGGCGGATATCCAATGGAGATTTCCACCCAACAGATGCGCAGAAAATCGCCGACGGCGTCCAGAGCTTCCTTGCGCTGGCTCGGGAAAAGAATCCGAAAGCAAACCTGATCTGGTGCATCGGGATGCTGGGAGCAGACATCGCACCCGTGCTGCGGCAGGGCATGGAACAGTATAAAGCTGTGTCTGGCGATGAGCAGGTATTTCTGCTGGAGCTGCCTGACACCACTCCGGAAACCATGGGGGCACGCCGACATCCCGGCGCAGCGTGCCATCAGCAGGCGGCTCAGGTGCTGACAGATTTTTTGAAAACAATTTTATAAAGAAACAGCGTGCAGTTTTTTCTCCACAAAGGAGAAATCAATCTGCACGCTGTTTTTGTTTTTAATAGATCAGGTGGATTCTCTTCGTACAAAACCGCCCGGAACGATAACCGTGGGCGCAATGGCAGTTTTATGCGCCATCTTGCGGCGAAGCTGTGCCACAACCGTTTTCGCCATGCCGTCCAGATCGACCCTGTAGCTGGTCAGCGGAGGGTTGCAGATGAGGGAATAACGGTAATCGTCGTATCCGGTCACAGCCACATCCTGCGGAACACGGTAGCCGTTCCGTTTGAGCGTCTCCACCAGATTGTAAGCCACCTCATCGCAGTTACACACAAAGGCATCCGGCATTTCGTGAGGCAGAGAAAATGGGATGAATTTGCCCTGATCGTCTCGGTCCTCCAGTCGCCACTCGTCCCGAATGGGCAGACCTGCACGGAGCAGAGCCTTGGTATAGCCCAAATAGCGATCCATGATGGAGCTGGTGGAAAGCACGCTGCCCACAAAACCGATATTCCGCCGCCCTGTGGAAATGAGATGCTCGGTGAGCGTATAACTGCCGCTGACATTGTCGCTGAGCACGCAGTCCGCCGCGATGGCATCATCGTAGAAATCCAGCAGCATAAAAGGCACACCGGACTGCACGGCAGTGGCAAGGTAGCGGCGGCTGATCTCACCCATAAAGATGAGACCGTCCACCTTTCGGTTCACCAAGAATGTAGGCATATTGCAGCTTTTTTCTGCCTGCGGAAGGACGATCTCCATCAGCACCGAGATGTCCTGCTCTGCCGCGCACTTGAGCACCGCCCGATAAAGATTGGAGTAAAAGGCATTCTCGTTGAAGAACCGATCCGCCACAAGGATGCCAATGCTCTCCCCTCCTGTCTGTGTCTGCGCCCGAGCAGGAAGCTGATAACCCATTTCTGCTGCCATAGCGACGATCTTTGCCCGCATCTCCTCACTGACGCCATCCTTGCCGGCAAGACCTTTGGAGACGGACACTGTGCTGATGCCCAGCCGTTTTGCGATATCCGCCATCCGTACTGCTTTCGACATGATTCACACGACCTTCTTTCCACCTAATAAAAGAGTAACTGCTGTGCCTGTTAGCTTACACCAAGCATACCAGCTTTTGAGCGCGCCGTCAACCGGAGAAATGGATCCGAAAGACGATTTCCCCGCTGTTTTGCGGAGAGAACAAGGTCATTTTTAGGATTTTGTGAGTAAATTTTTAGTTAATTGTTAGCTAAGTAAAATTTTACTCTCAATTTTTTCTGATATATCCCGAAAATCACGGTCAATTTTCACAATACTTTTGTTTGAAATGTGCTTATGTGACGAAACTTTTTGTATATATTGACAACAAGTCGGAACAGGCATATACTTAAATCACAAAAAGCAAGCGCATCGGATTAGCTAAAATTGTATTTAATTAAAGTTAATTCGATACTCAAAGCACAAAGGAAAAGGGTTCATAAAGAAGGAGGACATTTCTTATGCGTAAGGTCAATCGTCGCAGCTTTCTGAAAGCCACAGGTATTCTGGCAGCAGCATCCGCTCTGGCGGCCTGCGGCGGAAACAATGATTCCAGCACCGCAGCTTCTAGCGGTTCTGCGGCAGGCAGTGAAGGCGCGAAGGCTTACAATGAACTGACCGTCGGCGTGGACAACACCGATCTGGCTGTGGAGCTGAAGATCCTCAGCAACCGCACCGACCTGATCGACGACGGCACCTTCGGCGGCTACGTTGCTGAGTTTCAGAAGCTGTACCCCAATATCACCATCAAGTATGAGGGCATGACCAACTATGCGGATGATATGACCACCCGTCTGACATCCAACGACTGGGGCGATGTCTGCATGATCCCCACCACCATCCCTCTGACCGAGTTGAGCGATTATTTTGAACCTCTGTGCGCTGTGGACGACATCAGCGGTGAATACAACTTTGCTTCCAACCGCGCTTATGACGGCACAGCCTACGGTATCCCCTCCACCGGCAACGCACAGGGCATCGTCTACAATAAAAAGGTATTTGAGGCGGCTGGTGTGACTTCCATCCCCAAGACGCCGGATGAGTTCCTCGACGCTTTGCAGAAAATCAAGGACTACGATCCTTCCATTGATCCGCTGTATACCAACTATGCGGCAGGCTGGACCATGAGCGCGTGGGATGGCTACATTGGCGGCGGAGCGACCGGAGACCCCGACTGGATGAACATCACCATGCCCCAGACCAAAGACCCGTTCGCAAAGGGTGCGCTGGGCGCAGATGATATGGGTCCTTACGCGGTTTACTACGTACTGTATGAGGCAGTCAAACGCGGTCTGACCGAAGCCGACCCCACCACCACCGACTGGGAAGGCTGCAAGCCCCGCATGAATAACGGTCAGATCGCTGCTATGGCACTGGGAAGCTGGGCGATCATCCAGATGCAGCAGGCTGGTGACAACGGTGATGATGTTGGCTATATGCCGTTCCCCATCAGCGTCAACGGCAAACAGTATGCAAGTGCCGGTGCCGACTACTGCTTCGGCGTGAACAAGAACACCACCGACGACAAGAAGCTGGCTGCAAAGCTGTACATCAAGTGGTTCAGCGAGTCCTCCAACTTTGCTTACGATCAGGGCGGTGTACCGGTGCTGAAGAGTCAGGATTACCCCGACACTCTGGCAGCGTTCGACGGCATCGACCTGCTGGAGGACACTCCGGCTCCCTCTGAACTGGCAGATCTGGGCACGGAGGTCCAGCAGGAGGCAGAGCTGATGCTGAATGCCGACCAGACCCATGTCATGCGCATTGTCGAGGCTGGTATCAACGGGGATGAGACGCTGGACGATATCGTGGCAGACTGGAACGCCGCATGGAACAAGGCTGTCGATATCTGCGCGCCCCAGTGATCGTCTTACAGAAACGAATCTTGCAGGGCGGGCGGCTGTCCGCCCCGCTTTGGGTAAAAGGAGGTCTCCTCTATGGCATCTTCCGCAACGGTATCCGTCCCAAAGAAGCGTAAGAGCTTCAGGGAGTTCTGGCGCAGTATGCGCGGTCAGCAGATCATCGTTACACTGGTGTTCCTGTTCGTGCCGTTGCTTCTGCTCTTTATGTTCACCTACCTGCCGTTCTTCAAAATGGTGGAGTTCAGCTTCTTCAAGATGAAGTACATCGGTCGCCGCACCTTCGTCGGATTCAAGAACTACATTGATGTTTTCACACGAGACGACTGCTTCCATGCGTTGAGCCTGAGTCTTTACTACATGGCAGGCTCTGTAGTGCAGATGGCGTTGGCACTTCTGTTCGCCACTATCCTGAGCTTCAAGTGTAAGGGCAGCAAATTCTTCCGTGGCGCGCTCTACTTCCCGTGCCTGATCTGCGGCATCTCGGTGGGCTTCATCTTCAAATTTTTCTTCACCCACGGCCTTGTGCTGGACACCCTGCTGAGCTGGGTGGGCTTTGATGTGGATACGCTTCCGTTCTGGCTGCGGGATGAATCCATCAACAATATCGTACTGGTAGCCTGTTCCATCTGGAAATACATCGGTCAGAACATCGTCATGTTCATCGGCGCGATCGCTTCGGTCGATCCGGTTCTTTACGAGGCTGCTGAGATCGACGGCGCAAACGCATGGCATCGCTTCAAGGATATCATCCTTCCGTCCATCAGCACCATCGTGGTGCTCAACCTCATTATCTCGGTATCCGGCGCACTGTCCGCCTTCGAGATGCCTTACGTCGTCACGGGTGGCGGCTTCAACACCTCTACCTATTTCGTCGTCATGGATAAGATCGCACATACCGACCAGAAGGTCGGTCTTGCATCGGCAATGGCTGTTGTTCTGCTGATGCTCATTATGATCGTCACCTATATCCAGAAGGGCGTGGAGCACTGGCTGGAGCACCGCAGCGACCGACCTGTCAAGGTCAGAAAGTGAGGCGGAAAGTATGAATGTATCCAAAAGCGAAACCACATCCATCAAAGTGAAACAGACGCTCATCAGCATCTGCAAGTACACACTTCTGATCTTTGCGGCTTTTGTAGCTCTGGTTCCAATCGTTTCCTGCATCTTCACAGCCTTCAAGACCGAGGAAGAGTATGCGAATACCAATGTCATCACCCTGCCCAAGAGCTTCCTGAATCTCGATAACTTCATCACCGCATGGAACAAAGCGAACATGGGGCGTGCTTTCCTGAACAGCTTTATCATCCTGATCTGTGTCCTTGCGGGCAGCATTATGATCAGCGCTATGCTGGCTTATGTCCTCAACCGCTTCAAATTCCCCGGCAACAACCTTATCCGCAACCTGTTCACCATCGCCACCCTGATTCCCGGCATCGCTTCTCAGGTCACAGTCTATCAGATCATGACAGCCCTGCATCTGGTCAACTCCATGCCCGGCTACATCATCCTGATGATGGGAACCGACGTCATCACCATCTACATCTTCCTGCAGTTCTTCGAGAATCTTTCGCCCACGCTGGATGAAAGTGCCATTCTGGATGGCTGCACTTACTTTGGTGTGTTTTTCAAGATCCTGCTTCCCCTGCTGAAGCCCGCTATCGTCACCAGTGCGATCCTGAAGGGTGTGGGCACTTACAACGAATATTATATGGCAAACCTCTACTTGCAGGATAAAACCAAATATCAGGTCGTGGCTACCTCGCTGTATGTGTTCTCCGGTCCGATGGGAAACCAGTACAACTACATCTGCGCCGGTGTCATCATCACCATCATTCCTGCCCTGATCGTTTTCCTGCTCTGTCAGGATCAGATCTACAGCGGCATGGCTGCGGGCGCAGTCAAGGGCTAAAGTTGCGACCGCTGCCTGCGGCAGAAACAGGGAGCAGCTTTTAGCGCAGCGGTCTGCAATACGCGAGACCCGCCCAAGGGGCGAAGCGGATTCAGGGAACCGCAAGAGGGCGTTGAAGCCGTTGCCCGCACAAAAAGCGGACAGAGCTTGATGCTCTTGAACTCGTCATTCACTCTTTTTCTCCTTCATAATCTGCCGATTCCCTTCGTCTGTACCCATAGACGGAGGGAAGAAGGCAGGAGAAAATCAATCATCTTCTTTTACAGGAGTTTTATTTATGAGCAACATAAAAATGTTCTGTGACGACCTTCCCAACATCCCCTGGCAGGAAAAGCCTGCCGATGTCACGGGTCCGGTCTGGCGTTACACCGAAAACCCTATCATCGACCGCAACCCGCTGCCCGGTGTAGCCCGGATCTTCAACAGTGCCGTCGTTCCCTATCAGGGTAAATTCATCGGCGTATTCCGCGGCGAGCAGGTCAATGGCGTGCCCTATATCTATCTGGGACATAGCGAGGATGCTATCCACTGGACTTTTGACAAGGAAAAGATCCCCTTCGTTAACGAAAAGGGCGAGCCTGCCATGCCGGTCTACGCCTATGACCCCCGTCTGGTCAAAGTGGAGGACACCTATTATGTCATCTGGTGTCAGGATTTCTACGGCGCATCCATCGGCATCGCCAAGACCACCGATTTCAAGACGTTTGTCCGCATCGAGAACCCATTCATCCCGTTCAACCGGAATGCGGTGCTCTTCCCCCGCAAGATCGGCGGCATGTACACCATGCTGAGCCGTCCTTCGGACAGCGGTCACACACCGTTTGGTGATATCTTCCTGAGCCAGAGTCCGGATATGGAGTTCTGGGGGCGTCACCGCCATGTGATGAGCAAAGGCTCCAATTGGTGGGAGAGCGTGAAGATCGGCGGCGGCGCTGCCCCCATTGAGACCAGCGAGGGCTGGCTGTTGTTCTACCATGGCGTCACCGGCACCTGCAACGGTTTCGTTTACTCTATCGGCGGCGCGATCCTTGACCGCGATGAGCCGAGCAAGGTGCTCTATCGGTGTGAAAACTTCCTGCTGACTCCGGAAAAATGGTATGAGGAGCGTGGCTTCGTGCCGAATGTATGCTTTCCCTGCGCAACGCTGCAGGACGCAGCCACCGGTCGCATCGCTTTGTACTATGGTTGCGCTGACAGCTATGTCGGTCTTGCCTTTACCACCGTAGATGAGGTGGTAGAGCACATCAAGGCTCACGATTACGCAGGACCCACCGACCACGAAGTCGGCATCCGCTGACAAACGAGCCTGTCCCGATCCGCTCGGGACGGGCTCATTTGGGTAAAACAGGAGGGAACTTCCTATGGCAACCATCAAGCAGGCAGCCGAAGAAATGCTGCTGCACAATATCATCCCGTTCTGGAAACGGATGCGGGATCAAGAGCACGGCGGCTTTTACGGCTATATGGATTTTGACCTGAATCTTGACCAGACTGCGGAGAAAGGCTGCATCCTCAACAGCCGCATCCTGTGGTTCTTCTCTGAAGCGGCGATGCTGACAGGCCGTGCAGATCTGACCGATGACGCCCGCCACGCCTATGCGTTTTTCACCGAACATTGCTGCGATGTGGAAAATGGCGGTGTCTATTGGAGCTGCGACTATACCGGAAAACCGCTGGATACCACCAAGCACACCTACAATCAGGGCTTTGCCATCTATGCCCTCTCAGCCTATTACCGTCTGACCGGAGAAAAAGCCGCTCTGGCTCTCTCAAAAGAGATCTTCCGCCTCATCGAGCAGCACTGCACCGACAGCGAGGGGTATCTGGAAGCCTTTACCGTTGATTGGAAACCGGAGAGCAACGAAAAGCTTTCCGAGAACGGTGTCATGGCAGCCAGGACCATGAACACTCTGCTCCACGTGTTCGAGGGTTACGCAGGACTGTATCAGGCAAGCCACGACCCCGAGGTGGGTCAGGCTCTGCGCCGAATCCTTGCGATCTACGAGCACAAAATCTACAGTCCTGCGTTGCACCGTCAACTGGTGTTCTTTGATGAGCATTATAACTCCATCATCGACCTATACAGCTATGGTCACGACATTGAGTCCAGCTGGCTCATCGACTGGGGCTGCGACCTGCTGGGCGATGCAGAGCTTTCTGCCCGCATCCACACCATCAATTCCGATCTGGCGGCGCATATCTACAAGGAAGCCTATCTCGACCATTCTATTGTGAATGAGTGTGATCGCGGCAAGGTGGACACCACCCGTGTCTGGTGGGTACAGGCCGAAGCAATTTTAGGTTTCGTGAACGAATACCAGAAAAGCGGTGACACAAAATACCGCGACGCAGCAGCCGATATCTATCACTACATCTGCAATGTCATAGTCGACAAACGTCCTGGCAGTGAGTGGTTCTGGGATGTGGACGCCAGCGGTCAGCCCAGCAGCCGCAAACCCATTCTTGAACCTTGGAAATGCCCCTACCACAATGGTAGAATGTGTATGGAACTGATAAGGAGGAACCCCGATGTCACAGTCTAAACTGCATCGCGAATACTTGCGCCAGAAGGCATTGCAGGATGCCTCTCTCGCCCGCAAAAACAAGAAAAGCGATTTCTACAACGGCATCTATGACCGCTGGGAGAACCCCGTCCTGACCCGCGAGAGCATCCCGCTGAGCTGGCGGTTCGACCTGAACCCTGAAACGAACCCCCACTTTATGGAACGTCTGGGCGTGAACGCCGTATTCAACTCCGGTGCGATCAAGCTGAACGGCAAGTATTATCTGGTCGCACGCATTGAGGGCAATGACCGCAAGAGCTTCTTCGGCGTAGCCGAGAGCGACAGCCCCGTGGAGGGCTTTCACTTCTGGGAGAAGCCCATTCTGTTGCCGGACACCTGTCCGGAGGAGACCAATGTTTACGACATGCGCCTGACCCAGCACGAGGATGGCTGGATCTACGGCGTGTTCTGCTCCGAGAGCAAGGACCACAGTGTCAATGACCTGTCTGCCGCTGTGGCTGCGGCCGGCATCGTGCGCACCAAAGACCTGAAGATCTGGGAACGCCTGCCGAACCTCGTGACCAAGCGCAGCCCGCAGCAGCGCAACGTAGATCTGCTGCCGGAGTTCGTCAACGGCAAGTATGCGTTCTACACCCGCCCGATGGATGATTTCATTGATACCGGTTCCGGCGGCGGTGTGGGCTTTGGTTTATGCGAGGATATCACCCACGCAGTCATTGATGAGGAGATCATCACAAGTCCCCGCCGCTATCACACCATCACCGAATCCAAAAACGGCGAAGGCGCAACGCCCATTAAAACGGAAAAGGGCTGGCTCCACATCGCCCACGGCGTACGCAGCACAGCCGCCGGTCTGCGGTACGTCATCTATGTGTTCGTCACTGCGCTGGATGACCCAAGCAAGGTCATTGCCGAGCCGTCCGGCTTCCTCATTGCGCCCCGTGACTGGGAGCGTGTGGGTGATGTTTCCAACGTGGTGTTCACCAACGGTGCCATTGCCGACGAGGACAGCAGCGTGTATATTTATTATGCAGCAAGCGATACCCGTCTCCATGTGGCTTCTACCACCATTGAGAAATTGCTGGACTTCGCCTTCAACACCCCCGCCGACCCGTTGCGCAGCGTGGACTGCGTAAAGCAGCGGTGCGACCTCATCGACAAAAATCTGAAGTACCTCAAGAGCATCGGCGAGTAAACCGCCCCTCTGAACGCTCCACCCGAAAGGAAACGCCATGAAAAAGACCAACATCGACAGCCCCTTCTACCGCACCATGGGAAAGATCGGCGATCTGCTTTTTGCCAATCTTCTGTGGCTGGTGTGCTGTTTGCCCATCGTCACCGCCGGGGTCTCCACGCTGGGGCTGTTCACGGTGGTAAACAAGATGGCGGCAAAGGAGGACTACACCGTCCGCACCGACTTTTTCAAGGCGTTCAAGCGGGATTTTAAGCAATCCACCGCCCTGTGGCTGGTGCTTTTGCTGGCAGGCTTTGCCGCCCTCACCGGGATGCGCACCGCTACGGCACAGGACACCACCGGCAACGGCATTCTGGCCGCAGCGTCCTTTCTGCTGCTGGTGCTGACCGGCTGCTGCGGCAGCTGGGGCTTTGCCCTGCTGGCACGGTTTTCGTACCCCAAAGTGTTTCTGGTGCTGACCGATGGGGCCCGGATGACCACCGCCAATCTGCTGCCCACCGTTGGCATTCTGGCTTTTCTCTGCTGGATGCCTCTGCTGGCAAAAGCTGCTCCGGCATGGTTCGTGTATCTGGCTCCGCTGATGCTTCTCATTGGAGGTTCTGGTTCAGCACTGGGTATGGCGGCACTGATGCGCCCCGCCTTTGACCAGATGGAAAAAGCCAGACGTTCCACCGAAGAGCCGCAGGACCCGTGGAAAATCGGGTCAGACAACTAAATTTCTGAGAGGAAACATTCCATGATCGTTCGTTCTGAAAAGATTTTCACCCTGCACACCGCCCATACCAGCTATCAGATGGCAGTCGGTCCGAAGGGAATGCTGCTGCATACTTATTATGGTTCTCGCCTTCCGGACGACGCGCCTGACCTGACGGAATCCCGTATGCCCCACAGCGACCCCGGTTGCTGGCCGGATCTGATGCAGCAGGAATGCTCCGGCAGCGGCACAGCGGACAATCGCACGCCTTCGGTCGTGCCGGAATATGGCGACGGTACCGAGGCAGCCGCTCTGGTATTCGACCATGCCGTGGCGCAGGTCGGCAAGCCCCAACTTCCCGATCTGCCGATGTTCCGCACAGGGGAAGGTGTGGAAACGCTGTCGGTCTTTCTGAAAGACGCAGGCGGGCTTTCCGTAGAACTGCGGTACAGCGTGTACGAAGCCGAAGATCTTATCACCCGTACCGCCGTATATACCAACGAGGGCACAGATCCACTGACCCTGAACAAAGCCGCTTCGCTTTCTCTCGACTTTGCGCCGGATATGCTGGAGCTGATCACGTTGAACGGCACTTGGGCTGCAGAGCGCACTCCGGAACGCACAGCACTGCGTTGCGGCATCCAGAGCATTGGCAGTATGCGGGGCATCCCCGGCCACGCCCACAACCCAGCGGTGGCACTGTGCCATGCCGACACCACCGAGACCACCGGCAGTGCATGGGGCTTTGCACTGGTGTACAGCGGGAACTTCCTCATAGAAGCAGAGTGTGCCGATGGCGGCGAACGTCTGGTGATGGGCATCCATCCGTATCATTTCCACTGGACGCTTCAGCCCGGCGAGAGCTTCACCGCGCCCGAAGCCGCGATGATCTATTCCGATCAGGGTCTGGGCGAGATGAGCCGCCGGTTCCACAACGCCATCCGCACCCGGCTGTTGCCGCCACGCTGGCAGGACATGACTGCCCCGCGCCCGGTGCTTATCAACAGTTGGGAAGCCTGCTACTTTGATTTCGACGAAAAGAAGCTGCTGGAACTGGCACAGGCCTCCAAGAAAGCGGACATTGACCTGTTTGTACTGGACGATGGCTGGTTCAAAGGCCGCAACGATACCTCGTCCAGCCTGGGCGACTGGGTGGCAGACACGAACAAGCTGCCCGATGGTCTGCCGGGCCTGTGCAAAAAGATCAACCTGCTGGGGCTGGAAATGGGTCTGTGGGTCGAGCCGGAAGCCATCAGCCCGAACAGTGACCTGTACCGTGCCCACCCGGATTGGGCCTTTACCATTGAAGGCCGCACCCCGCTGGAAATTCGCCAGCAGTACACGCTGGACTTCAGCCGCCCGGAAGTTGTAGACGGCATCTGGCAGCAGCTGGACGCCATCCTGCAGAGCTGCCCGCTTAAATATATGAAGTGGGATATGAACCGCAGCCTGGCCCATGTTTACAATGTAAAACTGCCCACCAAGCGGCAGGGCGAAGTCTATCACCGCTATGTGATGGGTGTATACGAACTGCAGCGCCGCCTGACCGAAAAGTACCCCGATCTGCTGCTGGAAAACTGTGCCGGCGGCGGCGCACGGTTCGACTGCGGAATGCTGTACTACAGCCCGCAGATCTGGTGCAGCGACAACACCGATGCACGGTGCCGCCTGACCATCCAGTACGGCACCAGCCTGTTCTATCCCGGCTGCGTAATGGGTGCGCACTTCTCCACCGTGCCCAACCACTGCACCGGTCACATTTCCACCCCGGAGGCCCGCATGGCGGCGGCGCTGAGCGGCACCTTCGGCTTTGAGCTTGACCTGACAAAATACACCGAGGAAGAGCTGGCTGAGCTTCGCCCCTATGTGGCATGGTATCGCCAGCACGGTGCCCTGCTACGCGGCGGAGAACTGCACCGCTTGGTCAACCCGGAACCCAATGGTCTGGGCGCTGCCTGGATGATCGTGGCCAAAGATGGCAGTGAATCCGCTGTCTTTGCCGTGGGTGATGCCATGAGTGGAACGCACGGCGTTGCCAGCCAGAATGCCCGCCCGCGTTTGGTGCTGGAAGCACTGGACCCGGCTGCGCAGTACACCGATGAAGAGAACCATACCTATCTTGGTGTGCAGCTGATGACCACCGGCTTGGAACTGCCCGGGGTCTACGGCCAGACATCTGCAAAGATCTGGTATCTGAAGAAAGTGTGATCTTATGTTGGAGCAAAAAATCAAAGAACAATATGACCGCTGGCTCGCCCAGCCCAACATGCCCGCCGACCTTGCTGCGGAACTGCAAAACATCGCAGGCGACGAGGACGCCATCACCGACCGGTTCTATCGCGAACTGGAATTTGGCACTGGCGGTCTGCGCGGCGTCATCGGTGCGGGCACCAACCGCATGAATATCTACAACATCCGCAAGGCCACGCAGGGCCTTGCCAACTACCTGAATGCGTCCGATCTGCCCAAAAAGGTGGCCATCGGTTACGACAGCCGCATCAAGAGCGATGTGTTCGCCCGCGAGACCGCTGCGGTGCTGGCGGCAAACGGAATCAAAGCCTACATCTACCCCCGTCTGGAGCCCACCCCGGCGCTCAGCTGGGCCGTGCGGTACTACGGCTGCGGCGCAGGTGTCTGTGTGACGGCCAGCCACAACCCCGCCAAGTACAACGGCTACAAGGTCTATGGCGCGGATGGCTGCCAGATCACACTGGAAGTGGCAGCCAAAATTCTCGCCGCCATCGAAGCCGTGGACTGCTTTGCCGTGCAGCCCGCCGATTTTGATGCAGCCCTCGCCGAAGGCAAGATCGAGTACAGCTCGGAACAGTGTCTGGATGGCTTTGTGGATGCCGTCTATGCCCAGCGTGTGGGCGACGGCGCCGGCATCGAGGACCTGAAACTGGTCTACACCCCGTTGAACGGTTCCGGCCTGGAATGCGTCAAAAAGCTGCTGGCAAAGCTGGGAGTCACCCATGTGACCGTGGTGCCGGAGCAGGAAAAGCCGGACGGAAACTTCCCCACCTGCCCCTACCCGAACCCCGAGATTCGGGAAGCCATGCAGAAGGGCCTGGACCTGTGCGATAAAATGCACCCCGACCTGCTGCTTGGCACAGACCCCGATTGCGACCGCTGCGGCACAGCTGTTCCGGACGGAAAGGGTGGCTATCGGCTCATTACGGGCAACGAGATGGGCATCATCCTGCTGGATTACATCTGCCGTACCCGCAAGGCTCTGGGCACCATGCCAGAGCATCCTGTGGCAGTCACGACCATCGTTTCCACCGATATGGCAACTCCCGTGGCAAAGAAATACGGCGTAGAGCTGCGCCGCACCCTGACCGGCTTCAAGTTCATCGGCGAGCAGATCGGCCTGCTGGAAGCAGCCGACGAAGCCGACCGCTACATCTTTGGCTTTGAGGAAAGCTACGGTTATCTGTCTGGTGCGCACGTCCGCGACAAGGACGCCGTCAACGCCACCCTGCTGGTGTGCGAAGCCGCCGCATGGTATGCCAAGCAGGGAATGACACTGCTTGACGCCATCAACAAGCTGTATGCCGAGTTCGGCTGCTACCGCAATGCCCTGCACAGCTTCGCCTTTGAGGGCGAAAGCGGGATGTATACCATGCAGGCCATCATGAAGCAGCTGCGTGAGACTCCGCCACAGAACATCGGTGGCATCGCCGTGGAATCTGTCCTTGACTATAATAATACCGATGGTACCGGTCTGCCGAAGGCGAACGTCCTCGAGTTTCGTCTTGCCGGTGACGCAAAGCTGATGGTTCGTCCTTCCGGTACAGAGCCGAAGATCAAGGTATATCTGTCCGCTGTGGCTCCCACCGAAGCCGAGGCTGAGGCCATCAATGAGACCCTTGGCAAAGCCGCTGCCGACCTGTTAAAAGCATAATCTCCCCGCAAACTGGCTGCCCCGTTCCTGCCGAAAAATGGACGGGGCAGCTTTTTTGCACCCTTTTTTCAGGAAATCGACCTTTTCATACTCATTTTTAAACATATTGGAGGGAAGAAAGATGAAAGCGATTCAACTAAAACCAAGCTGCAAAGATTACCTCTGGGGCGGCGAAAAGCTGCGCACGGAGTATGACATTCAGAGTGATCTGCACCCGTTGAGCGAAGCATGGATGCTCTCCTGCCATCCGGATGGTCCCAGCTATCTTCCGGATGGTTCTACCCTGCAGCAGTACATTGACACACACACCGGCTGTCTGGGCACGGACTGTGAATCGTTCAGTGAGTTCCCGATCCTTGCAAAGCTCATCGACGCAAAGCAGGATCTGTCCATTCAGGTACATCCCTCCAACGCTTACGCGTTGGAACATGAGCACCAGTACGGCAAAACTGAGATGTGGTATGTGCTGGAAGCTGAACCAGGTGCCAGCCTCTATTATGGCTTCACTCAGGAGATCTGCAAAGAGGAATTTGAACGCCGTATCAGGGATAACACACTGACTGCGGTGCTGAACGCCGTGCCCGTGCATAAGGGCGATTGTTTCTTTATCCCGTCTGGTACACTCCACGCCATCCGCAAGGGGATCGTAGTTGCCGAGATCCAGCAGAACTCCAACGTCACCTACCGCATCTATGATTATGACCGCAGGGGTGCGGATGGCAACCCCCGCCAGCTCCACATCCCCCAGGCACTGGATGTCACCGAACGCAAGCCGCCCGTAGCGCATGACTTCCACGGTCATCTGGCCCAGTGCGATTACTTCACCGTAGATGTCATCGACGGCAATTTTGAAGACAACTGTGACGAGACCTCCTTCACTTCCCTGCTGATACTGGAAGGAGAAGGCATTCTGACCGAAGGCTATGAGAGCCTGCCCATCAAAAAGGGAGAAAGTCTGTTTCTTCCCGCAGGCACTGGTGAGTACACAGTAACTGGTGCAAACCTCAAGTGTCTGCGCACACGGGTATAAACAAGCACATAAAAATTCCCGGACAGCCTGCCGCTGCCCGGGAATCGTGCTATAATACAATCAGAAAACATCCTGAAAAGAGAGGACATTGCCATGGCATCCTATCGCTATGAACGAGAGATCGCGCCAGAGGATCTGGTGATCGAAAAGCCCCGTAAACTTACCACCGCCGAAAAACGTGCCAACTGGTGGCATTATCACTGGTATTATGTGGCTGTGGTTGCGGCGGCAGTTCTGCTCCTTGGGTATTTTGTGTGGAGTCGGGTCACAGAGGTAAAGCCCGATTACATGGTGGCGGTCGTCAGCCGCACCGACCCGGACACGGCATTTCTGACCGAAGTGGAGGATCGGCTGGAATCTCTTGGCGAGGATATCAACGGCGACGGAAACGTAAAGGTGCAGATCAAAGGCATCTGGTTGGCATTCGACTTTGAAACGCAGGATGCTTCCCTCCGTCAGATGATGCAGTCCAGCGAGGACAAACTGAACGCAGACTTTTACCTTTGCGAAAGCACAATTTTCATCGTGGACGACCCCGCTGCCATGGAACAGAAATATGGCTGCTTCCAGAAGCTGGACGGTACCGACCCGCAGGAGGGGGAGACTGTCCGCATTGAGGATTTTGCCCTGCCGCTGGAAAATACTGCACTTGCTGAGGTAGCGGGCGCAGACGATACACAATGGTATGTCACCAGACGCCTGTCGGAGGGTGTGAGCGAAGATGTCCTTACCGCAGCAAATGCAATGTGGGAAAAGTTCCTGTAACATCCTTCCATAGCCAAATAATCAGTGTATGGCTTCCTGCTCGGCGTAACGGCTGCGGCTTTGGCTGCTTCCGGGGTTTTGACCTTTGTGCGCAGCAGGGTGCTCCATGTCGTGAGCATGGTGTCCTGTGCCGCAATGCCAGACGCAAAGGTGTCATCAAAATACTGCGATATACGGTAAGTAAGCTCCGCAAAGCGAGCGTTTTCCAGCAGCAGGTTGACCACCTCTGTATTGACCTTGCCTGTGTAGAGATTCTTTGCAGCTTCTACGGACAAGCCCAGTTCGGCAATATCGTAGTTCTTGCGGTCGGGGATGTTGGTTTCTCCCAGCAGAAAATCCGTAGACACATTGAACAGCCTTGCGATTTTCAGCACCTGCTCATGGGTCAGGGTTGGTGACACCTACAACGACGCTGAAATGCTGGAGCTGGCGCGCTACGGTTTCCTGATGGAGAATGGCAGTCTGCCGCTTCGTCAGCGGGTGAATTTTCTTGCGC
>CAVKKE010000037.1:17641-19998 GCA_963656875.1 Barnesiella intestinihominis | reverse complement strand
TGCTGATGCTGGTGGCTCTGGGCGGTATGTTCAGCGAACACTCCGGCATTATCAACATCGCACTGGAAGGCATCATGGTCATCGGCGGTGTGGCAGGTGTTCTCACCCTGACCATGCTGCCCGCCGGAATGCCCACGTTCCTGGTGGTGCTCATTTCCATCCTGGTGGCAGCCCTGGCCGGCATGGTCTACAGCCTGCTGCTGGCCTTTGCCTCCATCAACCTGAAGGCGGATCAGACCATCGGCGGCACGGCCCTGAACCTGCTGGCCACCGCTATTGCCGTGGTCATTGCCAAGTATTTCAGCGACAGCGGCAGCGCCAAGCTGAACTACTCCAACAAACCGTTCCTGTTCAGCATTGGCGGGCTGGAACTCAGCGTGTTTGTGCCGCTGGGCATCCTGCTGCTGATCGTCAGCTACATTGTGCTGTACAAGACCCGCTTTGGCCTGCGCCTGCGCGCCTGCGGTGAGCACCCCCAGGCAGCCGATTCCGTGGGCATCAACGTGTACAAGATGCGCTATGCCGGTGTGATCATTTCCGGCGCACTGGGTGCCATTGGCGGCATGGCCTACATTGTGCCCCCGGTGCAGACCTGGAACTTTGAGGTGGGCGTGGCCGGTGCAGGCTTCCTGGCCATGGCCGTTATGATCTTTGGACAGTGGAAGCCCTTCAACATCTTTGGCGCGGCCATGTTCTTTGCCGTGTTCAAGAGCCTGGCCAACATTGCAGACTCCACCTTCCTGGCACAGCTGCACTGGTCCAGCAACATTTACAACATGATGCCCTTTGTGGCGTCCATGGTGATCCTGGCCTTTACCTCCAAGAACAGCATGGCCCCCAAGGCCGAGGGCATCCCCTACGACAAGGGTTCCCGCTGATTTTTACGGGTTCACTGCAGAAAAACTCCGGGCGCAGCTGCTTTTTCGGGCAGTTGCGCCCTTTTTGTCTAACTTTGGACAAAATTCACAGAAAAAACTTGCTTTTGATTGAATTTTTGCTATACTGAGACTATAATGTCATACTATTTCGACAGGAGCGTGAAGTTATGCGCATTTATGATCTGATCGCCAAAAAGCGCGATGGCGGCACCCACAGCCGCGAAGAACTGGAAACCATCGTCAACGGCTATGTGGCCGGGGATGTGACCGACTATCAGATGGCAGCCTGGATGATGGCCGTTTATCTGCGCGGCATGACCGATGAAGAGACCGCCGAGCTGACCGATGTGATGGCGCACAGCGGCGTGATGGTGGATCTTTCACCCATTCCGGGCATCAAGGTGGACAAGCACTCCACCGGCGGCGTGGGCGATAAGACCACCTTGGTCATTGCCCCCATTGTGGCAGCCTGCGGCGTAAAAATTGCCAAAATGAGCGGCCGGGGCCTGGGCCACACCGGCGGCACCATCGACAAGATGGAAAGCGTGCCCGGCACCAAAACCGCTCTCTCGCAGGAAGAGTTCTTTGCACAGGTCAACAAGATCGGGCTGTCGGTCATCGGCCAGAGCGAGGGCATTGCCATTGCGGATAAAAAGATGTACGCTCTGCGGGACGTGACGGCTACGGTCAGCTGCATTCCGCTCATTGCGTCCAGCATCATGTCCAAAAAGCTGGCCTCCGGTTCGGACGCCATCCTGCTGGATGTGACCACCGGCACCGGCGCTTTTATGAAAACCGTGGAGCAGAGCATTGAGCTGGCCAAGCTCATGGTGTCCATCGGCACCCACCATGGCCGCCGCGTGGCCGCTATGATCACCGATATGGACACCCCGCTGGGCCACAACATCGGCAACAGCCTGGAAGTGATGGAGAGTATGGACGTGCTCAAGGGAAAAGGCCCTGCCGACCTGACGGAAGTGTGCCTGCAGCTGGCAGCCAACATGCTGGTGCTGGCCGACAAGGGCACCCCCGCCCAGTGCCGTGCCATGGCGCAGGCTGTGATTGCGGACGGCTCTGCCTTTGCCAAGTGCAAGGAGATGTTTGCGGCCCAGGGCGGTGATACCCGTGTGCTGGACGACTACAGTCTGTTTGAAAAGCCCGCGGCAAGCTATGAGCTGCTGGCCGAGCAGGATGGGTACATTGTGGCCAACGATGCCGAGAAGATCGGTTCCGCCAGTGTGCTGCTGGGGGCCGGACGCCAGAAAAAGGGCGATCCGCTGGATTTTGCGGCCGGCATTACCCTGCACAAAAAGCGCGGCGACTATGTGCACAAGGGCGAGAGCCTGGCCACCTTCTATGGTGCGGCGGATAAGTTTGAAGCCGCTGCCGCCGAGTATCGCAGCGGCCTTGCCTACGGCCCGGAGAAGCCGGAAGAAGCACCGCTGGTGTACGCCCTGGTGACCAAAGACGGCGTGGAGC
>CAVKKE010000037.1:0-17598 GCA_963656875.1 Barnesiella intestinihominis | reverse complement strand
ATTCGCAGCCAGCTCCCCCGAAAGGGGGAGCTTTTTGCAGCCTGCTGCCCGACAGAAAAAGGTGCTTTGTCTGAAAAATGGCAGAGATTTGAGCATTTTTTCGTATTTGCGGGATAAATGGTAGACCTTTGTGTCGGGATGTGCTATACTGTGCTGTATTCGCGTTGTTCCGGGCAAGGAACACGGAAAGAGAAAGGACTTGTTATGAAGATCATTCTGGTGGGCGGCGGCAAGGTTGGCACAGCGCTTGCGCGGCAGCTCAGCGAGGAAGGCCACAACGTAACGGTTGTGGACACCAACAAGGCACGTGTGGAACACCTGACCGAGAGCTATGACGTGCTGGGCATTGTGGGCAATGGCTCATCCATTACCACGCTGGCCGAAGCGGGCATTGAAGATGCGGATGTGTTCATTGCAATCACCGGTTCGGACGAGCTGAATCTGCTGTGCTGCATGTTTGCCAAAAAGGCGGGCCACTGCCACGCCATTGCCCGTGTGCGCAACCCGTCTTACAGCCACGAGCTGGATTTTATCAAAAAGCAGATCGGCATTTCGGCCATTATCAACCCGGAAATGGCGGCGGCCAAGGAGATCTCCCATCTGCTGCGGTTCCCCGGTGCCAGCAAGATCGATACCTTTGCCGGCGGCCGTGTGCGGCTGATCAAGTTTGCCCTGACGGCGGCGCAGGGGCTGGACGGTGTGGCCATCCGCGAAATTCCCACCCGGCTCAAAAGCGACATCCTGGTGTGCGCCGTGGAGCGGGATGGCGGAGTGATCATTCCCAACGGCAACTTTGTGCTGCAGACCGGTGACCAGGTCACCTTCCTGGCAACGCAGGAAAAGGCCCACGAGTTCTTCCAGCGCATCCACATGCCGGTGCAGCCGGTGCGCAATGCCCTGATTGTGGGCGGCGGTGCCATTGCGTTCTACCTGAGCCAAGAGCTGATGGAAAACCACGTGCGGGTGCGCATTGTGGAGCGGGACGCCGAGCGCGCCCAGGAACTGGCCGAGCAGCTGCCCGGTGCCCAGATCCTGAACGAGGACGGCTCCAACCGCGAGTTCCTGCTGTCCGAGGGGCTGGAGTCCACCGAGGCCTTTGTGGCCCTGACCAACATTGACGAGGAGAATGTGCTGCTGACCCTGTTTGCCAAAAAGCACTCCCACGGCAAGCTGGTAACCAAGGTGAACCGCCTGGAGTTTGACGACATTCTGGCCGGGCTGGATCTGGGCAGCGTGGTCTACCCCAAGTACATGACCTGCGACTACATCGTGCAGTATGTGCGTGCGCTGCAGAACGAGGCGGGCAGCAACATCAAGACCCTGTACCGCATTCTGGACGACCGCGTGGAAGCGCTGGAATTCACCGTCCATGAGGAGAGCGCCGCCACCGGCGTGCCCCTGAGCCAGCTGCACCTGAAAAAGAACCTGCTGCTGTGCTGCATCACCCGCGGCGACCGCATCCTGATCCCCCGCGGCGGCGACCAAATCCAGGTGGGCGACAACGTTATCGTGGTCACGCTGGAGCACGGCCTGCACGACCTGCGCGACATCGTGGACAAGGATGCAGAGGTCTAACGGAGGCGGGCTATGAATTATGCAATCGTTTTCCGTCTGCTGGGCTATGTGCTGATGATCGAAGGCGCACTGCTGCTGCTTCCGGCAGCAGCCAGCTGGATCTACGGCGAGTGGTTCGTGCTGGGCGTGTTCCTGACCACGGCGGCTGTCAGCGCCGCCGTCGGCGGGGTCCTGACCTACATCAAGCCCCGCAGCAAGGTGTTTTACATGCGGGAGGGCTTTGCAGCCACCTCGCTGAGCTGGATCGTCATCTCCATCGTGGGCGCAGTGCCCTTTGTGGTGACGGGCTGCATCCCGAACCCGGTGGACGCCTTGTTTGAAACGGTGTCCGGCTTCACCACCACCGGTGCCAGCATCCTGCCCGGCGTGGAAGACCTGCCCAAGGGCATTCTGTTCTGGCGCAGCTTCACCCACTGGATCGGCGGCATGGGCGTTCTGGTGTTCCTACTGTCCCTGCTGCCCCTGACCGGCGGCTCCCATGTCAACCTGATGAAGGCCGAAAGCCCCGGCCCGCAGGTGGATAAGCTGGTGCCCAAGGTGCAGTCTACGGCAAAAATTTTGTACGGAATTTATTTTGCACTCACTGTGCTGGAATTTGTGTTCCTGCTGTTCGGCGGCATGTCGGTGTTTGAATCGCTGCTCACGGCCTTTGGTACGGCGGGCACCGGCGGCTTTGGCTTCAAGAACGACAGTTTCACGAGCTTTTCGCCCTATATCCAGTGGGTCGTGACCATTTTCATGATCCTCTTTGGCGTCAACTTCAATGCCTATTTCCTGCTGCTGATGCGCAAGTTCAGCCGTGTCATCAGCGAAGAGGTGCGCGGCTACTTCATTGTGATTTTGGCAGCCATTGGCATTATCACGGTTAACATCTACAGCATCTACAACAGCGTCGGCGAGGCGGTGCGTCAGGCGGCATTCCAGGTGGGCTCCATCATCACGACCACCGGTTTTTCCAGCTGCGACTTCGACCTGTGGCCCACGCTGTCCAAGGAAGTGCTGGTGGTGCTGATGTTCATTGGTGCCTGCGCGGGCAGCACCGGCGGCGGCATCAAGGTCAGCCGCTTCCTCATTCTGGGCAAGACGCTGGGCAAAGAGCTGAAACAGGCCCTGCACCCGCAGGTGGTGGCCCCTGTCCGCATGGACGGCAAGCTGCTGAACCACGAGACCATCCGCACCACCAATGTCTACATGGCAGCATATTTCTTCATCTTTGTGGCGTCCTTCCTGTTCGTCAGTCTGGACGGCTTTGATATGGTGACGAACTTCACAGCCATTGCGGCCACCCTGAACAACATCGGCCCCGGCCTTGCGCAGGTGGGCCCCATGATGAACTTCGGCAGCTTTACGAACCCCGCAAAGCTGGTGATGATCTTCGACATGCTGGCCGGCCGTCTGGAAATTTTCCCGATGTTGGTGCTGTTCATGCCGGACACCTGGCGGAAATTCTGATACCTTTTCATGAAATAAAAGGAGCTTTCTGTATATTTTTTCCATACAGAAAGCTCCTTTTTGCGTTGGGCTCAGAAAACGTCTTTCATCACGATATTGGTCAGACTGTCATAAAAGGCGTCGTACTGCTCCTGTGTCAATGCGGCGGGGTAGGACATGACCACCAGCTCATGGCCGCTGTTGCCGCGGTGGTAAGGCGGATGAATGTGGCGGTAAGGGTTCGGGACGAACCCGCACCGCTCATAAAAGCCTTTTCGGCGGATGGAAATGGCATCCACGGGCGGGTCAATCTCCAAGATCAGCGG
This sequence comes from Barnesiella intestinihominis, assembly GCA_963656875.1. GTDB lineage: Bacteria > Bacillota > Clostridia > Oscillospirales > Ruminococcaceae > Faecalibacterium. The sequence continues at coordinate 14,266 of CAVKKE010000037.1, read as the reverse complement.
CATGCTGTGCAGAAGTTCCAGTGCGGCCTGCCCGTAATGGCGGTTGCGCAGCTCCGGCAAGATGCAAAAATGCTCAATGTAGAAAAATCCGGCAATTTCCCAGTACAGGACTTCGCCAACAAATTGCTCACCATCGAACAACAGGTCAAAGTGATAGGCTGGGTCGCTCAGGATCTTCTGCTGCGAAGGCTCTTCCCGCAGTTCGTGGGGCGGAAAACTGCTGCAGTACAGCTTCATGGCCCGCTCATACAGCGGATGCTCCGGGAGGGTCATACGTTCGATTCGCATATAAAATTCCTTTCAGATCTCTACTTTTTCCTGCGCACGGTACTGCAGTGCTTCCAGCAGGGAATCCTCATCCAGCAGCTGTTTGCCTGCCAGGTCGGCCACGGTGCGAGCCACGCGCAGGATGCGGTCGTGGGCGCGGGCAGAAAGGCCAAGGGCGTCGTAAGATGCCCGCAGAAGCCGCTCGGCGGCGGGAGTCATGCGGCAGATGCGCCGCACCTGCCCGGCGGTGAGCTGGGCGTTGCAGCGCACGCCCTCGAAGCCGGGCGCAGAATAACGCCTGGCCTGAACGGCCCGCGCCGCAAGCACCTGTTTCCGCAGCTCAGCGCTGCTCTCGGATGGAGCTGATGCGTGCAGCTCATCAAAGGCGATGGGGTCCATCTCCACGCACAGGTCGATGCGGTCCAGCAGCGGGCCGGACACCCGGCTGCGGTACTGCCGCACAGCGCTGGGCGAGCAGGTGCACTGCCGGGTCGGGTGGCCGTAGTAGCCGCACTTGCAGGGATTCATGGCGGCCACCAGCTGGAAGCGGCTGGGGTAGGTGGCGCTGCCTGCCGCACGGCTCACGGTGATCTGACCGTCCTCCAGCGGCTGGCGCAGCACTTCAAGGCTCTCGCGGGAGAACTCCGGCAACTCGTCCAGGAACAGCACGCCGCAGTTGGCAAGGCTGCACTCACCGGGACGGAACTGTGCCCCGCCGCCCGCCAGTGAAACAGCGCTGGCGGAGTGGTGCGGGCTGCGGAAGGGCCGCGCAGAGATAAGGCCGCGCCCCTGCGGCAGCTGGCCCGCAATGGAATAAATTTTGGTGGTCTCCACGGCTTCCTCACGGGTTAGGGGAGGAAGGATGCCGGGCAGGCGTTTGGCCAGCATGGACTTGCCGGTGCCGGGCGCACCGATCAGCAGTACGTTGTGTCCGCCTGCGGCAGCGATGACCATGGCCCGGCGGGCCAGCGACTGTCCCATCACATCCGCAAAATCCGGCACCTGCGCCCAGGCGTCCTCCGGGTCAAAGGGGACGACGGCAGCGGGGGCGAGAGGGGAGATGCCGTTCAGGTCATCCACCACCTCCCGGGCGGTGTGGGCAGGGTAGACGGTCAGGCCGTCGGCGCAGGCCTCTGCGGCCTCGGCGGCGTTTTCCGCAGGAACATACAGGGAATGGATGCCGCTTTCTGCAGCGGCCAGCGCCATGGGCAGCACGCCGGACACCGGGCGCAAAGTGCCGTCCAGAGCAAGTTCCCCCAGAAAAGCTGTGTCTTCCGGGATAGCTTCCAGCTGGCCGCTGGATGTCAGCAGCGCCAGCAGCAGGGGCAGGTCATACACCGGGCCGGTCTTGCGCACGTCTGCCGGGGCAAGGTTCACCGTGATGCGCCGATCCGGGAACTTGAAGCCCAGATTTTTGATGGCTGCGCGCACGCGGTCGGCACTTTCCCGCACGGCGGAATCGGGCAGGCCCACGATGGAAAACGCGGGCAGGCCGCCTGAGACATCGGCTTCCACCTCTACGGCAAAGCCGCTCAGACCGTTCAGGCCGAAACTTCTGGTCACAGAATACATGATGCTCTCCCTTGCACCGGCAGCTGCCGGATCTAAATAAAACTGGCAAATGTGGAAATTTTTGGGAATTTCTGCCATCCTTCGACAGACTTTCATGCTTGAATTCATTATAGTAAAGGGCAGGAACGTTGTCAATGCAAAGGAAAGGAGCAGGTTTTTCCATGATGACCAAAGAATACTGCCGATATATTCATACATATTCCGAGTTGGAAGGGCTGCAGCAGGCACACACGCTGATCTATTGCGGTGCATCCACGCAGCGGGGCGTGCTGATGGAGCTGCGGCATGAACAGGGCGGCAGAGTGCGCAGCGCCGCAGTGCTGACAGCGGACAGTTTTGCACGGGCCATGCAGCTGCTGCGCTATCTGTGCGAAAATGGTGTGGGACTGGAGCAGTGGATGGATGTGCTGGACGACATCGGAGTGCCTTATCAGCGGCTGAAAAACCCGGATGAGTGCTGTGATTTTCCGGGCAATGTCGGGAGAAACTTGGATTTTTGTGCCATATGCCCGGTTTGAACCGAAAATATTGTTGCAGATTACGCAATTGACACGATGGACACAAGAGTTTATATTATAAGTGGGTTTATACAAACCATCCCTTTTTGCGGAAAAATTTACAAAAGGTAAGGTGTGCAAGATGTATTTGGATGAATATAAGCGCTGGATGGCTGCAGAGCTGGAAGACGCCGATCTGAAGCCTGAGCTGGCCAAGATCGAGGGAAATGATGATGAGATCAAGGACCGCTTTGCTGTGACTCTGAAATTCGGCACGGCCGGCCTGCGCGGCGTTCTGGGCGCTGGCACCAACCGTATGAATATCTATGTCGTGCGTCAGGCCACGCAGGGCCTGGCAAACTGGGTCAAGACCCAGGGCGGCAATCAGACTGTGGCCATCAGCTACGACAGCCGCCTGAAGAGCGATGCTTTCGCCAAGACTGCCGCAGGCGTTCTGGCTGCAAACGGCATCAAAGTCCGCATTTATGACGCGCTGATGCCTGTGCCCGCACTGAGCTTTGCTACCCGTTACTACGAGTGCAACGCCGGTATCATGGTCACCGCTTCCCACAACCCTGCCAAGTACAACGGCTACAAGGCTTACGGCCCGGACGGCTGCCAGATGACCGATGACGCCGCTGCCATCGTTTATGATGAGATCCAGAAGACCGATGTGCTCACCGGCGCAAAGTACATCTCCTTTGCTGAGGGCGTGGAGCAGGGCCTGATCCGCTTTGTGGGCGATGACTGCAAGAAGGCTCTGTATGATGCCATCGAGGCTCGTCAGGTGCGCCCCGGTCTGTGCAAGACTGCCGGCCTGAAGCTGGTCTACAGCCCGCTGAACGGTTCCGGCCTGGTGCCTGTCACTCATGTCCTGAACGATATGGGCATCACCGACATCACCATCGTGCCTGAGCAGGAGTACCCCAACGGCTACTTCACCACCTGCTCCTACCCCAACCCCGAGATCTTCGAGGCCCTGAAGCTGGGTCTGGAGCTGGCCACCAAGACCGGCGCAGACCTGATGCTGGCCACCGACCCCGACGCAGACCGTGTGGGCATCGCCATGAAGTGCCCGGACGGCAGCTATGAGCTGGTGTCCGGCAACGAGATGGGCGCTCTGCTGCTGGATTACATCTGCGCAGGCCGCATTGAGAAGGGCACCATGCCCAAGAACCCCGTGGCTGTCAAGTCCATCGTCTCCACCCCGCTGGCAGACGCCATCGCCGCACACTACGGCGTGGAGATGCGCAGCGTGCTGACCGGCTTCAAGTGGATCGGCGACCAGATCGCAAATCTGGAAGCTGCCGGTGAAGTGGATCGCTTCATCTTCGGTTTCGAGGAGAGCTACGGCTATCTGGCTGGCCCCTATGTGCGTGATAAGGACGCCATCATCGGCTCCATGCTGATCTGCGAGATGGCTGCTTACTACCGCAGCATCGGTTCCTCCATCAAGCAGCGTCTGGAAGAGATCTACAAGGAGTATGGCCGCTACCTGAACAAGGTGGACAGCTTCGAGTTCCCCGGCCTGACCGGCATGGAGAAGATGGCTTCCATCATGCAGAAGCTGCGTGACAACCCGCCCACCGAGCTGGCTGGCCACAAGGTGGTCAAGGTCACCGACTACAAGAAGCCCGAGGAGACCGGCCTGCCCGCAGCAAACGTGCTGATCTATGGTCTGGAGAACGGCGCTACCGTCGTGGTCCGTCCCTCCGGCACCGAGCCGAAGATCAAGACCTACTTCACCACGCTGGGCAAGGATCTGGCAGAAGCACAGGCACAGAAAGATGCTTTGGCCGCCGCTATTGAGCCGATCCTGAAGTAAATTTTACGATAGTTCATTTGTGCCCCTCTGCCCTGTGCAGAGGGGCATTTTTGCTGTAGAATATCGGTTGCAGTTTGGGCTGTGATACGCTATAATAAAATATGGTTTATTATATCCAGCCGCAGGAAGAATTTGCTTTTGGCGGCGCGACGGCAGGCAGGTGTAGAAATTGGAAAAAAGAGTATCGGCGGTGCTGGTGGCAGCAGGCTCTTCCACCCGCATGGGCTTTGACAAGCTCAGCTTTGATCTGGGCGGGGAGACGGTGCTGCGCCGCAGCATCCGTGCATTCGAGCAGTGTCCGCTTGTGTCGGAGATCGTGCTGGTGGCGGGCAAAAACCGCGCTTTTGTGGAGCAGCAGGCAGCGGACTGCACAAAGCCCGTGCAGATCGTGGCCGGCGGTGCGACCCGCGCCGAGAGCGCGAAGAACGGCGTGATGGCAGCAGGCGGGGAGATCGTCGCAGTACATGACGCGGCCCGGCCCTTCGTCAGTCAGGCTGTGATCGCCGCAGCGCTGGAAGCTGCCGCCCGGTGCGGCGCTGCAGCCCCTGCTGTGCCGGTGAAAGACACCATCAAAGCGGCAGTGCGCGGCGACGGCAAGACTGTGCCGGAAAACTGCCTTGTGGAAACGACACCCGACCGCAGCACTCTGTATGCGGTGCAGACACCCCAGTGCTTTGACCGCGCAGCTTATCTTGCAGCGCTGGAAGAACTGGACGAAGAAAAAGCCCGCCTTGTCACGGACGACTGCAGCCTGTTTGAACTGACCGGCCGTACCGTGCAGCTGACCCAGGGCGACTACGCCAATCTGAAGATCACCACCCGCGAGGATCTGCCTCGCCCGGAACAGAAAGAGGAACATACAATGCGTATTGGACATGGCTATGATGTGCACCGTCTGGTAGAAGACCGCAAACTCATTCTGGGCGGTGTGGAAGTGCCTTTCGAAAAGGGCCTGCTGGGCCACTCGGATGCTGACGTGCTGACCCACGCGGTGATGGACGCTGTGCTGGGTGCAGCGGCGCTGGGCGACATCGGCCAGCACTTCCCGGACAATGACCCGGCCTATTCCGGCGCCGATAGCCTGAAACTGGCCCGCCGCGTGGCGGAGATCCTGAAAGAGCATGGCTACCGCATTGAAAACATCGATGCCACGCTGCTGTGCCAGCGGCCCAAGCTGGCCCCTCACATCCCGGCCATGCGTGCCAATCTGGCGGAGGCCTTCGGCCTGCCGGTGGATGCCGTGAGCGTGAAGGCCACCACCGAGGAGCATCTGGGCTTTACCGGCGAGGGGCTGGGCATTGCAGCTCATGCCGTCGCCCTTATCGAAACGTTGTAACGGGAGCGTACACCAATGACTCTGAATGCGATCATCGCGAATTTTCAGACCTTCAAGATCGTTGATCTTTTCGATATCATCATCATTGCATTCCTGATCTATCAGCTGCTGGGCATCATCAACCGCACCCGCGCCGGTCAGCTGGCCAAGGGCGCACTGCTGGTGCTGGCGGTCTATCTGGTGGCCGAAACGCTGAACATGCGCACTGTCACCTGGCTGCTGAACTCGCTGCTGCAGGTCGGTCTGCTGACTCTGGTGGTGCTGTTCCAGCCGGAGATCCGCCGTGCACTGGAGCGCATGGGCCAGACCGACCAGTGGGCCGGCAAGCTGTTCAATGTGAAGGGCCGCTACAACGACCCCAGCCTGAAAGGTGTCTGGCGCAGTGCGATCATTGCCATCTGCGACGCAGCAGAGCGCTTTTCCGAGACAAAAACCGGCGCATTGATCGTTCTGGAACGCCACACGAACCTTTCGGAGATCGTGCGTACCGGCACCCCGGTGAACAGTGCGGTCAACCTGGAAGTGCTGGGCACCATCTTCTATGAAGGCACCCCGCTGCACGACGGCGCAGCCATCATTGAAAATGGCCGCATCAAGGCGGCAGGCTGCGTGCTGCCCCTGTCCAACAACCTTGACCTTGGCAAGGATATGGGCACCCGCCACCGCGCATGCCTTGGCATCGCGGAAAACTCGGATGCCATCGCCATCGTGGTCAGCGAGGAGACCGGCATCATTTCCATGGCGAAAAACGGTGTGCTGATCCGCCACTTTGACCGTCAGACTTTGTATACCCGTCTGGTGGATGAGATGATCCCCAAGGAGACTGCCGCCGAAAAGAGCACTGCCAATGGCTGGAAGGAACAGCTCAAGCGGCTGTGGAGCTGGGCCAGCCAGAAGGAGGAGGACGAGCAGCAATGAGCACGAAGCCCAACAAGGCGAACGGCACCAAGCCCGCCGTCGCCCACAAGAAAAACATTCTGGATGACCGCCGCATCCGGCTGGCACTGTCCATTCTGGGCGCTGTCATTGCCTGGATGGTGGTGACGATGATCGTCCAGCCTGGCACCAGCAACATGATCTATAACGTGCCGGTGGATTACAGCTATGATTCCTCGGCCTACACCTCCCGCGGCCTGAGCATCGTCAGCGCGGAGGACAAAACAGTCAACCTGAAAATTTCCGGCGACGGCTACACCATCGGCGGCCTGACCGCTTCGGACTTCGTGGTCTACCCGGACTGGTCCAGCGTGCGGGACAGCGGCGAGAAAAATCTCCGCCTGCTGGTGCGCGGGGCCAACGGCCTGCTCAACGGCGTCACGGTGACCATGGAGGGCAGCGACAACACGGTAGACGTGGTGTTTGACGTGGTGGAGGAAAAGACTCTGCCTGTGACCATCACCACCAACTATCTGACCATTGCGGACGGCTACATCCTTTACAGCACGGACGTTTCCAAAGAGACCGTGACCCTTTCCGGCCCCAGCAGCGAACTGGACAAGGTGGCCACCTGCACCGCCGAGGTGACCTACACCGGCGAGCTGACCGAGTCGGTCACCCTGAACACGCCGCTGCGGTTCTACACTTCCGGCGGCAAGGAAGTTAAGTTCGAGTATACAGAGCTGGAAGAGACCAGCGTGGACGTGACGCTGCAGGTGTACAAAATGGCAACCCTGCCGGTGAATGTGAATTTCATCAATGCGCCGAAAGATTTTGACGACTCTGTGCTGGTGTATGCCCTGAGCCGCAAGGAACTGAAGGTGGCGGGTCCGGCGTCCAAGATCGACCAGCTTTCTACTCTGCCCATCGGCAGCATTGACTTGTCCACCTTTACGCTGAACAAGATCTACGAGATGCCCATCGAGCTGCCGTCGGATATCTATCTGCTGGACAACATCTCCACCATCACGGTCAGCTTCGACTGCTCCAACCTGGAGACCAAGACCATGAACCTGCCCAACACCTGTGTGCAGGTCATCAACCTGCCTGCGACCTATCAGCTGACGGTGGAGACTGAGCGGCTGATGAATGTCACGCTCTGCGGCCCCAAGGGCGCCATGGAGACTCTGACCCCGGAGCAGGTGGTCATTGAGATCGACGCTGAGGACTTCTCGGTGGCGACCGGCCAGCAGAACATTGCCTGCCGCCTGTATGTGCCCTCCAACGGCAAGATCTTTGCACTGGGCAGCTATGTGCTGCAGTGCCGCATTGACAGCAACTGAAAAGGACAATAAGACAAAATGATTCTGGTTCGCAACATCCGTCTGCCGCTCTCTGCGGGGGAGCCGCAGGCATTTGAAAAAGCCCTGCACACTGCCCGCATCCCCTGCGGCAAGGTGCAGCATCTGGGTGTGGCAAAGCTCTCAGTGGATGCCCGCCACGGCCAGCCGAAGCTGGTCTACACCGTGGCCGTCACGCTGGAAAATCCGGCGGAAGAAGCAGCCTTTGCCGCCCGCGGCGGGGATGTGACCCTGCACGAAAAGGCCGACTTTTCGGTGCAGAACGGCACCCTGCCGCTGGCACACCGGCCTGTGGTGTGCGGCCTTGGCCCGGCAGGCCTGTTTGCGGCACTGCTGCTGGCCCGGCAGGGCTACAAGCCCATTGTGCTGGAACGCGGCCCGGCGCTGGATGAGCGCGTGAAGGCTGTGGAGCACTTCTCTGCTACCGGTGAGCTGGATGTGAACGCGAACATCCAGTTTGGCGAGGGCGGCGCGGGCACCTTCTCGGACGGCAAGCTCACCACCCGCATCGGCGATGAGCTGTGCGGTTTTGTCACTGAGGTGTTTCTGCAGCACGGCGCACCGGAAGAAATCGCCTGGAAGCAGAAGCCCCATGTGGGTACCGACCTGCTGCGGGGCGTCATCACCTCCATCCGCCGGGAGATCGAATCTCTGGGCGGCGAGGTGCATTTCAACACGGCCCTGACCGGCTTTGAACAGAAAAACGGCCAGCTCACCGGCATTTTCACCACGAACGGCACCTTCCCCTGCGAAGCGCTGGTGTTCGCGGTGGGCCACTCGGCCCGGGACACCTTCGGGATGCTGATGGACAGCGGCCTCCGGCTGGAATGCAAGCCTTTCAGCGTGGGGTTCCGCGCCGAGCATCTGCAGAGCGAGATCGAAAAGAGCCTGTACCACGAGGCCGCCGGGCATCCGGCCCTGCCGCGGGGTGAATATCAGCTTTCCCAGCATGTGGGGGAGCGGTGCGTGTATACGTTCTGCATGTGCCCCGGCGGGCAGGTGGTGGCATCGGCCAGTGAAGAGGGTCGCGTGGTCACCAACGGCATGAGCTACCACGCCCGCAGCGGCAAAAACGCCAACGCAGCGGTGGTGGTCAGCGTCAGCGGCGCAGATTTTGCGAATGACCCGCGCCGGGCAATCGCGTTCCAGCGGGAGCTGGAAGCCAGAGCCTACGCGGCCGGACGCAGTGCCGGAGAGTACGCTGCACCGGCAGAGAACGTTCAGAGCTTTCTGGAGGGACGCGGCCAGCTGAACATCGGCCGGGTGCAGCCCACCTATGACCGCGGCGTCACTGCGGCTGACCTGGGCGCGCTGCTGCCAGATGAGCTGGCCCAGACTCTGCGGGCAGGCCTGCGCGCTTACGAGCGCAAGATCGCGGGCTACACTGCGCCGGAAGCCATCCTCACCGGCCTTGAGACCCGCACCAGCAGCCCGGTGCGGCTGAAACGGGAAGAGAGTTTTGAGTGTGCCCAGCTGGCAGGCCTGTATCCCTGCGGCGAGGGCGCTGGATATGCGGGCGGCATCATGAGCGCTGCTGTGGATGGTCTGCGGGTGGCCCGCGCCATCATCAGCCGGTATGCACCGGCGGAAGGGTGAGAAAAATTTGATGAATGATCGTGAAAACGATACAATGAGGGAAAATGAAGGCCGACAGGTGCAGCAGGAGCTGGAAGACCAGCTGCGCGCCTTTGGCGACACGATGTCCGACGCTTTCGCCCACGGCTTTGAGGGCCGGGGCATGGACATCGGTGACCGGGCCTACGATGTGGGCAAGGCCGCTGTTCATGCTGCCAACTACGGCATCGGCGAAGCAGCAAGAGCTTTCCGCAGAGGTCGGAACGAATACCGCTGGAATGCCTGGAATACTGCCGGTGCAAAGCAGACCTTCAACGAGGGCTATGCAGACGCGGACACTAGCGGGATGCCCGGATGGTTCCGCCAGATGTTCGGCATGGCGGAGATGACCCCGGCGGAGAACATCCGCGGCAGCGCACGGAGGCGCCGCACGGCGGGCATTGCCTTGCTGGCCTGCGGCATCACCTTTGCTGCGATCTGCGGCATTGCCGGCATCAGCTGCCTGGCGGTGGCAGGTGCAGCCGTGCCGCTGGCGCAGGCGGTGGAAGGCGGCATGGTCTACGCCCTGGGCGGAGAACTGATCTCCAGCGCAGGCATGACCGCGCTGGAGATCTGCGGCAATGTGTTCACACTGGCCGCCTGCGGCTTCGGCATCATGATCGCGGCAGGTGCGTCTTGGATGTCTGCCGGGAAAAAGCTGCTCCTGCTGGCAGATGCTGCCGAACAGATGGACTGCAGAAAGGGCCTGCCGGTGGAGATGCTGGCTGATCTGACTCACCAGAAAAAGGCCAAAGCACTCAAAGCACTGCGCAAATTTATCCGCAAGGGCTGGCTGAGCGCATGGCTGGATGAAAAGGCAGGAAAGCTCTACCTGACGGCGGAGGACTACCGCGCCGCACAGGAAGCCGCTGCCCCCGGAGAAAAGCCGCAGCCGGAACCGGAAGAAAAGAACGAAACGCCGCTCAACCTGGAAACGGCCCGCCGCTTTGCCGCCGTGCTGGAGCAGGAAAAGCTGGTCATGCAGGACGAGCAGGGCCGCGAAGAACTGGAACATATGCAGAAGACCACCACGACTATCTGCGACTGGCTGGAATCTCACCCTGAAAGTCTGCCCAAAGCCCGCCGTTTTGCGGAATACTATATCCCGACGACCCTCAAGCTCCTGCATACCTATAATGATGTGCAGGGCCAGAAAGGCGAGAACGCAGAGAACATCCGCCGGGACATCGCCGGGATCCTCCACACCCTGAATCAGGCATATGACACCCTGTATGACACGCTGCTCTCGGATGTGGCCATGGATGTCTCTTCGGAGATCGCCGCGCTGCAGGGGATGCTGGCCAGCGATGGCCTGACGGGAGGGGATTTTCAATGACCTACCGTGCATGGAAACTCAAAGCCCTGGACCGCGCTGCTCTGAAAGAGCTGACGCAGGCCATCGCAGAGCAGGCAACCGAAGAACTGGAATATAGTGCACAGGAAGAAGAACCCTGGAACGAGCGGAAGTACGCTTCCGTTCTGGCGGCTCAGCAGAAGGAAAATGCACTGCTGGCGGGCATTCTGACCGCCCGCGGCATCACCGACCCCACCGAAGCGCTGACCCTGCTGGCAGGCGAGGAAGAGCTCAGTGACCCGTCCCTGCTCACGGACATGGACAAGGCCTGTGAGCGCATCTGGCAGGCCATCGACAACGGCGAGACCATCGTGGTTTTTGGCGATTATGATGTGGACGGCGTAACCGCAACGGCCCTGCTGTATCAGCACCTCAAGGGCATGGGGGCCACGGTCAAGTGCATGCTGCCCAGCCGTGAGGGAGACGGCTACGGCCTTTCGAAAAATGCGATCCGTTCTATCCACGACAAGGGCTATCAGCTCATTGTGACGGTGGATAACGGCATTTCTGCCGTGGAAGAAGCGGATTACGCCGCAGAACTGGGTATCGACCTCATCATCACCGATCACCATCTGCCCCCGGACACCCTGCCGAAGGCTGTTGCCGTGGTGGACCCCCGGCGGCTGGATGACACCAGCCCTTTCAAAGGCCTGTGCGGCGCAGGCGTGGCGTTCAAGCTGTGCGCAGCGCTGGACGGCTGCCCGCCAGAAGAGATGCTGGATTACTGCGGCGACCTTGCGGCCATCGGCACGGTGGCGGATGTGATGCCGCTGACCGGCGAGAACCGCACCCTTGTGAAGTCCGGCCTGCATCAGCTGCAGCAGACCGACCGGCCGGGCCTGGAAGCCCTGCTGGAAGAAGTGGGCCTTGCAGGCAAGCCGGTCACTGCTGAGAACATCAGCTATGCCATTGCGCCCCGCATCAATGCGGCAGGCCGCATGGACAGCGCAGTCACGGCGCTGCAGCTGGTGCTCTGCGAAGACCCTGACCGGGCCGAAGAACTGGCCCACCGGCTGAATGACATCAACATCCAGCGGCAGGAGACCGAGATGCAGATCTTCAAGGCCGCACAGGAGCTTCTGGAACGGGAGCCGGAGCGGCTGGAAGATCGGGTGATGCTGCTGTGGGGCCGCGACTGGCACCCCGGCGTCATCGGCATCGTGGCGTCCCGCCTTGTGGAGCGCACCGGCCGGCCCGTGATCGTGGTGACGATCGACGAACACGGCGAGTGCAAGGGCAGCGGCCGCAGCGTGCAGGGGTTCAACCTGCATGCCTGCATCGGAGCCTGCTCGGACCTGCTCATCCGCTATGGCGGTCATGCTATGGCGGCGGGTCTTTCGGTGCGGGAAGAAAATCTGCCCGAGCTGCGCCGCCGCATGAACGACTGGGCGGCCCGGGAGTGCCCGGTGCTGCACAGCACCCCGCTGGAGTGCGACCTGCCCATCCATCTGGACCGCGTGACAGTGGACAGTGTGCGCAGGCTGGACCAGCTGGCCCCCTACGGCGCAGAGAACCCCACCCCGGTGTTCCTGCTGCAGAATGCCGTGGTGGACGGCGTTTACCCGGTGTCGGACGGCAGGCACAGCCGCCTGCGCCTGCGTCAGGGCAACGCCAGCGTGTATGCAGTCTGGTTCGGCATGCCGCCGGAGCAGCTGCCCTATGCCATGGGCGATGTGGTGGACGCTGCCATGAACCTTTCGGTCTACGATTCGCCCCGGGGTTCCCAGCTCTCGGGACGCATCCTTGACCTGCACCCGGCAGGGCTGGGCACGAAGCTGGCCGAGCAGGCCGCACTGGTGGCGGCACTGCGCCGCGGCACGCCCCTGACGGAAGAACAGAAAGCGCTTATCACGCCCGCCCGCAGCGATATCGTCACGGTGTATCGTGAACTGCAGGCCCGCCGCTGGCACGCAGAAGATCTGCAGCCGCTGTGCGCGAAACTGGGCGAAGAAAATACAGGCAAAACGCTGGTGGCAGTCACGGCCCTGGAACAGGTGGGGCTGATCGCCACAGTGGAGCGGGGCGGGGCAAAGTATCTGGATCTTGTGCCCGCGCAGGGCAAGAAGAACCTTGCCGACGCCCCGATCCTGAAATGTTTGGAGGGAATGTAAATGCCAGAGGGAAAGAAAACTGCTGTCCCGGCTCCCGCCCCGGTGCGGGACGAGGACTCCTATTCCGCAAAGACCCATCTGCATCAGCCGGTGGAAACGGCCACTGTTTCTGCCACGGCACAGCTGGCGGATGCCCCGGAGGGAGCGCTGCCTTCCGAGGTGCGGCCTGAGATCGTCACCTGGGACAAGCTGTGTGAGGCCATCAAGGCCAGCGGCCGCTCCTATAACATGGAGATGATCGAGAAAGCCTATCACCTGGCCGATGACGCCCACAAGGGCGTGTGCCGCCGCAGCGGTGAGCCCTATATCTGTCATCCGCTGGCTGTGGCCCGTCTGGTGCTGGACCTTGGCATGGACACCGAGAGCATTGCCGCAGCCCTGCTGCACGATGTGGTGGAGGACACCCCCACTACGCTGGCAGACCTGACCGCCGCGTTCGGCGAAGAAGTGGCCCTGCTGGTGGACGGCGTCACCAAGCTGACCAAGATCGAGTTCTCCAATATTGAAGAGCTGCAGGCCGAGAACCTGCGCAAGATGCTGCTGGCCATGAGCCGCGACGTCCGCGTCATGATCATCAAGCTGTGCGACCGCCTGCACAACATGCGAACCGGCGATGCATGGCCGGAGCAGAAGCGCCGCGACAAGGCCCGCGAGACCATGGAGGTCTACGCCCCTATCGCCAACCGTCTGGGCATCCTGAATGTGAAAGAAGAACTGGAAGACCGCAGTCTGCATTACCTCGACCCCGTGGGCTACGAGGAGATCAGCCGGATGCTCAGTGAGCGTTCCGGTGAAGAGTTCCTCACCAAGGTGTCCGGCGTCATTGAGCAGCGGCTGGTGGAAAGCGGCATCGAGGGCGCTACCATCAAGCGCCGCGTCAAGAGCATCTACGGCATCTACCGCAAGACCATCATGCAGAACAAGTCCTTTGACGAGATCTATGATATCTATGCGGTGCGCGTGATTCTGGATACACTGGCTGAGTGCTACAGCACGCTGGGCCTGATCCACGATATGTATCACCCGCTGCCCAACCGCTTCAAGGACTATATCTCCACCCCCAAGCCCAATGGCTACCAGAGCCTGCACACCACGGTCATCGGCCACGAAGGCATCCCCTTCGAGGTGCAGATCCGCACCCGCAAGATGGACGAGATGGCCGAGTACGGCGTTGCAGCCCACTGGAAATATAAGGAAGGTCTGGACGGCCACGACAAGCTGGACGAGCGTCTGGCCTGGGTCAGCCAGCTGCTGGAAAATCAGCGCGTCAGCGAGGATTCCGGAAACCTGCTGCATGACCTGAAGAGTGACCTTTTGCCCGAAGAAGTGTTTGCGTTCACCCCCAAGGGCGACGTCATCAATCTGCCCACCGGCGCTACCTGCATCGATTTCGCCTATGCCATCCATTCGGCGGTGGGCAACCGCATGGTGGGCTGCAAGGTGAACAACCGCA
>CAVKKE010000036.1:0-20117 GCA_963656875.1 Barnesiella intestinihominis | reverse complement strand
AAGCCATGGAAAAGCAGATGAAGGCCGAGCGCGAGAAGCGTGCCGTCATCCTGAAAGCCGATGGTGAAAAGCAGGCCGCCATCACCGCCGCGGAGGGCGAAAAGGAAGCCGCTATCCTGCGTGCTGATGCCGTGAAGCAGCAGCGCATCCTTGAGGCAGAAGGCGAAGCACAGGCCATTCTGGCCGTGCAGAAAGCCAACGCCGACGCCATCCGCCTGCTGAACGAGGCCATGCCCAGCGACAAGGTGCTTGCCATCCGCAGCCTGGAAGCTCTGGCCAAGGTGGCCAACGGCAAGGCCACCAAGATCATCATTCCTTCGGAGCTGCAGAACCTGGGCGGCGTGATCCCCAGCATCAAGGAACTGGTCACTGACCTGAAGGATGCTGAATAAATTTTGATTTAAAATGCGCTCCGCATTCGCTCTGCGCATTTTCAGCGGAAAATAGTTTTAGTTAGAGCACCCCGGCAGACTACGGTCTGCCGGGGTGCATTTTTCACCAATGGGGACGCCGCAGCAAATGGCGGCAATATTTTTCCGCATATGCCAGCAGGCGGAACGCATAAATGCGTTCCCTACAACCAGACGGGAACATTTCCCGCACTGCCACGGGCAGTCCCAGATGCCCTTTTCCTCTGCAGCCCCTCTCGTGAAAAGGTCCCGCCGGAAAATCCGCAGATTTTCCGGCGGGACAAATCAAAAATAATTTTCCGCTGAATGCGCGTAGAGTAAAACGGAGCGCATTCTAATCGTTGGTATTGCATCTCACACCCAGCTATGATACCATACAGGTACTGGAATGTTTATTGAATGGAGGATCTTTCCATGATCTATGATACCCTGAACAACCTGCCCAACTATCTGGGCGTCAGCGACAATCTGGACACAGTCATCGAGTATATCATGGCCCGGGACATCACCACCCTGCCCGCCGGGCGCACCCGCATCGACGGCGAAAAGGCCGTGGTCACCGTGAGCACTGTCACGCCCCTGACCTCGGACAAGGCCCTGTTCCAGCGCCACGACAATCACATCACACTGGAAACTGACCTCGACGGCAGCGAGCTGTTTGAAGTGAGCCTTGCAGAGCTGACCCCCACCAAGCCCACCGACGAAGCTTCCGACACCACCGTAGGCACTGCAGGCACCAGCATCGCCGGGATGTTGTGCGAAGGGCGCTTTGCGCTGTATCTGGCTGGTGAACCCTATAAATCCGGCCTGAAAGCCCAGGGCTGCGGCAAACTGAAAAAGGCCGTGGTCAGCATTGAGCTCGACCCGGATGAAGAGGAAGAGACCGAAGAATAACCTCAGGGAGGACATCTGTATGGGATTCTTTGCGGTATTTGCCGCCTGCCTGTTTGCCGTGTTCATCTTCACCGTGTTCGGCGGCTATTCGCTGCTGCTCTGGTGCCAACAGTCTCTGCTGATGGTCGTTCCGCCCGCGCTGGTGCTTGCGGTTCTGATATGGGCATTCATCAAAATGGATGATAAGATCACTGCCCTGCAAAACCGTGTAGACGAATTAGAGGCCGCACAGAAAGCAGCAACTCAAAAAGCAGAAAATTCAGACAAATCCATGTAAAAGAGCAAAGTCCACGCAGCGTAGGTTGCGTGGACTTTTTTCATATGGTATCCTTTGGGCAGAACGAAGCACCTGCAAAAAAGGAGAATTTTTATGGAACCTTACGTCACCGGCAGCACCATTCGGCAGCTGCGGGAAGAAAAGCACCTCACACAAGCCCAGCTGGCACAGGCACTTGCCGTAAGCGATAAGACTGTTTCCAAATGGGAGACGGCCAAGGGCCTGCCTGATATCTCTCTGCTGGAACCGCTGGCCGCCGCATTGGGTGTATCCGTACTGGAATTGATGCACGGTGCACCGGTAATCAATACCAACCGCTCGGCCAATCTGCTGCGCTCGAAGCTTTACGTCTGCCCAGTATGCGGCAATGTGCTGTTTGCCGCCGGGGCTGCAGTGGTCAGCTGCTGCGGTATCTCACTTCCAGAGCTTGATCTCCGCACCGCCGAATCACCCGACGACGCCCACCGTCCGATTCTTGAAAAAGTTGAAGATGAGCTGTTCGTATCTGTGCCTCACCCTATGACGAAGGAGCACTATCTTTCGTTTCTCGCCTGCCTGACTGCCGACCATTTGCAGCTGGTCAAGCTTTATCCCGAAAGCAGCGCTGAATGCCGCTTTCCCCTGCGGGGCACAGGCACATTATACCTTTACTGCAACCGCCACGGCCTGATGAAACGGGCCTTTTCCCCTGCCGAACTCTGAGCAACAACGAAAGGCTTCCGCCAGCTAAAAGCTGGCGGAAGCCTTTCTCATTGTTGCTCTATTCGCTTACAGTGCTTTGATCGCAGCCTTGATGCGCTCTGCAGCCACCTTGGTCTTCTCGGCGTCGCCGAAAGCAGTCAGGCGGAAGTAACCCTCGCCGCACTCACCAAAGCCCACGCCCGGAGTGCCGACCACGCCGCAGTTCTCCAGCAGCCAGTCAAAGAACTCCCAGCTCTTCATGTTGCCGGGGCAGCGCAGCCAGATGTAGGGGCTGTTCTTGCCGCCGCAGTACCACACGCCGCACTCGTCCAGAGCGTCGGCAATGACCTTGGCGTTCTTGCGGTAGTAGTCCAGGTTCTGCTGAATCTCAGCCATGCCGCTCTCGGTGAACACAGCGGCTGCGGCGCGCTGCACGACATAGGGCACGCCGTTGAACTTGGTGGTCTGACGGCGCAGCCACAACTTGTTGATGTTCATGCCCTCGCGCTCCAGCTCTTTGGGCACCACAGTGTAGCCGCAGCGGGTGCCGGTGAAGCCTGCGATCTTGGAGAAGGAGCAGATCTCAATGGCGCACTCGCGGGCCCCCTCGATTTCAAAGATGCTGCGGGCGAGGTTCTCGTCGGAGATGAAGCACTCGTAAGCAGCGTCGTACAGGATGACGGCGTCGTTCTTCTTGGCATAGTCCACCCATGCCTTCAACTGGTCGCGGGTGTAAGCGGCACCGGTGGGGTTGTTGGGGCTGCAAATATAGATGATGTCAGCCTTCACATTCTCGTCCGGCATACCCAGGAAGCCGTTCTCCTGGCTGGTGCGGCTGTAGATGATCTTGCGGCCGTCGGTGACATTATCGTCCACATAGGTGGGGTAAACGGGGTCCGGAACCAGCACGGTGTTGTCCACGTCGAACAGGCCCAGCACATTGGCCAGATCGCTCTTGGCACCGTCAGAGATGAAGATCTCGTCCTCTTCGACTTTGGTGCCGCGGCCTGCGTAGTAGCCCTGAATGGCCTGCTTCAGGAAGGGATAGCCCTGCTCGGGGCCGTAGCCGTGGAAGCCCTCTTTGGTGCCCATCTCATCGGCGGCGTCATGCATGGCCTTGACCACACACTTTGCCAGCGGCTGAGTCACGTCACCGATGCCCAGACGGATGATTTCCTTCTCGGGGTGTGCTTCCTGATAAGCAGCCACCTTGTGGGCGATGTCCACGAACAGATAGCTTGCCTTCAGCTCATTGTAATGTTTGTTCATTTTCATAGTTACTTTCCCTCGATTCTATTTTTTATACGTTGGTCGTACCTTCACACACAGTCTCAGCAGCGCCGGTCATGAGCAGCTGTTTTCCGGGCAGCACTCGGATGGTCAGCACGCCGCCGCGCAGCTGAACATGAATGTCCTCGCCCGCCGGGCAGATACCCAGCTCTGTCAAGGCCGCCACAGTGGCACAGGTGCCGGTGCCGCAGGCCCAGGTCTCGCCGCTGCCGCGCTCCCACACACGCATTTTCAGATGAGTGGAATCCACCACCTGCACGAATTCGGTGTTGATGCGCTCCGGGAAGTTTGCGTGGTTTTCAAAATCCGGACCGATTTCTTCCAGCTTCAGGCTGTCCACATCCTCCACCACGGTCACGCAGTGGGGGTTGCCCACGCTGATGCAGGTCACGTTCCAGTCTTTGCCGTCCACAGTCAGGGTCTTGGCCACCAGCGGGCCATCGCCCATGTTCACGGCGGGCAGGTCGGCAGGCATGGTGCTGTAAGCGCCCATCTCCACCTGCCACAGGCCCTCGCCCTTGTGGGTGACGGTCTTCAGACCGCTGAGGGTGTCAATGGCAAGCTTTTCCTTCGCGGTGCCATAGGTGTACAGCCATTCAGCCACACAGCGGATGCCGTTGCCGCACATTTTGCCCTCGCTGCCGTCAGCGTTGAAGATGCGCATCATGCCATCGGCACCAGCGGTCTGCGGCGCACAGATGCAGATGATGCCGTCAGCACCGATGGAAAAATGCCGCCGGGACAGCTTTTCCGAAAGCGCAGCAATATTCTCCGGCACACCGCTTTCGCGGCAGTCCAGATAGATGTAATCGTTGGCGCAGCCCTGCATTTTGGTAAATGAAAGTTTCATGTTCAAAACTCCTTCATGGGACTTCCAGTCAGTCCCCATAAACTCGCTACTATATAATGATAAGAAACCCGGGGCCATCTGTCAAGCAGAAAACAGTGTTTTGGAAGTTTTTTCTCAATCCGGAGCGAGAAAGCGAAAACAGGGCTTGACAAGATGCATGGCATGGGATATAAAAAAAGAGAGCGTTTTGTATCGTCTGTTCCGGCCGCGCAGCGTCCGCAGGTCTGCCGTCATGGCAGCGGCCCGCGGCACAGGGGTACAAAGCAGGCAAAACAACTGCAAAAAGGAGACCACAGGAATGGATACTTTTGAAAAAATCCGTGCATTGCTGGCGGAGCAGCTGGATGTTGACCCGGCAAAGATCACGATGGAGAGCGACATCATGAGCGATTTTGAGGCTGACAGCCTGGATATCGTGGACATGGTGATGACGCTGGAGGATGAGTTCGGCATTGAGGTGCCGGACGACGCCATCGAGTCCCTGCGCACCGTGGGCGATGTGGTAAACTTTGTGGACAGCCACACGCAGGACTGAGAATTTCGGTAAAAAGCCCCGCCTTTTCTGCGCAGCACCCGGCTGTGCTCGTGGGTGGGGCTTTTAATATGGTTCGTGCGGAACGCAGAGCGTTTGGCGCACGGCCTTGGGAGGAAAAAACAAAATGGCAAAAGATTCGAAGAAGCTCGTACAGGCGATCACCAGCCAGGAAGAAAACTTCGCACAGTGGTACACCGACATCTGCGTCAAGGCAGAGCTGGTGGAGTATTCCAGCGTGAAGGGTTTCATCATCCTGCGCCCCTATGGCCAGGCCATCTGGGAGCTGATCCAGAAGGACATGGACGCCCGGTTCAAGGCCACCGGCCATGAGAACGTGGCAATGCCCGTGCTGATCCCGGAAAGCCTGCTGCAGAAGGAAGGCGAACTGGTCAATGGCTTCGCGCCGGAGGTGGCGTGGGTCACGATGGGCGGTTCCGATAAGCTGGAAGAGCGTCTGGCCGTGCGTCCCACCAGCGAGACCATGTTCTGCGACCACTGGTCCCGCGTGCTGCACAGCTACCGCGAGCTTCCCATGAAGTACAACCAGTGGTGCAGCGTGGTGCGCTGGGAGAAGACCACCCGTCCCTTCCTGCGCAGCCGCGAGTTCTGGTGGCAGGAAGGCCACACCATCCACGAGACTGCCGCCGAGGCTGAGGCTGAGACTCAGCAGCAGCTGAACTGCTACGCAGATGTCTGCGAGCAGGATCTGGCTATTCCCGTGGTGAAGGGCCGCAAGACCGACAAGGAAAAGTTTGCCGGTGCCGAGGCCACCTACACCATTGAAGCTATGATGAAGGACGGCAAGGCTCTGCAGAGCGGCACCAGCCACTACTTCGGCGACAAGTTCAGCAAGGCTTATGATGTCACCTTCACCGGCCGCGACAACCAGCTGCATCATCCGTTCCAGACCAGCTGGGGCGCTTCCACCCGTCTGGTGGGCGCTATCATCATGACCCACGGCGACGATGACGGCCTGATCCTGCCCCCGGCAGTGGCCCCCATTCAGGTGGTCGTGGTGCCCATTGCAGCCCACAAGCCCGGCGTCTCCGAGAAGGCTGCTGAGCTGGCTGAGAAGATCAGCAAGTACGCCCGCGTGAAGCTGGATGACAGCGACAACGCCCCCGGCTGGAAGTTCTCTCAGTGGGAGATGAAGGGCGTGCCCCTGCGCCTGGAGATCGGCCCCAAGGATCTGGAGAAGAACCAGTGCGTTCTGGTCCGCCGCGACACCCGCGAAAAGACCTTCGTCTCTCTGGACGAGCTGGAGACTGCAATTCCCGCTCAGCTGGAAGCCCTGCGCAAGGATCTGTACGAGCGCGCCCTCGCCAACCGCGAAAAGCGCACCTGGTCTGCCACCACCATGGACGAGGTCAAGGAGCTGGCCAAGGCCAACACCGGTTACATCAAGACCATGTGGTGCGGCGATCTGGCCTGCGAGATGAAGATGAAGGAAGAAGCTGGCCTGTCCAGCCGCTGTATGCCCTTCGAGCAGGAGCATCTGAGCGATGTGTGCCCCTGCTGCGGCAAGCCTGCCAAGACCATGGTCTACTGGGGCGTGGCATACTAAGCTTCATTTGTTTTTAACTGCATAAAAAATCCCGGAGCACAGCTGTGTTCCGGGATTTTTGTTGTATTCTGTCAAATTTTATGTTATTATAGATTTGCCGCTTTTGGGCGGCAAGGCACTGTATACAACGGCAGGCGGTCTGGCCCCACTTCCGAAAGGAGGTGAAGCTTATGCCGATTACTTTGACATTCCATATCTTCGGATTGGTATTTACGATCAAGGTAAAAAGTGAGAACCGCCACCCTGGCCGGTGACGGTTCTTAGTACTTAAGAATTTCCACTGAAAAGGGCCAACCGCTTGTCGCAGTGCCTTTTTCTATTTACAGTATACTCATTTTCAAGAATTCTGTCAAGGGCACGCAGTTTCGTTTCTGCGTGCTTTTTCTTATCGGTCAAAGGTGGTGCTCAGGGTGGTTGCCCACTCCTCGCCGGGGGCAAGGCAGGCGGCAGCAGCACGCTCAGCCCACGCCTGCGGGTCATTTTCTGCAGTAGGCAGGCTGTGCCAAGGCTCAATGCACACAAAGTGCAGCGGCTTCACCGGCGTGGACCAGATCAGTGAGTAAGGATAGTTCTCCACATTGCAGGTGATATTGCGCCCAGTGTCCTTTTCATAGATGCCGATGGTCTTGGTGCGCAGGCCCGCCATGCAGAAGCTGTCGTTGTCGAACAGATCATCCGTCAGCTGGATAGCCTGCTGGTTCTTCCACTGGTAATAGCACTTGCCGCTGAGCAGGCCGTTGGGACGGGCATCCAGAATGACCGGGCTCTCCGGATGGTCAAAACGGAACTCATAGTCCTCGGTGGTGTGTTTGTCATCAAACGGGATGCTGAACGCCGGGTGATAGCCGATGCCAAAGCGCAGTTCCTCGCTGCCGGGGTTCGACACCGTCAGGGTGTGGTGCACGGTCTTCCCGTCCAGCTTAAAGGTGCTGGTGAGCACGAAATCGAAGGGGAAGCGCTCAGCCTTGATGGCATCGTCAGAGCGCAGCTCCAGCTGAATGGTGTCCCCTTCGGCCTTGAGCAGAGTGTGCTCCAGGTCGCGGGCAAAGCCGTGCTGACCACCCTTGTAAGTCTTGCCGTTCACCTCAAAGGTGCCGCCGGGCAGCTTGCCCGTCCACGGGAACAGAATGGGCGCGTGACGTTTCCAGATGGCCGGGTCTGCCTGCCACAGCAGCTCTTCGCCCGCCGCATTCTTCAGGCTGACGGCTTCCGCACCGTGGGTGTCCACGGTCAGGGTGAGATATTCGTTGTGAATGGTTGCCTGCATTGCTGTATTCTCCTTTACTCTTCTTATCTTAAAGTTTCCGGGTGGCAGACCCTCTTGCTCCGTCCTGCTGACGCTCGCCAGACCACCAGCGAAAGAAAGTTTTTCTTTCCACGCAGAGATGCAGCGTCGATTATAGCTGCAGCCCGCCCTTTAGACATGGCGTCGCATCATCCTGCCGGCGCAAGAGGGTCTGCCGTGACGGGTTCGCCTATTTGCTTCCAGTATACACTCCTGCGCTGTAAAAAGAAAGCCCCTATTCACGCCCGGGCACCCTGCGGAATACGCTGTGGGAGAAGCACTCTACTTTCACAGCAAAGGAGCATCCGCCTATGAAAACCACCGGCATTTTACGCATTCAGGCTTTCGGTGCCCGCCAGTCCTCGCCCATCGCGGGGGTGGTGGTCACCGTATCTGGAGACGGCTTCACCGTCCAGCGCACCACCGACGACGAAGGCAACGCCGCAGACGTCACCATCGACGCCCCCTCCTGCGCCCTCTCCCTGCAGGAAGACAACACCACCCGCCCCTACGCCGTGGTGAACCTCACCGCCGCAAAAGACGGCTACCGCACCGTGCGCATTGAGGGCGTGCAGATCTTTGCCGGGCAGGTCACACTGGCCCAGCCGGAGATGATCCCCGCCACCGAGGAAGGCCGCGACGTGGCCAACCCGCCTGTGGTCATCCCCGAGCACTCCCTGTTCACTGGGGACAGCGGCAGCGGCCCGGAACCCGTGGAGAACTGCGTGCCCCGGGTGCTGAGCAAGGTCATCATCCCGAAGAATATCATGGTGCATCTTGGCAAACCGGCGGCATCCGCCCGCAATGTAACCGTCTCTTTCCGGGATTATATCGCCAACGTGGCATCCAGCGAAGTCTATCCGACTTGGCCAGAGGCCAGCCTGAGAGCCAACATCCACTGCCAGATCTCACTGGCGCTGAACCGCATCTACACCGAGTGGTATCCCAGCAAGGGCTACACCTTCAACATCACCAACTCCACCAGCTACGACCAGTATTACGTCCATGGCCGCACCGTATTCGACGTGATGGTGAAGATCACCGATGACATCTTCAATACCTATATCCGCAAGGCCGGCACCGTGAACCCCTACTACTCTGAATACTGCGACGGCAAGTCTGTCACCTGCCCGGGGCTCAAGCAGTGGGGCACGGTCACGCTGGCGAATCAGGGCCGCAGCGCCCTTCAAATTCTCAAATACTACTACGGCAATGACATCGAGATCGTGCGCACCTCCAACATCCAGTCCATCCCGGAGAGCTACCCCGGTTCCCCCATCAAGCAGGGCGACAGCGGCACAGCGGTGTTTACTCTGCAGCGCCAGCTGAACCGTATCACCAAAGACTATCCCTTCTTTGGCCTGCTGACCGTGGACGGCGTGTTCGGGGCCAAGATGACCTCCACCGTCAAGGCATTCCAGAAGCAGTTCAACCTTACCGCCGACGGCGTAGTGGGGCGGCAGACATGGTATAAAATCAGCTATATCTATGTGTCGGTGAAAGACCTTGCCGAGCTGACCAGCGAGGGCGAAACTTCCAGCGGCACCCTTTCGGACGGCACATGGGGCGGCACCACCCTGCGCACCGGCTCTTCCGGCAGCTCTGTGGAGCAGATGCAGTTCTGGCTGAACACGCTGGCGCAGTACGATTCTTCCATACCGTCGGTGACGGTGGACGGCGTGTTCGGCAGCAGCACCGAAGCGGCGGTGCGGGCCTTCCAGCGCAAATACGGCCTGACCGTGGACGGTGTTGTGGGCCGCACCACATGGACGGAGCTGTATGACCAGTTCCGCAGCATCCAGTCCGACAACGGCACCCCCAATGCCTACCCGGGCACAGCCCTGCGGGAGGGTTCCAGCGGGCAGAACGTGCGTCTGGTGCAGTTCTGGCTCAAGATCGCCCGCACGGTGTATTCCAGCCTGAACAATGTCACCGTGGATGGCAAGTTCGGCTCTGCCACCACCGCCGCCGTCAAGCGGTTCCAGACCTACTTCGGCCTGACCAGCGACGGCGTGGTGGGGCGGACGACATGGAACAAACTCTACGAGGTTTATAACGACATCGCCAACAAGCTGCTTTCGTCCTCCCTGCGCCCCGGCGAGTACCCGGGCGTGCTGCGCAATGGCTCTTCCGGCACGGCGGTGCGGGAGCTGCAATTCTATCTCTACCTCATGAGCGCCTACGAGAGCAGCATCCCGGCCATCGGCATCGACGGGCAGTTTGGTTCGTCCACCGAGGCCGCTGTGCGGGCTTACCAGCGTTATGCCGGGCTGACCGTGGACGGCGTCGTGGGCCGCACCACATGGGACAGTCTGTACGGCAAGGCGTTCACCCTGCGGGCCTCGGGGCCGGTGGTCACGCTGGAACGGCTTCCCTACCCCGGCACGCCGCTGGCGGTGGGTTCTTCCGGCAGCGCAGTGCTGTACTACAACCTGCTTTTGCAGCGCATCGCCTACTATTTCGACAGCGTGGAGAACCCGCCCCTGTCCGACCAGTACACCGACGAGACTGCCGCCGCCACCCGCAGCGCGCAGGAGCTTTTGAACCTGCCTGAGACCGGCATCGCAGACGCCGAGACGTGGACGGCAGTGGAAGCTTTGAGCTTACAGCTTGCCGCCGAGACCCCCAACCCTGACCGCGACGCCGAACAGGCGCTGGATTACCCGGGGCGGGCCATCAGCGAGGGCAGTGTAGGGCCGGATGTGGCACAAATTGAGACTTGGCTGAACGGGCGGTCGAGCCTGTACTGCGGCGAGGGTTATGTGACCGAGAACAGCCGCTTCGGCCCGGAAGAGACCGCCGCCGTAAAACTGGCCCAGCAGCGGGCCGGCCTGCAGGTGAACGGCACCGTGAATCGGGAGACCTGGGCGGCACTGCAGGCCCAGAGCTGCGAACACTGCACGAAGGAGGAATGAGTCATGGCACGGCTTTTGATCTACGACGCCTACGAGAACAAGGTGTACACCTACGCAAACCTCAACGAAAACGACCCCATGCCCTACAGCACCGGCACCACCCTGCGTGTGCGGGAGTTCCGGGGCAAATCCGCCAGCCCCACCCTGTGGACGACCATCGCCGCCATGGAAGCGTGGAACCTCACCCGCCGTAAGTACGGCAAGAGCATCCCGGTGGGATATGCTTTCCGCCGTATCTGGGAGGGCGGCCACGGCACCCGCAGCCAGCACTACGCGGGCGTTTCCTTTGACGTGGGCCAGAGCCTGACCCAGACCGAGCGCACCGCCATTTACAACGCCGCCCGGAACACCGGAGCCTGGGGCTATGTGGAGCCTCTGAGCCAGACCCCCACATGGGTGCACATGGACCGCCGCTACGGCACGCCTGCCTGCAGCGGCACAACGGCAGGCTACCCCACCCTGCGGCGGGGCAGCCGGGGCTGCTATGTGATGATCCTGCAGGACGCGCTTTCCACGCTGGGCTACCAGACCGAGAGCCGCATCGACGGCGTGTTCGGAGCCCGGACGGAAGAAGCACTGAAGGGCTACCAGCGGCGCACGAGCCTGAGCGTGGACGGCGTGTGCGGCTGCAACAGCTGGAAAAAGATCAGCACTGCAGTCATCGGCGTGGGCCGGACCAAGACGACGGTCGATTGAACGGAAACTCCCCCAGTCACCTTCGGTGACAGCCCCCTCGGAGATGGGGCCTTTGGCAAAACCGTAAACTTCTCTGCACTGTCAAAAGCTCCCTCATAGAGGGAGCTGGCAAACCCAAAGGGTTTGACTGAAGGAGTTTCCCATGAAACATCCTTCGTTTCCCATCACCGAAAGTTGAAACTTTCTCCCCCATCCCCGCTTTTCATTGCACGGGATGGCAAAAAGTGCTAAAATAGCCCTATTATCAAAATGTTTCATGTTGAAAACAAGAGGGATTTACAAGAGGGGTATTGTATCATGGAATTTTCCAAACGACTGGACTTGTTCGGCGACGAGATCTTCGCTGCTTTGAACGAACGCAAGGTAGCTCTGGAAGCTCAGGGACGCACCATTTATAACCTGAGCGTCGGCACGCCGGATTTTGCTCCCGCTGAGCATATCCGTAAGGCCATGATGGACACAGCCGCTGACCCGCAGAACTGGAAGTACAGCCTGCGCGATCTGCCCGAGATGCTGGACGCCGTGTGCAGCTACTACAAGCGCCGCTTCGGCGTGGAGATTACCCCGGACCAGGTGGCCAGCTGCGCGGGCAGTCAGGAGGGCGTGGGCCACATCGGCATGGTGCTGTGTGACGAGGGTGACACGGTGCTTCTGCCCACCCCCTGCTACCCGGTGTTCATCGCAGGCAGTCTGCTGGGCGGCGCAAAGCCGTGGTATTACCCGCTGACCAAGGAGCACGGCTTCCTGCCCTATGTCAAGGACATCCCCGAGGATGTAGCCCGCAAAGCCAAGTATATGATCGTCTCCCTGCCCGCAAACCCCGTGGGCAGCGTGGGCACGCCGGAGCTGTACGCCGAACTGGTGGCTTTCGCCAAGAAGTACGACATCCTCATCATCCACGACAACGCCTACAGTGATATCATTTTTGACGGTGCCGTGGGCAACAGCTTCTTCAACACCCCGGGTGCCATGGATGTAGGTGTGGAGTTTTTCAGCCTGTCCAAGAGCTTCAACGTCACCGGCGCACGCATCAGCTTCCTTGTGGGCCGGAGAGACGTGGTCGCAGCCTTCAAGAAGCTGCGCGGCCAGATCGATTTCGGCATGTTCCTGCCGGTGCAAAAAGCAGCCATCGCCGCCTTGACCGGCCCGCTGGACATGGTGAAGGCCCAGTGCGGCCTGTACCAGCAGCGCCGCGACGCCCTGTGCGGCGGTCTGCGCTCCATCGGCTGGAATGTACCGGACAGCCACGGCAGCATGTTCGTGTGGGCACCCATCCCGGAAAAGTACGCAAAGAGCATGGACTTCTGCCTCGACCTCGTGGAGAAGAGTGGCGTACTGTGCACCCCGGGTTCCAGCTTCGGCCCTCTGGGCGAAGGATATGTGCGGTTTGCATTGACCCTGCCGCCGGAGCGCATCGCCGACGCGGTGAAGTCCATCCAGGAAAGCGGCATCTTAGATTGAAAAAATTTTAGATTAAAAAATAATGGGGCTGTTGCAAAATGGCTCGCTGAAAAAATCATGCACAAAACCCGGAACCTTTTCAGGGCCAAAGTGGCTCAAAAAGGGTTCCGGGTTTCTGTTTTTGCGCTATTTTTTGTGCAAATTGCTATCGCATTTTTATTTTGCAACAGCCCCATTATTTTTATGCATTTACGATGTTTTCTCCCTGACCATCCAGCCAGGTGTGCAGGTTGTTTGTGGTGATATCCATCAGCCTCTGCAGGGCTTCCTTCGTCGTCCATGCGACGTGCGGCGTCAGGATGGCATTGGGCAGGCGGCGCAGGCGGCTGTCCTGGGGCAGCGGTTCGGTGCAGAACGCATCTGCTCCGTAAAAGGCCAATTTCCCGCTTTCCAGCGCATCGGCCACAGCTTCCTCGTCCACCAGCGCACCGCGGGCAGTGTTCAGCAGGATCATCCCGGGCTTTGCCCTGGCGAGGGCGTCAGCATTGATAAGACCCCGGGTGGCGGGAGTGGCCGGACAATGCAGGCTCAGCACATCGCTCCGTGCCAGCAGGGTGTCAAAATCCACGAACTCCACACCATCAGCTTCGTACTCGGGCCGCACCGTGCGGGTGCACACCAGCACCTTCATGCCAAATGCCTTTGCAATGCGGGCACTCTGCCGCCCGATGCTGCCGTAGCCATAGATGCCAAAGGTCTTGCCCAGCAGCTCCACCTGCGGCAGCAGGCCGTATTCAGCAGGCACGTTCAGCTGCCAATGTCCATCCGTCATGGCACGGTTATACCGCTCGGCGCACTGGCAGATGGCCAGCAGCAAACTGAAGGTCATCTGTGCCACGCTGTAAGTAGAGTAGCCCGGCACATTGGCCACGGCCACGCCATGACGGCGGCAGGCTTCCAGATCGATGTTGTCTGTTCCGGTGGCGATGATGCCCACCCATTTCAGCTCCGGGCACTGGGACAGAATGTTCTCATCGATGCGGCACTTATTCAGCAAAACGATCTCCGCGTCCCGGATGCGGGGCGCGATCTCCTCATAGGTGGTGCGCACATAGCTGGTGGTGTCCGACACAAGGGCTTTCACACCCGACCAGTCCAGGTCGCCCTCTTTCATGACGTAGCTTTCCAGAATGACTGCTTTCATTGAACTTCCTCTCTTTCACATTAAGTCGGATAAAGGGCCAGCGCTGTGCCCTGCCCCTGCGGATATTCCCGGCTTTCCATCGCGGCATAGCCCCGGGCCAGCCAGAGTGCCAGGCGCGCCCGGTCTTCCAGCGGCACCCACACCGGCGGCACATTCTGAGGCAGACACCCCGCCTGCAGCAGAAAGCAGGGTGCAAGGCTGTCCAGCGGGCGGAATGCCCGCAGCGCAAATCCCTGCCGCAGAAACACCGGCAGGCTGGCCTCTGCGGTGCTCTCCGCCACGGCCCAGCGCGGACGGCTGCGGGCAAGGGTTTTCTGCCGGAGAGCCGCTGCCGCCAGAAGGGCGGGAAAGTCCTCCTGTGCCCCCACAGGCGGTGCCAGAAAGTACCCGTCCATGGTGCGTCCCCAGCCCAGAAAGCTGCGCAGAGCCCCGGCTGCAGCGGTGTTGGCATCCATGGGCAGCAGGATGCACCCCGCCGTGGGCACGCCCCGGGCCCCGCACACGCCCCAGATTTCTCCCACGGTCAGCATCCGCAGCACCTCGCTGCGGGGCCGGTAAACGCAGCTCACCTCGCCGCGGATAAGCGTGCAGAATTCTTCTGCCGAAAGCCTTCTCACCTGCCGCGTGCGCGGCGGGTCACAAACCTGGATCATTTGGTTTCCCCCATTCTTTTTCAGTATGCTTCCAGCATACCGGAACAGGGGCAAAAATCAGCACGAAAACGGGCCGTCAATCCAGCTTTACATCCTCGCTGAGCACCTGCCCAATGGGCTTTGCAATGCACAGGTCGGCTTCGGCGTCGGCCCCTGTGGGCTGCATGTTGATGACCACCAGATGGTTGCCCCGGAAGTACCGGATGAGCCCTGCCGCCGGATAGACCACGAGACTGGTGCCGCCGATGATGAGGGTATCTGCGTGACGGATGGCATTCACCGCACCGGACAAAACCTCTTCGTCCAGCCCTTCTTCGTAGAGCACCACATCCGGCTTGATGACACCGCCGCACTCGGTACAGCGGGGCACACCGGTGGAGTCTGCAATAAAATCAACGCCATAGAACTTCCCGCAGCGGGTACAGTAGTTGCGCAGGGTGCTTCCGTGGAGCTCGTACACAGTCCTGCTGCCCGCCGCCTGATGCAGGCCGTCAATGTTCTGAGTGACAACGGCTTTCAGTTTGCCTTCCCGCTCCAGCTTCGCCAGACGCAGGTGCGCCGCATTGGGCTTTGCACCTTTCACGATGAGCTTATCGCGGTAAAACCGGTAGAATTCTTCCGGGTTCTCATCCCAGAAAGTGTGGCTGAGGATGGTCTCCGGCGGGTAGGCATATTTCTGATGATAAAGCCCGTCCACGCTGCGGAAGTCCGGGATGCCGCTCTCGGTGGAGACGCCTGCCCCGCCGAAAAAAACAATATTGCTGCTTTTTGCGATGATATCTTCCAACGCCTGTACCATAAAGAAAACCGCCCCTTTCACTGCAAGCGTTTTTGTGCTAAAATCAATTTTAGTATAACACAAACTTGCAGGAAAGGAAGCGGTAACTTTTGAACGTCTGGTATGTGAACAGCATCCTCGGCACCTTCCGCCTGGAAGAAGAGGACGACGCCATTTGCGGGCTGGCTCTCTGCCCGGATGGTGTGCCGGAACTGGAGCCCCTGCCCCGCAAGGTGTGCGAGACACCCCTTCTGCAGGAGGCCGAAGAACAGCTGAACGAATACTTCGCCGGGGCACGGAAAGAATTCGATCTGCCGCTGGCTCCGAAGGGCACGTCCTTCCAGAAAGCTGTCTGGGCCGAAATGAACAAAATTCCCTATGGCGAGACCCGCACCTACGGACAGCTTGCCGCCGCTATCGGGAAGCCAAAAGCGTCCCGGGCTGTGGGCGGAGCCTGCCACTGCAACCCCATCGCCATCATCCAGCCCTGCCACCGGGTTGTGGGCAGCACCGGCAGCCTCACCGGCTATGCCTACGGGGTGGAGATGAAGCAATATCTGCTGGAGCTGGAACGTCAGGATTGAGCGACGCCTTTGCAAAGCTTTCTGCCCGGGAGGTATGGCCGATGAATGTCCGTCACACAAAGTTGGACGATGACTTCGCCTATCAGGTTCTCTCCGTTGTGGAAGAGATCCCAGAAGGGCATGTTGCAACCTATGGGCAGATTGCACAGCTGATCGGCCGCCCCAAAAATTCCCGTCTTGTGGCACGGGTTCTGTCACACGCGGAATATTATGGGGAATTTCCCTGCCACAGAGTCGTCAACCACGCAGGGCGGCTGGCACTAGGCTGGCCCGAACAGGCACTGCTCCTGCGCACCGAAGGAGTCACTTTGAAGGACGAACTTCATGTAGATCTGAGGCTGTTCCAGTGGCATACAGAATAAGCCTGCTGCCCGTCCGATGATTTTTGCCTGAAAGCGTTGCGCAGTCTTTCCGCCCGTGATAAAATGAAACCGATCCATCGCGGAAACAAAAAATGAAGGGAAGGTATCATCATGGAATTTACTCAGGTCGTTGAAAACCGCTATTCCTGCAAAAATTTCGGCTCCCGCAAGGTAGACGCCGCACAGCTCAACGCCATTCTGGAAGCGGGCCGGGCCGCTCCGACTGCAAAGAACTTTCAGGAACAACGCATTTATGTGATCCAGTCCGAAGAGGGCCTTGCCAAGATCGACAAAGTCACGCCCTGCCGCTATGGTGCACCCACCTGCATCGTCGTTGCATTCGACCGGAAAAACGTGTTCACCTATCCCGGCGAGAAGCGGGATTCCAGCGTGGAGGATGCCACCATCGTGGCAACGCATATGATGCTGGCCGCCGCAAACGCAGGCGTGGACAGCTGCTGGATCAACTTCTTTGACCCCGAAAAGCTGGCCAAGGAGCTTGACCTGCCGGAAAACGAAGAGATTCTGATGATTCTGGATCTCGGCTTCGCCGCAGAGGGTGCAAAGCCGCTGCCCAATCACTTCTCCCGGAAGCCGCTGTCCGAGACAGTATCGTATTTGTGAGATAAACTAAGCGGCTCCGCCACGTTGAATGCTCAATGTGGCGGAGCCGCTTTTTTATTTCTTTTGTTCGGTCAATTTCTGATAAAGTTTCATCAGCTCGGCAACACAAGCGCTCTCACTGGTGCGTGCTTCTGTGCCTTTTGTAAAGCCGTAGGCATCCATCACGGCGCGGTCATTTTCCTGATGCGCCCTGCGCAGCTCCGGCGGCATGGTCACCTCATCGTACAAATCGGCCAGACTGCTGTCCGGGTAGAGTGCGCGGGCATCAAGAATCGCCTGCGCGGTCTGTTCGATTCTGGCTTTTTGAGCGTCAGTAGGGTTCGGCCAGGGGAAGTTGTTGTAGACGATATCTTTGGAATAGCGGTAGTCGCTTTTTAGGCGTCCACAAACGACTCTCACCCATGACATATGAACATTTGATGTCAGCACTCCAAAATGATATAGCTCAGCATCAGGAATAATCAAGCATAAATTCGTGGGTATTGTTTCCGCTCCAAGTATCCCCATTGGAATGTATCTTCTTTTTTCTGAGGAAACTGCTGGAATAATAATATATCTCCCATAGCAATTTATCTCTCGAAACCTCGTTGGAGTTTCTGCAAGTTTTTTCCTTCCTGCATCCGGAGAATTTAATCGCGCCTCTTTGCACTTTTCTACTCGTTTGAGTACATAAGGCATTCTTCTGATTTCATTCGGCGTAGCATCAACTAACCACAAGCAATATCTTCTTTTTCGATTTATAAACTCATCTGAACCTGTAAGCCTTTTTATATATTTTATCGCTTCTGGCTCATTCTGTATAAATTCATCATATTCTCCTGCTTCAATAATAAGATGTCCTCCATCTGCAGGCCGATTTCCTGTCATCACTACGGGAACATTACAAATCGTTTTTTTCTATTCTCGACAAACACATCCGGTGCATCCATCAAATAAAAATTTATGTGTGAAACGATTTCAGTTCTGTTGCTTATATAAATTTGTGGATTTTGGGTGCTCGTCGTGCTGAATCCAATAATCACACAATGTACATGTGCCTTTATATTCGCTTCGCTATCCCATCGGAATGTCCGATACGCAAAATCAATGTGGACTCCAAAGCGTTCACAAAGTGGTTTCCACACTCCTGCAACCTGTTCTCCCTGTGTAATGGAATTGGTTGATACAAACGCTGTCTTTATGCTTGTGCCGTGCATAAGCCGGGCCGCTTTGAAATACCACCCGGAAACATAATCAATTTTTCCGGATGCTTTATATGGCTTTCCGGTTTCATCCACATAAATAGAAAGGATATCCGCTTTCTGTTCTTTGCTCTGTAGTGAATATCCGATAAACGGCGGGTTGCCCATAATATAGGACAGCCGTTTTTTCGGCACAATGGTCTCCCAGTCCACTCGCAGCGCGTTGGCTTCATGAATCGATGCATTTGTTTTCAGCGGCAGAAAATCCAGATGCATCAAAACGATTGCTTCCGTCTCTTTCAGCATCTGGCTTTCTGCAATCCACAGCGCAGTCTTGGCAACCGTGACCGCAAAATCATTGATTTCAATGCCATAAAATTGGCCGATTGAAACCTTCACATCAATGGAGCGTGCCCCGCCCATCAATATCTGACCTTCAACCTGACTTTTCTCCTTTTTCACTTTGGATGCAGCTATCATCTCCGCAATGGTCTGGTTTTCCAAACGCCGCAGGCTGAGATATGTCTCTGTCAGGAAATTTCCCGAGCCACACGCCGGGTCCAGAAAGGTCAACCCCGCAAGTTTATTTTGAAATTTCTCCAATCGGTTCTGTTTTACTGTCGCTGTCGAAAGCTTCGTGATCTCTGAAAATTCACCTTTCAGTTCATCCAAAAACAGTGGGTCTATCACTTTATGGATATTTTCGATGCTGGTATAATGCATTCCACCCTTGCGGCGTGTTTCCGGGTTCAGGGTGCTTTCAAACACCGCGCCAAAAATGGTCGGGCTGATTACAGACCAGTCAAAATTTTCACTGGCTTTCACCAGCAGTAATTCCCGTATCTCATCCGTAAACGGCGGAACTTCTACATCTTCATCCGCAAACAGACCGCCGTTCACATACGGGAACGCCGCAAGCGCCGGGCTGTCATCTTTCAGGTAGCGGTCCCGTTTCTCCTCTGGCGTATCCAGCACTTTGAAAAGATCGACCAGGGCTTTCCGCATTCCCTGCGTAGGGTACGCTGCCAGATAATCATGGAACATCGCATGCGAGCCAAAGATTCCCGCATCCTCTGCGTACAGACAGAACACCAACCGCACACAAAGTTTGTTCAGGCTTTTCAAGGTATGCTCTGCGTCCGGCTCTGCATACTGCTTCGCAAATGCATCATACAGCAGGCCCACGATCTCGCCCGCGGCAATGGAGACTTCCAGTTCCTTCTGGATGTGCTCATCCCGTTCCTGAACTAAAAAATTCAGGCGGTGAACCTCTTTGGCAAGATCCTTCAAAAGAAGGATTTCCGGCTCCCCGTTCGGGGCAGTCATATCGTGGATCTGAAACTCTTTAAAGTTGCAGACCACGATCCAGCGTGGCTGTTCCCCGGCGCTTAGATATCCACCATACCGACGCGCCTGCTGATACGGTGTCAGCAGCGATCCGTCCGATTGCTTTTCTCCTTTACTTAAATCGATCTCAGCGCCCTTCTGTTCAATCAGTACTCGCGTATCCGGCAGATAGACGTCGATAAATTTCGTCGTACTTCTGCCCGTTTGCATGTTATCCACGAGAACCGGTTTTTCAAACTGCAGTTTATTTTCCGGGTCATCAACCCCGTAAACACGCTGCAGCAGCGAGGTCCAGAATTGTTGAGTATCCTGCTTCTCGTTACCCCTTACATTCGTACCCCCCCCCAATTTTTCAGGAAGGCTTCTGCTGCTTTTTTCTGTTCCGTATCTGTCATGGCTTGCCGCTCCCATTTCTAATGTTTTTCTCCATTATACTCAATATCTGGGAATCCGGCAATCCATATACAAAACAAAAAAGCCCTGAGAGCCCCCTCAGAGCTTTCCGGCAAAAGAAAAAGCCCTGAGACTTTCATCTCAGGACTTCTGATTAAGTCGGCGACTACCTATTTTCACGCGCCGTTTCCAG
>CAVKKE010000035.1:0-20662 GCA_963656875.1 Barnesiella intestinihominis | reverse complement strand
GCCGTCCAGCACGCCGAGGTTGCAGTCGGAATCGTAGTATTTCTTGATAGCCATGGTAGTTGTTCTCCTTTTACATTTTTCTGTTCGGTGGCTAATTATAAACGTATTTATTTTTCGCTCCGAAGAGCGGAAAAGCGTATCAGCCTTCCCCCTCGGGGGAAGGTGGCGCGTCAGCGCCGGATGAGGGGAAGCAGCGGCCAGATTCCGTTCTATTAGAGCGGCTTCCGAAGATAACTGCCCCTCATCAGTCATGACGCTTTGCGTCCTGACAGCTTCCCCCAAGGGGGAAGCCTTTACTTTCTCTCCGGGCAATGAGTTCCCGGCAGAGGGAGCTGTGCACTGCGCACCTCCTGAGGCGGCTTCTGCATATGCCGGTGCATTCCGCCGCGCTCCAGTGCGGTGACGCCGGTGCGGCACTGCTCAAGGATCTTGTAGTCCTCAAACATCCGCAGGAAGGCATCGATCTTATCCGGCTTGCCGATGAGCTCGAACACCATGCTGTCCGGCGAAAGGTCGATGATCTTTGCCTTGTAGATGCTGGCGATCTCCTTCAGCTCACTGCGGTTGTGCACATCGGAGGCCACCTTCAGCAGCAACAGCTCACGCTCCAGCGATTTGTCGCCGTCCAGCACAAACACCTGACGGGTGACCTCCAGACGCTCAGTCTGCAGGATCAGCTGGTTCAGGGCCTTTTCATCGCTGGTGATGGTCACGGTGATGCGGCTGACCGCCGGGTCATTGGTGGCCGAAACGGTCAGGCTGTCGATGTTGAAGCCGCGGCGGCAGAACAGGTTGGACACACGGGCCAGAACGCCGCTCTGGTTGTCCACCAGCAGGCTGATGACCCTGCGCTTATTGGTTTCCATTTTGCTGCGTCCTCCTTATTCCATAATGATATCGTTGATGTCGCCGCCGCCGGGGATCATGGGCAGCACCTTTTCATCCTTGTCGATGATGCACTCGATCCATGTGGGGCCCTTCTGCTTGAGGGCATCTGCAAAAGCGGCCTGGAACTCCGGCAGGTTCTTGCAGCGATAGCCTTTCAGGCCAAAGCCCTCAGCCAGCTTGACGAAATCAGTCTTGCGGTGGGGGTCGGTCTGGCTGTAGCGTTTCTCATAAAACGTAGTCTGCCACTGGCGGACCATGCCCAGCACCGAGTTGTTGAAGATAACGGTGATGATGGGCAGCTCATAGCTGACGGCGGTGCATGCTTCGTTGAGGTTCATGTGGAAAGAGCCGTCACCGGTGAACATGACCACCCGCTGATCACGGCCCAGAGCCATCTGTGCGCCGATGGCCGCGCCGTAGCCGAATCCCATAGTGCCCAGACCGCCGCTGGTGATGAAGCCGCGGCTCTTGGTGTGGCGCAGATACTGTGCCGCCCACATCTGGTGCTGGCCCACGTCCGTGACATACACGGCCTCGGGGCCGCACTGGCTGCACACCTCGCCAATGACCTGATGGGGCATCAGGCGGGTGGAGTCAGACACAGGGTGGTAATCCTGGGCCTGCCACTCATGGATCATCTTCATCCAGTCAGAATGCTTCTTTTCCTCGATCTGGGGCAGCATGGCGTTCAGCACATAGGCTGCGTCGCCCACGATGGAGAGATCGACCTCCACGTTCTTGCCCAGCTCACTGGCATCGATGTCGATCTGGATGATGGTGGCGTTCTTGGCAAACGTCTTGGGGTTCAGTGCCACACGATCCGAGAAGCGGGTACCCACGGCGATCAGCACATCGCAGTCAGCCACAGCCCGGTTGGAGGTGTAGCAGCCGTGCATACCCAGCATTCCGATGTTCATCGGGTCACCGTAAGGCACAACGCCCGCTGCCATCAGGGTGTAGGTGGCGGGGATCTCCGCCTTGTGCAGCAGGTCACGCAGGGGCTGGCAGGAAGCTGCGCTGCGCACGCCGCCGCCGAAGTAGACCAGCGGGCGCTGCGCTGCATTGATGATCTCTGCCGCCCACTTGACCTGCTCTGCGTTGAAGGTGGTCACGGTGCGGATGGGCTCCGGCTTTTTGGAGGTGAACTCACAGACCGCTGCGGTCACATCCTTGGGGATATCCACCAGCACCGGGCCCTTGCGGCCGCTCTGTGCAATGCGGAATGCCGCACGCATGGTGTCGGCCAGATCTTCCACCCGGCGCACCGTGAAGTTGTGTTTGGTGATGGGCATCGTGATGCCCTCGATGTAAGCTTCCTGGAAGCTGTCCTTGCCGAGGCCGCCGGTGGTCACGTTGCCGGTGAAGGCGACCATGGGCACCGAGTCCATATAAGCCGTGGCAATGCCGGTGACCAGATTGGTGGCACCCGGACCGCTGGTGGCCAGCACCACGCCGGTGCGGCCGGTGGCGCGGGCATAACCATCTGCCGCATGGGCTGCGCCCTGCTCGTGGGCGGTGAGCACATGGGTGATGCGGTCAGAATTCTTATACAGTTCATCGTAGAGGTTCAGCACTGCGCCGCCGGGATAACCAAAGATGGTATCCACGCCCTGCTCGCAGAGGACCTCAACAAAAATCTGGGAACCATTCAACTGCATGGTGCGTTACTCCTGTTTTCCTAATCCTTCTATCATGACACACTTTTTCGCAGAGGAGCAGGTAATAAAAAAGGCCTTTGTCCCCTGCCAAATCAAGAGACAAAGACCTTGTGATCATCAAGCTCTCTGCGGTACCACTCTCGTTGACGTGCCTTGCACGCCCACTCACGGACTTCCAGCAAAGTCCCGCACTGTAACGGCTGCAACCGGCGCTGCTTACAGGGGCATTTTTCAATACCCGTTCAACAGGCTGCTCCGGGACGACTTCCCCTCCAAAGCTCTCTCTGCCTTGCACCAACCGGCAGTTCTCTGAACAGTGGGCTTTGGATGGTACTTTTTCCCATCCGCGCATTTGTTGATGTAAATTATACTATAAATCGGGCTTTTGTCAATCGACGATTTGTATCCTGAAGCATTCCAAACATGAAGGGATTTGAACACCTCTTGCGCCGCACCCAAAAGCGCTGTATACTTCTTATATGCGCGCCTGCGCGTTTTTATTTTATCCAAGAATAATAGAGGACAGGAATATGAACTTGAGAGAATGGAACGCCCGGCTCCACGGGCTTGTCGTCTTCCGCAGCCTGCTGGATGACCCCGTCATTGCAAAATTTGCGGATTTGACCGACCGCATGGTATCCGGTACACCCGGCTGCAGCGCCGTGTGTGATGCAGCCGCACAGTTTGAAGCCGCACTATTTGAGCACACCACAAGCTGGGGCAGCTATCTCAGCGCCGCTGTGCTGGAAGCCGAAACGGTCTGCGTGCGTCAGGCCGCGGCAGGCACCCTCAGCCCGGTGCTGAAAGATGCGCTGGACAACGAGCTGGCTTTTCTGCAGCAGCTGTGCAGCCTGACACTGGACGCCCTGTTGACCGCCGGCGGGCTGATCGCCCAGAACCCGGATTTCAGCTTCTTGCCCCGGTGGGAAACCGCTGAGCTCGATCTGCCCGCTGCCTATGCCAAGCGCATGAGCGAAGTGGGCAAAAAGGGCTACGGCATGTTCGCCAAGCACCATGTGTTCACGGTGGAAAACGGCCATCTGGTGCCGGTGAAGTACCCTGACCCCCAGCGACTCTCCGAGCTTCCCGGCTATGAGAAGGAGCGGGAGAAGGTCATCGCCAACACCAAAGCCCTGCTGGCCGGGATGCCTGCCAACAATGTTCTGCTTTACGGCGATGCCGGCACCGGCAAGTCCAGTTCGGTGAAGGCCATCGCCAACGAGTTCGCGTCCGAGGGCCTGCGTCTGGTGGAAGTGAAAAAGAACCAGCTCTACCAGATCCCCGACCTGATGGACAAGCTGGCCGCAAACCCGCTGAAGTTCATCCTCTTCATCGACGACCTGAGCTTCACCGCCAACGATGACAATTTTGCCGCCCTGAAAGCCATCCTGGAAGGCAGCGTGGGCGGCCGGGCCAAGAACATCGCGGTGTATGCCACCTCCAACCGCCGCCACCTTATTAAGGAGACGCTGACCGACCGCACCGGCGACGACATCCATGAAGCCGACACCCGTCAGGAACTCATGAGCCTTTCGGCCCGCTTTGGCCTGACGGTCACCTTCCAGCGGCCCGAAAAAGCCCGGTTCGAGACCATCCTCACCGAGCTGGCAAAGCAGCACAACATCAACATGCCCATGGATCAGCTGATGGTCAAGGCCGAAGCTTTTGCCATCCGTGCAGGCGGGCGCAGCCCCCGTGTGGCAAAGCAGTTTATTGAACAGTGTGAGGCCGGGGTACAGAAGTAAACCATTTAGAATAGCCGCCGCGTGCGCTTTGGCTATTTTTAGCGGAATTATTATTTTTAAGATTGCAACACCGGAACGGCTGCGGTCGTTCCGGTGTTGCCTTTTCACGGGATGGGGCCGTAACGGGAAACCGCATCATCCAACCTATCCGGGCCAGCGGGCCGGGAGTTTCTCTGAGGACCGTCCGCTGGGATGGGACCCTGTTGCCGAAGGCAATAGGGCGGGCGATGGAATGGTCTGCAACGTCAGCGACCGCCGCCAGAGGCGGAAGCAGGGAGCTGTTGTTGGGGCTGCGGCCAGCAAGATACGAGCGACAGCGAAGTAGATGCTGGGTGCCGCAACCCGTTTTCGTGTCCGAAGAGGAACTACCGACACACTGGTCAACCTGCAAGCCACCAATTAGTTTGTCGTTATTTTAACAGCAAAATTGCCGTCAAATCTTTCACAAAACGCCGCGTAATCGTGAATTTTTTCATTTTCGCGGCCTTCTTTGTCTATTTTTTATTTATCGGCTAAAATCCTTGAAATCCGCAGAAACTTGGACTATAATATGGCCAAAATACAGCCGATTGATATATCAATCGGCCATCTTCTGGAGGACAACTATGGGCTTTTTAACGGGTAAGACCGCCATTATTACCGGTGCAGGCCGTGCAGTTCTCAGCGACGGCAGCTGCGGTTCCATCGGCTACGGCATCGCCACCGCCTTCGCCAAAGAGGGTGCAAATCTGGTCATCACGGGCCGCAACGTGAAGAAACTGGAAGAAGCAAAAACAGAGCTGGAAGCCAAGTACGGCATCCGCGTGCTCCCGGTGCAGGCAGACGTGAACGCGAGCGGTGACAACGAAGCCACCGTGCAGAATGTTGTCAAGCAGGCTGTGGATACCTTCGGCGGCATTCAGGTGCTGGTGAACAACGCGCAGGCATCCGCTTCCGGCGTGCCGCTGGCCGAGCACACCACTGAGCAGTTTGATCTGGCCCTCTATTCCGGCCTGTATGCTGCATTCTATTATATGAAAGCCTGCTATCCCTATCTGGCCGAGTCCAAGGGCAGCGTCATCAACTTTGCCTCCGGTGCCGGTCTGTTCGGCAACTACGGCCAGTGCGCCTACGCTGCCGCTAAGGAGGGCATCCGCGGCCTGTCCCGTGTGGCCGCCACCGAGTGGGGCAAGGACGGCATCAATGTCAATGTCGTCTGCCCGCTGGCCTGGACGGCCAAGCTGGAGCAGTTCCAGCAGGCATACCCCGACGCATTCAAAGCCAACGTCAAAATGCCGCCCATGGGCCACTACGCCAACCCCGAGACTGAGATTGGCCGGGTGTGCGTTCAGCTGGCCATGCCGGACTTCAAGTACCTGTCCGGTGAGACCCTCACCCTGGAGGGCGGCATGGGTCTGCGTCCGTGATCTGTCATCCCCTTTCTTCCTCATACACCTTATAAACACAAAAGAGGCTGTGCCAATGGCACAGCCTCTTTTGTTATAGGCTTCCCCCTCGGGGGAAGCTGGCTTGACGCGAAGCGGCAAGACTGATGAGGGGAAGCTGCGTTCAGCATCCGTCCTCAAGTGTATTACTCCCGCACAGCGATGCACTCGATCTCGAGCTTTGCGCCCTTGGGGATCGCAGCCACCTGCACGCAGCTGCGGGCGGGGAACGGCTCCGTGAAAGCCTTGGCATACACAGCGTTCACCGCTACAAAGTCATTGATGTCGGCCAGGAAGATCACGGTCTTGACCACATTTGCCATGGTCAGGCCTGCTTCGGCCAGAATAGCCTTGAGGTTTGCAAGGCTCTGAGCGGCCTGCTCCTCAACAGTGTCAGCCATTTTGCCGGTGGCAGGATCTACCGGGATCTGACCGGAAACGAAGACCATATTGCCCAGATCCAGTGCCTGGCTGTAAGGGCCGATGGCTGCGGGTGCGTTGGCAGTAGAAACAACTTTCATAGAAGTACACTCCTTTATTTTTCTTCTATTATACTCTTTCGCTCACCAGCTGGAAACCCTCTTTTGCCAGTTCGCTACGGATCTGCTCGATCTGAGCAGCATCGCGGGTCTCAAGGGTCAGCTTCAGGAAGCAGCTGGAAATGGGCATGTTGGGGTCGGAGCCGTCGTGTTGCACCGACACCACGTTGCTGCCGCAGCGGGAGACGATCTCTGCCACCTTTTTCAGCTGGCCGGGCTTGTCTTCCAGTGCAATGGTCATGTTGGCCTTGCGTCCGCTCATGACCAGGCCACGGGTGATGACGCGGCTGAGGATGTTCACATCGATGTTGCCGCCGGAGACGACGCACACCACCTTTTTGCCCTCAATGGGCAGCTTGTGGAACAGCGCAGCCGCCACGGGCACCGCACCGGCTCCCTCAGCCACCAGCTTCTGGTTCTCCATCAGGGAAAGGATGGCAGCAGCGGTCTCGTCTTCGCTGACCGTGACGATATCATCCACATACTGCTCGCAGATCTGGTAGGTCAGCTCACCGGGGGTCTTGACCTGAATGCCGTCCGCAAAAGTGGAAACAGCTTTCAGGGTCTGATACTTATGCTCATGCAGGCTGCGGTACATGCTGGGTGCGCCCTCGGCCTGCACACCGTAGACCTTGACTTCCGGGCGCAGGCTCTTGATGGCGAATGCCACGCCGGAGATCAGGCCGCCTCCGCCCACAGGTACGATGACCGCGTCTACGTCCGGCAGCTGATCCAGAATTTCCAGACCGATGGTGCCCTGACCCGCAATGACCAGCTCATCGTCATAGGGGTGAATGAAGGTCATGCCGGTCTCTTCCTGCAGCTCCACAGCCTTGTCGTGGGCATCGTCGTAGGTGCCGGGCACAAGGCAGACTTCTGCGCCCAGATTCTTGGTGTTTTCCACCTTCATGATGGGGGCACCATCCGGCATGCAGACGATGCTCTTGATGCCGCGGCGGGTCGCGGCCAGAGCCACGCCCTGTGCGTGGTTGCCGGCAGAGCATGCAATGACGCCCTTGGCGCTCTCTTCCTCGGAAAGCTGGCTGATCTTATAGTAAGCGCCGCGCACCTTAAAGCTGCCGGTGGCCTGTAGGTTTTCGGTCTTCAGGTAGAGCTGGCAGTCCTTGGAAAGCTTGGGGGCCTCGATGAGGTCCGTCTTGCGGGCAACGTCCTTGAGCACAAAGGCGGCGTGGTAGATCTTATCCAGAGTCAGCATGTTATTTTCTCCCTCTATCCATGTATGATTCCTGAGCTGTTGGGGCTCTTTTTTGACAGGTAATGCATGGTTCTCAGTATAGGTTAACAAAGTTGTTTTGTCAAATGAATTTCCTTCACGCCTGAAATACAAAAAGAGAACTGCTGCAGGCATCTGCCCACAGCAGTTCTCTTTTGTTTCAAAGGGTTTTAACGGCCGCGTCCACCGCCGCCGCCATGGCTGCTGCCGCCGCCCATGCTGCCGAAGCCGCCCGAGTGGCCGCCGCCAAAGCTTCCGCCGCCGCGGGAACCACCAAAGCTGCCCCCGCCGAACGAACCGCCGCTCACGCCGCCAAAACCGCCTCCCGTGGGAGGACGGGGCGGACGCCGGTTGTTGTTCTGGGGCGGGCGGGGCCGGTTATTGCGGGGGCCGGGCCCCGGCCCGTACCCCGGGCCGTATCCGGGGCCCGGAGGGGGCGGCGGGCCGGGACGGCGCCGCCGGGCCGAGCCAGCCATATATCCCCAGGCAAAGGGGCCCCAGCTCCAGCCTGCTGCATGGCCGATGGGTGCAATGAAGAAGCGGAAGATCAGCATCACGATCCACAGGATCAGCACAAAGGCCACGATCAGGGTCACAATGCCAAGGATCACATCCGTAAAAGTCATGGGCTCGTCGTCCGCATAGCCGTCATCGACATAGCTGCTGCCGTTCAGGCTCACACCGTAGACGTCTGCAATGGTGTTTGCCACATTGTTGGCGCAGGTGATCACTGCATTGCTGTAGTTTCGGAACGCAAAATCGTCCTCCATGGTCTGCGCAATGGCGCTGGCCTGGCTTTCCAGCGTGGTGTTGCGGAAGCCATCGCCATAGGTGACGTAATAGTCGCCGTCATCATACAGCGGCGACTCTATCACCAGCAGGATCAGCACGCCGTTGTTCTCCGACGCGGAACCGATGCCCCAGGTGTTGAAAGCTTCTGTCGCGTAATCCTCGGTGGAGAGATTGCCGGTGTACTGCACGGTCAGCACACCAATCTGCGCACCATTGCAGTTTGCTTCCAGCTTGGCATTCAGGTCGGTGATCGTCTGCTTTGCCTCGCTGTTCAGCACGTTTGCGTCGTCCACCACGCACTGATCTTTGGGCAAATCAGGCAGACTGGCCGATGCGGCCAGCGCCGCCGGGCTCAGCACCGCCAGGCTCACCACGAACACCAGCACCAGCGTGCCGATGCGTTTCATCACGTTTTTCATGCGAAGGGTTCAACCTCCTTTACACCGGCGATCACGCCCAGCACACTGGCCGGGAAACCGCCGGTCTCTTTCTGGTAGTCATAGACTGCCGCGTTGTACTGCAGCGTGCCAATAATGGTGTTGGCGCTGTTGAACTGGCCGTACTGGCCCTGCACTGCACCCATCTTCATGGGGTTTTCGGCCTGCTCCTGCAGTTTTGCATAGAGCTGGTCGATCATCGAGCCCAGCGCTTCGTTGGCCTGATACAGCGCATGCATCGTGCTGCCCTGATAGTAGGGCAGCGAAGTTAACGCCTGGCTCTTTCCACCGTTCTGGACAGCTTCCAGACAGGCTGTGAAATCGTCCAGCGCCGTCTGTGCGTCCTGCACCTCGGCGCTGTCAGCCCCCAGCGTGTTGCTGGCGGTGGTGATGACATTCGCCGCCGTGTTCATGCGGGTGGTCAGCTCTTCATTGAGGTTGTAGCCGTTGTCGGCAGCAACGCCCACCGTGAACCACTGGCGCGCTTCGTTATACTTTGCCCGCAGCTTTGCGCTGCCAAAGCCGAAGAATGCCGCCAGCATGACCACCACGCTCAAGGCCAGCGCCGCCGCCCGGGTGCTCAAAGCGCCGGGCAGCTTTGCTTCCAGCCCTGCCAGCTTCTGCTGCAGCGGGGTCAGATGCACCGTCTGCTCAGGCTGCTTCTGCTCCCGGTAGCTCCCGGCGTCAAAGCCGCCGGGGCCTGCCTGATTCTGTTTCTGAGAAAAATCTGCGTTCGCCATTTCAGCTCCGGATCTCCATCATTTTTGCTTTCAGTTCGTCTTCGATGCGGTTCAGTTCCTGCTCGGCGGCGGCACGCTTTGCGCGGCCCTCGTTCTGGATCTTGTTCAGTTCGTCCAGCGTCTCGATCAGGCTCTTGTTGGTCTGCTGCAGGGTCTCGATGTCCACCACGCCGCGCTGAGACTCCTTGGCGGTCTCGATGGTGCCCATCTTCAGAGCCTCGGCGTTCTTCTTGAGTAGATCGTTGG
The DNA here is from genome assembly GCA_963656875.1 of Barnesiella intestinihominis. Lineage (GTDB taxonomy): Bacteria > Bacillota > Clostridia > Oscillospirales > Ruminococcaceae > Faecalibacterium. The sequence continues at coordinate 10,959 of CAVKKE010000035.1, read as the reverse complement.
TCATGTCGGTGACGGCACGCTCTGCCTGCATGGCCTGCTGGCTGTGGGCCAGACCCAGGGCCAGCACCATCTGGTTCTTCCACAGCGGAATGGTGTTGACGATGGTGGACTGGATCTTCTCTGCCATCATGGTGTCGTTGTTCTGCAGCAGGCGGATCTGGGGGCCCATCTGCAGGCTGATGTTGCGGGTCAGCTCCAGATCATAGAGCTTCTTCTCAAAACGCTCGCACTGGTCGGCCAGATCACGGGCAGCCTGTGCGTCCTCCGGCAGGCCGGAAGCCTTGGCCTTATCCATGGCCTGCTGCAGCTCGTTGGCGCGTACATCGGCCAGCTTCTTTTTGCCGGCCAGGATGTACATGCTCAGCTCCTTGAAGTATGCCATGTTCAGGTCATACATCTTATCCAGCATGGCGATATCCTTGAGCAGCTGCACCTGATGGCCTTCCAGCATGGACTGGATCTTTTCCACATTGGTCTCGGCCTTGTTGTACTTCATCTTCATGGCGTCCAGCTGGTCGCCTTTCTTCTTGAAGAAGCCGAGAATGCCCTTTTTCTCTTCCTCACCGGCGTCAAAGCTCTTCAGCTCGCCGATCAGGCTGGTGATCATGTCGCCCACTTCGCCCAAGTCCTTGGTGGACACCTTGGAGAGGGCTGCTTCGGAGAAGTCGCCGATCTTTTTCTGGCAGGCAGAACCATACTGCAGCACCTGCTGGCTGTTGGTGATGTCGATTTTCTCAGCAAACTGATCCACCATGGCCTGTTCTTCCGGGCTCAGGCGCACCTGCGGCTGTTCCGGGGCCGGGGCTTCCTTCTGGACGGGCGCAGCCTTTTCCTCCGCAGCCGGAGCCGGGTCGAGGGTCAGGGTGGGCACTGCGGGGGCATCGAGGTCAAAGTTGAAATTGTTGTCAGCCATAAGAGATTCCTTCCTTTCCAAGTTGCAATTACATATCCTTCATTGATTTGGACAAGCGCCATCTCACATCGCTTCCCCTCATCAGTCGCCTGACGGCGCCAGCTTCCCCCGAGGAGGAAGCCTTTCTTATTTGTCAGCTCAATCCCTGCCCTTTGAGCATGTTCTGCAGGACGGTGATGTCCGCAGACAGATCCATGCTCTCGGCAGCATACAGGGCATCCAGCTGGTTTTCAAACGCTGTGGCAATGGAGGACGCGTTGTGTTCCACCTCGGCGCGAATGGACGCGGCGTTTTCGCCCCGCACACCCTGCTTTGCCAGCTTGGCATACTGCTGCAAAACATTCACAGCGTCCGGCAGATAATAGTTTGCGAACCGGCGCACCTGCTTCGCCTTTTCGGGGTTGGCTTCCACCGCTTCCACGATGGAACGGCCCGCCTTTTCCATGCGGGTCAGGGCGGCAGAAAGCTGCGGGTCAGGCAGCTGCTCATTGAGGGCGTGCAGGGTATCCAGCTGCTTCTGGATGTCGGTCAGCATTGCGTCCACATCCCCCACGCCAGTGTGGAAGGGCACTTCGTGCTCCACCACCCGGGGCGGGCACACCTTCTGCGCCGCGCCAAAGGCCACGAAAGCACCGCCCAACGCCACCAGCAGGGCCCACAGTTTGTACACCGGCAGCACTGCACACAGCACCACAAACACCAGCGCCATTGCGTAAAACGGCAGGACACTGGGCTTTTGGGTGCGGATGATCTTGCTCATGGTTTTGTCTCCTTCTCCGGGGGCATCCCCCTTATCATATCCATAATACCGCCCTTTGCGGAAAACGCAAGGACTTCACGGATAATTTACAACCCGGCCATGGTTTCATAAAATCCATGGAGCCAGTGCTTCGCCCCACACCGCCCGCAGTTTTTCCGGGCGGCAGGCGGCGTTGGCGGGGCTGGTGCTGGGCAGCTTCACCGCTTCGATGCCGGACACCGGCTGCAAATACTTTGTATAGATACGGTATGCCGTGGCTCCGTTGCAGAACACTGCTTCGATGGGTGCCTTCTGCAAAAGGGCTGCAATATCGTTGGGCACCACATCCTTGATGGATGCGTCCGATGCCCCGGTGATGGTACAGCTTTCCAGCGTGTCCCACAAAGCCAGCCCGTGGCGCAGGATGATCTGTTTTTTTGCTTCCACGTCTTCCCGGGCGGGCACCGGCTCACCCGTCAGCACCGCCAGCATGGGCCAGAACCGGTTCTGCGGATGGCCGTAATAAAAAGCCATTTCCCGGCTCTTGGGGCTGGGCCAGGTACCCAGGATCAGCGCCCGGCTGTGTTCGTTATAGACCGGTGCAAAGCTCATTTTCCGCTGCCTGAACTTTCAATGTTTCCCCATGCAGAGCCCAGGTCACGGCCGGAGGGCACCGCCTTGGGGCCGTCGAACCACAGTTCCTCGATAAGGTCTGCAATGCCGTCTTCGCGCACATCGCCGATGATGCGGTCAGCCGCCGCTTTTGCTTCCTCGGTGCCGTTGGCCATGCAGACGCTCAGGCCCGCTGCTTTCAGCATTCCCAGGTCGTTGGCGGAATCGCCCGCTGCCACGGCATCGGCCAGCGTCAGGCCCATCTTTTCGCACAGGTCTGCCAGGCCCACGCCCTTGTCGATGCCGCCCCGCACGATGTCGTAATAGCAAAAGCCGTCCGCATTCTTGGCACCCACCATCATCCAGTGCAGGCCCAGATGGCCGTACTTGGCGTTGAAGTCCGGCACCCGTTCCGGCGGGATGGCCGCAAAAGCCGCGTGGGGCATGTCGATGAGGTGGCGGTCCTGATCTTCGCCGTCCAGGCAGTCCAGCCCGGCGCTGTTCATCTGCACGAAGCCCCGGTGCAGATACTCATACTCGCAGTAAGCATAGCAGGCATCCCGGAAATTGAACTGCAGAGGATAGTTGTAGTCCTCGCAGAAGTCCACCAGCGCATACATTTCTTCGGCGGTCAGCGGATGTTCCGCCACCACTCTGCCTTCCCGGTCCATCACGCAGGCACCGTTGCAGGTGATGGCGTAGTCGAACCGGATGCCGCCCAGCTGGCCCGGAAGATTGACGCAGGGAAAGGCCCGGCCCGTGCTCAGCACGAATTTGCCGCCTGCGGCCTGCATCTTTTTCACAGCCCTGACCACCGTCGGGCGGGGCCTGCCCTCCCCAAAAGGCACCAGCGTGTTGTCATAATCGCTTGCCAGAATCTTATATTTCATTCTATTCTCCCCTATGGACTGAGTTTTGTTCCAGTATACCATATTTTAAAGAGCTGTGTGGAGTTTTTTGAAAAAGGGCAGCATCCTCACCCTCTCCGTCTGCTCCCGCTGGTCGCATCCACATCTCCCAAAGTGAGAGGCTTTGGCAAAACCAAAAAGTTTTCCTCTTCGCCAGAGGCTCTCCCTTTGGGAGAGCTGTCACGAGCAAAGCGAATGACTGAGAGGGCGAGCCCGCTAACAAAAAAGCCGCCCTGCGTTTTCACAGGACAGCTTTCTCAAAATCTTTGTTTACGCAAACAGTGCAACGACCACCTGCATCGCCACACCCAGGAATGCGCCTGCACCCCAGGTCAGGCCGGTGATGAACAGGTTCTGCTTCCAGGAGGGGTTGGTGCGCCACAGCACCGCCAGGCCCACGCCTGCGCCGGTGCACAGGCCTGCCACCAGACTGGAGAAGCGCAGGGCGCCTTCCACATACAGCTGGGTCATCAGCACACTGGCGGCGCAGTTGGGGATCAGGCCCACCAGCGCGGCCACTACCGGCTGGAAGAAGCCCATGCGGCCCAGCACACTGGCGAAGACATCCTCGCCCACGCCCTCAACGATCAGGCCGAACACCAGACTGAATGCGAAGATGAACACGAAGATCTCCAGCGTGTGGCGCAGGGCAGCTTTCCAGATGGGTGCGGGCTTGCCCTCTTCGTCGCTGTGCTCTTCATGGCAGTCCACCTCGTCGGCGTGGCCGGTGTAGCCGCCCCGCAGGCTTTTGGGCAGCACGCTGCGCAGGACGAAGTCCAGCACAAAGCCCACCACGATGGCATACACCACCTTGATGACCATCAGCAAGGCCAGCTTGTCCCAGTAAGCCGGCATGGACACCAGCAGAGGGATCGCTTCATCACTGGTGGCGAGATACACCGCCATCAGGGTGCCCAGTGTGATGACCCGGGAAGAATAGAAGTTGGACGCAATGGCCGAGAACCCGCACTGCGGCACGCAGCCCAGCACTGCGCCCGGCACAGCGCCCCAGCGTCCGCCGCCTGCCAGCAGCGCTTCGATGCGCTCGCCGTGGCGGGTCTCGATGTATTCGATCAGCAGATAGGCCAGAAACAGAAAAGGCAGCATCTTGGCGGTGTCCACCAGAGATTCGCCCAAAACATCCAGAAACAGTTCCATATACGCTCCAAAAACGACTGCACGCCGCTTCATTTTAATAAATTGCAAATTGATTGCATTTTCGAACGAAGATGATTATACACAATATCTTCCCCGATTGCAATACCAAAATGCAAATTAGTTGCAAATTTATTTTTCAGACATGGAAAAAGCCCGTCACATCTCCGGCGGACTTGCCGTGTGACAGGCTTTCTCAGCATTTCTATCGGAAAATTCCCGTTATTTTTCTGCCGGCTGGGTGAGCATCTTCTGGAACTTCCGCGCCGCCGTGTTCAGCGGGCGGTGATGGTCATACACCAGGCAGATGGAGCGCATGGGGATGATCTCCTGCAGGTGCAGCTGCACCAGCTCGCCCCGCTCCAGCAGCTCTTTCGCCATGGGCTCCGGCACAAAGGCAAGGCCCAACTCGCTTTTCACCAGCGTGAGCATCTGATCTGTAGTGGCCGCTTCGGTGTCCGGCTTCAGCACGGCACCGTGCTCCAGAAAGAACTGCCGGTAGAAATTCCGGGTCATGCTTGCTTCACTCAGGGAGATGAGCGGATAGTTCTTCAGTTCCTTTAAAGAAAGATTCTGGCTGGCAAGGGCCGTGAAGGTCTTGCCGCCCACCAGCACTTCATAAAAGGATTTCAGTTCCACCTTCTTCAGGCCCAGGTCCACCTCTGCCGGCGTGGACACGATGGCAAAATCCACCTCGCCGTTTTTCACGGCCTGCACTGCCTGCGGGGTGGAGTGGTTTGAGATGCGCAGCCGGATGCCGGGGTATTCGCTGTGGAATGCCCGCAGCTTTTCCGAAAGGTAGATGTTCAGTGCTGTCTCGGTGGCGCTGATGCTGATGGCACCGTGTTCCAGCGTGGCACTGGCGCTCAGCTCTTCCTCCGCATCCTGGATCTGCACCGCTGCCGATGCGATGCGGGAGTAGAGCATTTCACCCTCCGGCGTCAGGGTCACACCCCGGTTGGAACGGATGAACAGCACACAGTTCAGCTGGCTTTCCAGCCGGTTCATCGCGTGGGTGATGTTGGGCTGGTTGTTGCCCAGCACCCGGGCCGCCTTGGTAAAATTCTGATATTTCGCCACATAATAGAAGATCTTGTAGTATTCCCAATCCACATACATACGCTTTTCCGTCCTCTTTCATGTCAAAATCATATCGCAGCCATATGCAGGATACGTTTTACACATTCTGTGTCTGCTCGTATAATAGCACTGCAATCGAAAATTGCAAGAGGGAAAACCAAAAAGTATAGAAAGTGGTTTTGAACGGAGGCAGTTATCATGTCTGAGATCAAAAAGGTCGTGCTGGCATATTCCGGTGGTCTGGATACGTCCATCATCATTCCCTGGCTGAAAGAGCATTACAACAACTGCGAGGTCATCGCAGTGTGCGGCAACGTGGGCCAGAAGGGTGAGCTGGAAGGTCTGGAAAAGCGTGCCAAGGCAAGCGGCGCTTCCAAGCTGTATGTGGAAGACCTGACCGATGAGTTCGTGGAGGATTACGTCATCCCCACCATGCAGGCCGGGGCCGATTACGAGGGCTATCTGCTGGGCACCAGCTTCGCACGCCCCATTCTGGCAAAGCGCGTAGTGGAGATTGCACGCGCTGAGGGCGCTGACGCCGTGTGCCACGGCAGCACCGGCAAGGGCAACGATCAGGTGCGTTTCGAGCTGGCCATCATGCACTTTGCCCCGGACCTGAAGATCATCACCCCGTGGCGTGAGTGGGACATCCAGAGCCGTGACGAAGAGATCGACTATGCCGAGGCCCATCACATCCCGCTGAAGATCAACCGTGAGACCAACTACTCCAAGGATAAGAACCTGTGGCACCTGAGCCACGAGGGCCTTGACCTGGAAGACCCGGGCAACGAGCCGCAGTATGACAAGCCGGGCTTCCTGGAGCTGGGCGTCAGCCCCAAGACCGCACCGGACAAGTCTGAGTTCGTGGAGCTGGAGTTCGAAAAGGGCGTGCCCGTGGCCCTGAATGGTGAAAAGCTGAAGCCCGCCGCCATCATTGCCAAGCTGAATGAGATCGGCGGACGCAGCGGCATCGGCCTGTACGACGTGGTGGAAAACCGTCTGGTGGGCATGAAGAGCCGCGGTGTCTATGAGACCCCCGGCGGCACCATCCTGTATAAGGCTCATGAGGTGCTGGAGACTCTGACGCTGGACAAGCTCACCGCCCACAAGAAGCGTGAGCTTGCCATCACCTTTGGTGAGCTGGTCTATGACGGCCAGTGGTTCAGCCCGCTGCGCAAGGCTCTGAGTGCCTTCGTCACCTCCACGCAGGAGAACGTCACCGGCAAGGTGCGTCTGGAACTGTACAAGGGCAACATGATCAACGCAGGCGTCTGGTCTCCGTATTCTCTGTATCGTGAGGACATCGCCACCTTTGCTGCCGGCGGCGACTACAAGCAGAGCGATGCCACCGGTTTCATCAGCATCTACGGTCTGCCCACCAAGGTCCAGGCCATTGTAAACAGCGAAAAAGAAGGTAAATAAGAAACTATGCTTACCGCAGTTACTGGAATCAACTGGGGCGATGAAGGCAAGGGCCGCGTCATCGACCTGTTAGCCGAAAACGCCGATGTGGTCGCCCGATATCAGGGCGGCAACAACGCCGGCCACACCGTTGTCACCGAGCAGGGCAAGTTCATCCTGAACCTGCTGCCCTCCGGCATCCTGCACCCGGACGTCACCTGTGTGCTGGGTGCAGGCATGGTCATCGATCTGGATCATCTGTCCGAAGAGATGGACGCCATCGAGCAGCGCGGCGTGAAGGTGGGCCCTGAGAACCTGAAACTCTCCGACAAGGCCACCATTTCCATGCCGTGGCACAAAGTGCAGGACGAGCTTGAAGAAGACCGTCTTGCCAAAAAAGGCACCGCCTTTGGTTCCACCCGGCGCGGCATCGCCTACGCCTACAGCGACAAATACCGCAAAAAGACCCTGCGTCTGGGCGACCTGCTACATCTGGACGAAGAGCGGGTGCAGAACCGCCTGAAAATGATCCTGGAATCCAAGAATCTGGAATTGGCAGGCTGCTATCATCAGGAGCCCATGAGCTATGACGCTCTGCTGGAGTGGTGCAGGATGCAGGCCGGACAGTTCGCTCCGTACATCTGCGATGCAGGCGCTTTCCTGCAGCAGGCCCACGATGCCGGCAAAAACATCGTGCTGGAAGCTCAGCTGGGTGCCATGCGCGACATCGACTACGGCATCTTCCCCTTCACTTCCAGTTCCAACACCCTGTCGGCCTATGCGCCGCTGGGTGCCGGCATCCCCAACTGCAGGCTCGACCATGTGGTGGGTGTGCTGAAAGCTTATTCCACCTGCGTGGGCGCAGGTCCCTTTGCCGCCGAGAATGCCATGGGCGAAAGCTGGAACGAGCAGCTGCGCAAGGCAGGCGGTGAATACGGCGCTGCCACCGGCCGTCCCCGCCGTGTGGGCCCCTTTGACTGCGTAGCAAGCCGCTATGGTCTGGCCTGCCAGGGTGCGGATAAGATCGCACTGACCAAGCTGGATGTGCTCAGCAGCATGAAGGAGATCCCGGTGATCACCAGCTACAAGCTGGACGGCGTGGAGGTCCCTAGCTTCGACCCGCTGTCCGATCTTGACCGCGTGGAGCCCGTGGTCACCATGCTGCCCGGCTGGAATAAAGATATCTCCGGCTGCAAGAGCTGGGACGAACTGCCCAAAGAGGCCAAGGCTTATGTGGAATTCATCGAAAAGCAGCTGAATCATGAGATCCAGTTCGTCTCCACCGGTGCCGAGCGTGAGAAGTTCGTGCTGAAAGGAGCCTGGCTGTGAGACACTTCATTGAGCCGAACAGCTTCACGCGGGAAGAGCAGCTGCGCCTGCTGGATCTGGCTGACCGCATGGAAGCGAACCCCGCTCCCTATGCGCACCTGTGCGACGGGCGCATTCTGGCCACCCTGTTCTACGAGCCCAGCACCCGCACCCGCCTTTCCTTTGAATCCGCCATGCTGCGCCTGGGCGGCAAGACGCTGGGCTTTGCAGGGGCTCAGCTGTCTTCCGCCAGCAAGGGCGAGACGGTGGAAGACACGGCCCGCGTGGTGAGCAACTATGCCGACGTCATCGCCATGCGCCACCCCAAAGAGGGTGCGCCGCTGCGGGCATCCCTCTATGCCCGGGTACCCGTCATCAATGCAGGTGACGGCGGGCACGCACACCCCAGCCAGACCATGATCGACCTCATGACCATCCGCCAGCGCAAAGGGCGGCTGGATCACCTGACCGTAGGCTTCTGCGGCGATCTGAAATTCGGGCGGACGGTCCACTCCCTGGCCGCTGCCCTGAGCCAGTTTGAAGGCAACAAGCTGGTGTTCATTTCGCCGGAAGACCTGCGCCTGCCCCGGTATGTCAAAACCGAGTCGCTTGACCCGGCCCACCAGGTCTACAGGGAAACGGACGATCTGGAAGCAGAACTCCCGAATCTGGATGTGCTGTACATGACCCGCATCCAGCAGGAACGCTTCTTCAACGAGGAAGAGTATCTGCGGCTGAAAGGCTGCTATCAGCTGGACGAAAAGATGATTCAGCTGGCCCCGCCGGACATGCCGGTGCTGCATCCGTTGCCCCGCATCGATGAGATCAAAACCGATGTGGACGACGACCCCCGTGCCGCCTATTTCGATCAGGTGCACAATGGCGTGTACATCCGCATGGCCATCATTCTGGCCCTGCTGGGCATTCCCGATCCGCTGACCGGAAAGAAAGTTCTGGAAGCCTGAGCATTTTCTGAACAAGCCATCCCGGGCAGTTTGCCTCCATGTTTTTCCAATTCTGAATACACCCAAAAGCGGCAGAGCCTGCACTGAAAGGCCCTGCCGCTTTTTTAGAAGATTCTGAAAAAAGGTTCGTTTGATGATGCCCTGGATGATCCGTTGTTTCCGGTCAGCTTACTTTCCCAGCAGGCCGTTCAGCAAGTTCTGGCCGAACTCCAGCGAACCATTAACGAGGTTTGCGCCTGCGGTCATGGCATCCTGAATGAAGTTGATCTCACGGTTCCCGTTGAACCAGCTCAGCAGGTTCAGGCCCATAGCGCCCACAGCGATGACAGCCGCACCGGCAGCGATCACGGGAGCGTTCAGCTCAAAGCCGCCGTCGATGGTCATCATTTCATCCTCAGAGCTCATGGCGCAGTTTGCGGGCAGGTTCATATTGGTGTTTTTCATTGTTGTTTTCTCCTTTTGGTTAAAATCTGTTTTGTTTTATGGTTCAGAGGGAGTGTTCCCTCCTCCAGCGATGTCAGTGTACCAGACGAATGTTTCTTCTGTGTTTGTCCTTTGGTTGAGAATGATGAATGCTCACTTCAGCCCCTTGGTCAGCAGAATGAGGCACAGCAGCGCCACAATGCCAAACAGACCGATCACGATGCCCTGCACCAGATAGCCGAACACCATGCTCAGGCTCATGCCCACGCCCAGCAGCAGTGCGCCGAACACAGCCAGTGCCGTGATGCCAAGGGTCTTGCCGGTGATGTGAATGGGCGCCTTGCCTTCCATGCGCCGCCAGATGATGAGGTCGGCCAGCAGCACTGCCAGGCCGATGACGCCGCAGACGACGCCCTGCTGACGCATGGCCCACTCTTCAATGGTGCACATGCCCAGCGCAAAGAATACGGTGCCGATGGTGCCAAGGATGAGTGCGACAAAATTGCTCTTTTTCATGATGATTTCCTCCGATCAGTTTTTGTTGTTTTTATCCGGTTCGTCGTCCACTTTTTCCAGAAAGCGGTCAACAAATGCGTTTTCGATCTTCTTGTAGGTACCCACCACACTGTCTTCGATCTGATAGTAAGTGTTGATAAGTGCATTGCCAAGTTTGCCGGGTTTGATCTTATACTGCGCCATGGCGGTTCTCCTTTCGGTTCGTTTCGGGGCGTCTGCTGTTTACGAGAGGATTGTACCCTTTCCATATTTGCGGAATGTTTGTGCTCTGTTTGAGTTTTGTTAAATCAGACCGGGTTTTCCTGAAGCCGGAGCCCCCGGCTCACCTGCGTCAATTCTGCAAACAGCTGGTTGGGAAGATACAGCTCTGCGCGCTTTTTCATCTTGACTGCACCTGTGACCTGCAAAAGCTCTGCGACAAACTGCGAACAGAAATAGTGTCCTTTCCACCGGAAAGGCAGATGCATCAGGCAGAATGCCACACCGATCCGGGTGTAGTTCAGCTCTGCACGTCGTTTTTTGAACTGTTCGATCTGCTCCTGCATTCTCTGATATGCTTCGTCCGAAACTTCCACCTCGCAGCTCATGCTCTTTTCCACACCGCGCCGACGGTGTTTTTCCAGTGTTTCGACGCAGAAGCCTTTGTAATTGAAGTTGTAATACACGCCCGGCTCGTCTTCCAGCCCCAGTGAAGCGTGCGTATAGCCATGCCCTGCAATGTGATATACAAAGTTTGAGATCCAGTCGGAATACCGGGTCAGTAAAACAGTAACTTTTTTCATAGCAGCTTCCTCTTTTTCGTTTTGCTGCCGAAAGTATACTGCGCTTTCGCTTGTTCCCTGTTTATCCCGTATTTTTTCTGTGTTAATGCATCAAAAAAGGACGCTTCCGTTTTTAAGTGATATGTACCCCTAATACTGGACACCCAGTATTGGGGGT
>CAVKKE010000034.1:18148-21133 GCA_963656875.1 Barnesiella intestinihominis | reverse complement strand
GTGTACTAATAGGTCGAGGGCTTGACCACAATTCGCTTGAGACTCAGAGAGTCAACGAAAAAATGAAGTAGCAGTGATTATTCAGTTTTGAAGGCACGTCCTTCTAAAAACACTGGACAAATAGTAGAACGTATGTTATACTAAGCCAGTCATATGGTCGGTGACGATGACGGTGAGGTTCCACCTGTTCCCATTCCGAACACAGAAGTTAAGCTCACTCGTGCCCAAGATAGTTCGCTGGAAACGGCGCGTGAAAATAGGTAGTCGCCGACTTACATGAAAGCCCTCGAGGATTTTTCCTCGGGGGTTTTGTTTTGTGTCAGAGCGAATTTTTGCCGTTGTCATTGCCAAATGCGGGAAAAAGCGGTGCTTGCGCTTTGCTGGGGCGGGCTGGTACTTTACCGGAAAACAAAAATCGTAGAGCCGCTTTTGACCAGTGAGAGCCTGCGGGCGGATGAACTGACTGTCACCATGCGGGGCGTAGAAGAACAGAACGATTATGAGATCAATTGCTTCACTTTGCTGTACCAGAGTGTACGGCGGTATCTGGAGAGTGCCTACTATCTGCCCTGTCTGAATCCGGACAATTTTGCGGTAGGAGAGCGCAGTGTGAAGCTCCGCTGCCAGAGCGACCAGAATGAGCTGACGCTGATCTTCTATGAGAACAGTGAAATCTGTCAGGTAAATGGCAAAAAGGTCTATTTCTTCCCCAAAGAAGGGAAGGGGAAAGAGGCCTACCAGAAAATCGAAGAGATCTTTGAAACGGAGAGCTTTCGGGAGAATTTCACCGTAGCGGAAGTGGACACGAAATACAATTCGTTGAAAGCGGTCAATGCCAAGGGCGACGAGTATACATTCAGCATGGAAACGAATAAGTTCCGGACAGCAGATGGAAAACCGTGCACGGTGGACGACATTCAGGCCGGTGATGCCATCACAGTGTTGTGGGATGGAAATGTTCTGATGAGCTATCCGTAGCAGATCATCAACATTTATCGGATCTATAAAACGGAGTGATGTTATGGAAGTTTTACCCATTGAAACGGAACGGCTGATTCTTCGGCAGTTTAATGTAGATGACGCGAAAGACGTGTTTGCAATTTTGTCCGATGAGCAGACGACGCTGGACTGCGGCGGATATCATGCTTTTGATGCCATGGACGATGAATACGACCGTCTGATGCAGAAATTTGCAGGACAGACACGGTACAGCATTGTCTGCAAGGAAACCGGCCGTGTGATTGGCATGGTTTCGATGATGGACGCGGAGCGGGCAGTGCCGACGTTGGAACTTGGCATCGAAATCGCACCGGATACGCGCAGAAAAGGCTTTGCGCGGGAAGCCTTGGAAGGCGTCGTGCGGGCGTATTTTGCAAAGACGGACATTGTGATGTTTACGGGCGGACACTACGCCTACAATGGGGCATCGGGGGAACTGCTGAAAAAGTGCGGCTTTACTTATGAGGGCACCGAGCACAAGGCCATGCGTCACGCAGACCGCGGGCCAACGGACTTGGTGTGCTATTACCGGGAAAAGTAAGATTGAATTGAAAAACGACCAGCATTGCAGCGTTTTTAGCGTGCGATGCTGGTCGTTCTTGTCATTTATAAGAAGTCGCTCCGAAGGGTAAATTCATTTGGAAGATTGAAAATTTCTTCCTTTAAGAATGCAGGATAAAAGGATTCATCTTTTAATCTGCCAAACGGTAACCATTCAAATGTATGGGGAAGATCTCCTTCCATTTGCGTAAAGACACGGCCTCTTTCCAGTAAGTCTGTATCGGAACTATCCATTAAGAAGTAAAGACAGAGCTCGTGATAGCGGAGACCATCGGCATCTTTGGTGAAAAACGTTTGGTCGAGCCACAAGGGACGGGAAATTTTCATGGTTACGCCGAGTTCTTCCTGAACTTCGCGCGCTACCGCTTGTTCAGCGGTTTCACCCATCATGACTCTTCCGCCGGGCAGAGAGTAATAGGGGGATGTTGCAGAGTGATACACGGTCAAGATTTTTCCTTCGGAAAGAATGACTGCGCATACTCTGTAATTGAATTTTTTGTTGTCTACCCGGAAAGAAAGATCCATTTTTGATTCCACACCTCCATGATTTTTGTTTGACGGAATAAAGTTATTGTACCACATTTCCCGGAGAAAGAATAAACGTGAACATTGATCGCATTTTCATGGAAATTTCATTGTGCTATAGTGAATTGTTATGCGGTGGATATGGGGTGATTTCATCCGTTAGACCAAGCAAGTAGTCCGTGCTGGTGTTGTAATAAAGTGCAAGAGCTTTTAAAACGTCTGTGGGAATATCTCGCTTTCCCATTTCGTAATTGGAATAGCAAACCTGTGTACACTGCAAATAGGATGCAACGTCTTTTTGCAATAGGTCATGGTCTTCTCGCAAGTCCCGAATCCGATGATACATATACAAACCTCTGTTTGATAAGTAATTACAAACAAAAGTATATGTATAACGTTTCGTTATATTGACATATAAAACAAAATGTTATATAATGAGCGCGAATCAGTGTAGGAGGAACAAAAATGCGACAAATGACATTGACAGGGTATCCGTCCATTGATAAGCCGTGGTTGAAATATTATTCAAAAGAGGCCATCGAAGCGGTTGCACCAAAATGCACGGTATACCAAAATATTTACAACCATAATAAAGAGCATCTTAAAGATACGGCTCTTTTGTATTTTGGAAAGAGAATTTCATATCGAAAATTATTTGCGGAAATTGAAAGAACAGAAAAAGCATTTATTGCACATGGTGTAAAACGTGGCGACAATGTTGCGCTTTGTGTGCCTGCAACGCCGGAAGCGATTTACTCCATTCTGGCTCTTAACAAAATGGGCGCAAATGCGAATATGCTGAACCCGACGTTTACCGCGCAACAATTGGCAGACCGAATCCGTGAGACCGGAGCTTCTATATTGATTATTGTAAATGAATTGTACAATTCGGTTAAAGAC
>CAVKKE010000034.1:17297-18138 GCA_963656875.1 Barnesiella intestinihominis | reverse complement strand
GTTAAAGACGCTGTTTCCCAAACGAAAATAAAGACAATTATTTCTTATCCAGCGGTCAATTCACTCGGAATGTTCGTAAAAGTTTTGAAAAATGCAAAGACGATTTCAGGAACAGTTTCTTGGAATGAATTCACCAAACCCCAAAATAATGGTGTACAAGGCATAACGGAGCCGTATCAAGAAAATACACCTGCAATTATGGTGTATTCTTCTGGAACGACAGGGGCATCAAAAGGTATTCAATTGACAAATGACGGTATCAATGAGACAATCCTACAATATGAGTTTGCAGGATTTGACATGAAGCGGCAGGACAGGTACTTTGCACAGGTTCCAATTTGGTTCTCGACGGGCGTTGTGGTAACAATGCTGGTACCGTTATGTTTGGGTGTTACGGTGATTTTAGAGCCACTATATGATTTTGAACTGTTTTATCAGCATATCGAAAAGTATAAGCCGAATTTTTTGATAACTGCAGTTGGTTTAGTGGATTACTTGCGAAACAAAAAGGAAATAAGTCCCGCTTATAAAAGCTTCAAATATCTAGTAATTGGTGGTGAGTATGTTTCGCCTTATGCTGAAAAAGTATTCAATGAATGGCTGAGAAAAAATGGAAGTTGTTCTCAGCTTTACAAGGGATATGGGATGTGCGAGTGTGGAGGCACAGTAACTACTGCGATACCCAAAAACAACAAAATGGGGTCAGCAGGAGTTCCGCTTGCAAAGGTTACGGTAACTGCGGTTGATTTGACTACAGGGCAGGAATTGAAGTACGGTCAGCGCGGAGAAATTCGTGTGTTAACACCATGCCGAATGCTGGGATATTATAAAAGGCCAGAGG
>CAVKKE010000034.1:0-17287 GCA_963656875.1 Barnesiella intestinihominis | reverse complement strand
GCCAGAGGCGACGGCGGAGTATTTCAAAATGGATAAAGAAGGGCGTGCATGGGCGTGCACAGGTGACATGGGCTATGTGACGGAAGATGGTAGCGTTTATGTCGACGGAAGAATCAGTGATTCTTACATAAATGAACAGGGTGATACAATTTATCTGTTTGACATTGAACGAACAATTCTAAGCATTGAAGCTATCCGTCAATGTAAAACAGTGGTATCTGAAATTGATGGGGTACAAACGCACGTTGCACATATATCTCTTTATGAAGGCAACGAAATCTCTGAAACACTCCTTCTGAAACTGAAGGATGTCTGCAGTAAGAAACTTCCGCAAAATCACTATCCGCACCTGCTCAAAGTTCACGAGTCGCTTCCAGTTGCACCAAGTGGAAAACTGAATACAGCCGCGATGAAAGCGGATATACAAAACTTGATTACTATTTAAATCTGAAATCTCCGACATGAAATATGCCGGAGATTTTTTGATACAAAACCTTGACTCTACAACCGTTATAGGGTTTACTATCTGTGGAAGAAAGGGGAAGTCCATCGGGGGATGCTGCGCAAAAAAGCAAGCGGCAAGTGCAGAAGCGATGGGCGGGAAAACGCATGGAAAAAAACTTGACCACAGGCAGTGTGCTGAAAAACATCTTCTATTTTTCACTGCCGTACTTACTTTCGTACTTTTTGCAGACGCTCTACGGTATGGCCGATCTGTTCATCATCGGGCAGTTTGAGGGCGTGGCCAGCACAACGGCGGTGTCCATCGGCAGTCAGGTGATGCACATGATCACGGTCATGATCGTGGGTGTTGCCATGGGAACGACCGTCAGCATCGGCCGGGCTATCGGCGCGAAGAACAACCGGGAGGCGGCCAAGGTCATCGGCAACACGGTCACGCTGTTCATGGCGGGGTCGGTGGTGTTGGCGGCGGTGCTGGCCGGGCTGGTGAACCCTATCGTGCGGGTCATCTCGACGCCGGAAGAGGCGGTGGCGGGCACAAAGCTGTATCTCATCATCTGCTTCATCGGCATCCCGTGTATCACGGCTTATAATGTCATTGCGTCGATCTTCCGGGGGATGGGCGACTCGAAAAGCCCGATGTGTTTTATCGCAATAGCCTGTGCCGCCAATATTGCGCTGGACTATCTCTTTATGGGGTCACTGCACCTCGGGCCAGCGGGCGCGGCACTGGGCACGACTCTCTCGCAGGGCATCAGCGTGCTGATTTCGCTGGCGGTGATCCTGCGGCGTAAAACCGGCATCCGGCTGGTGAAGCAGGACTTCAAGCCCGACCGCGCCATCCTGCGCCAGATGCTCGGCATCGGCCTGCCGGTAGCGTTTCAGGACGGGTTTATCCAGATCGCGTTCATCATCATTACCATCATCGCCAACCAGCGCGGCCTGACCGATGCAGCGGCGGTGGGCATCGTCGAAAAAATCATTAGCTTCCTGTTCCTCGTGCCCTCGTCAATGCTCTCGACCGTCTCGGCGTTGGGTGCGCAGAACATCGGTGCCGGAAAGCACAGCCGGGCCGCGCAGACGCTCCGGTATGCCATCTGCATTGCGGTGGGCTTTGGTGTGACCGTGGCGGTCGCGGTGCAGTTTGTGGCACAGCCGGTGGTCGGCCTGTTCACCACAGACGCCGCAGTAGCAATAGCGGGTGCGGCGTATCTGCGGGGCTATGTGCTGGACTGCGTGTTTGCAGGCGTGCATTTCAGCTTCAGCGGGTATTTCTGCGCGTACGGCAAGTCGGGCGTTTCGTTCCTGCACAACATCATCGCCATTCTGCTGGTGCGTGTGCCGGGTGTTTACCTGACCTCAAAGCTCGTCCCGGAGACACTGCTGCCGATGGGCCTTGCTACGGCTACCGGCTCGCTGCTGTCGGTCATCATCTGCGTCATTGCGTTTGTCTACCTGCGGAAGAAGAATATCATCCCGCGGGAGGATGCCCCCGCAAAGGCGGTGTGAGATGGCGGAAAAAGAGCTGTTTCAGATCGGCGATGTGGCGAAGATGTATCATCTGAGCGTCGGGACCCTGCGCCACTATGAGCAGATCGGCCTGCTGCTGCCGGAGAAGGTGGACCCGCAGACGGGATACCGCTATTATGGGGTGCGGCAATTCGAGCTGCTGAACAACATCCGCTACCTTCGCGCGCTGGAAATGCCACTGGAAGAGATCACCGCCTATATGCAGAACCGGGACGTGGATTCCATCGAGGAAAAGCTGCTGCACCAGAAAGAGCTGATCGCCCGGAAAAAGCAGGAACTGGATCAGATGGAGCGAAAGATCGACAACCGGCTGGCACAGATCGCAGACACGAAGAAGTCGAAGCTGGATGTCGTGCAGCTGGTGGAGCTGCCGGCATTCCGGGTGGTCGGCATCCGCGACAGCATCCGGTTCGACTCTTACCTCTGGTTGGAAAAGTCGCTTCGCCGCCTGCAGGAAAATCAGAAAACGCCGCTGATCTTTCAGGGCAAGGTCGGCGCGGGCGTCTCGAAGGAGCATCTTCTGGCGGGAGAGTACAAAAGCTACGATCTGGTGTTTCTTCTTCTGGACAAAGAGGACGACTATGAAGGCCGGGTCGAGACGGTCCCGGCGGGGCCGTATGTCACGGTCCGGTATCACGGAAGTCATGGAGAGGCGGAACCCTACTACGCAAAGCTGATGGCATACGTCCGGGCCAACAGGTTGGACGTGACCGGCTTTTCGCAGGAATTGGCTCTGATCGACAACTCCATCTCGACGAACCCGGAAAGCTACATCACCGAGATCCATATCCCGGTGCGCCCCGCCGGGCAAAGCAGTTGCATCTGCGGAAAAACGTGATACAATAGAGACAGCAAACTGAAATAAACGCAAACCGCTGGAAAGGGGAGCAGCAATGCTCCTCTTTTTTGCGTACAGGAGGATGTTTATGCTGAAAAATACGCAGGTCGATCTCTGCGGCCGGGTCGATTTTACGCGGGAGACGCCGCTGCTGCGCCGGGATGCGGAGTTTTCGTTCGCCTGCCGGGGCTGCGGCAACTGCTGCCGGGGCCGGGAGGACATTGTACTATCGGGGTTCGACCTGTGGCGGATCGCGGTACGGCTCCGGCTTCCGCCCCAGATCGTGGCGCGGGGGTTCTGCCGGGAAGCCATCGGGTCGGTCAGCCACCTGCCGGTGCTGCGTCTGGCCCCGGTCAAAGAGAACCGGAACAACTGCCCCTTTCTGACCGAGAACCACTGCGCTATCCACGACGCCGAGCCGCTGGTCTGTGCGCTCTACCCGCTGGCGCAGGAGATCAGCCGGGAAGGGGAGGTCTCCTACTTTTTGCAGCCGACAAACTGCGGCGGGCAGGTGATCGAGGCCAAGGTCGAGGACTACCTGAACCGTTACGACGTGCCCGCCCGGGAGAAGACCGACGCGCGCTGGGCTGTGGCCTGTATGGATCTGGAAGATGTGGTGGAAAAGCTGGAAGCACAGCTCGGCCCAGTGCTGCTGCGGCGGGCGCAGGCGAAGCTCTGGCAGGCTCTCTACTACCGTTACACGCTGGAATGTGAATTTTTGCCCCAATTCGAGGTAAATCTCGGGTGGCTGCGTGCCGAATTTGACAAACTGCGGGAGTATCAGGAAAGATTAAACTATCAGAAAAAATGATAGATATCTTCATTTTCATTGATAATTGAGGACGTTGACGGATTGTTTTCTCCCCACGAATGTGCTATACTTCACGAGTGTAAAGCAGAAGCTTCACAAAACGGTCTTATCTGCGGCGTCCTGTTTGGCTGTGGAAGACCCTTGGAATAAAATTTGAGGGAGATATCATTATGCGTAAGATCACTCGTCGTTCGTTCCTGACCGCTGCCGTTGCCTGCGGTGCAGCAGCTGCCCTGTCCGCCTGCGGCGGCTCCGCTTCGTCCACCGCTTCTTCTGCGGCATCTTCGGCTGCCGCTTCTGCCTCCGCTGTAGCAGCAGACGGCGCAAGCTATACCGTCGGCATCTGCCAGCTGGTGGAGCACGCCGCTCTGGATGCTGCAACGCAGGGCTTTGAAGATGCGCTGACCGCAGAGTTCGGCGACGGCGTGACCTTCGACTTCCAGAACGCCCAGAACGACTCCGCCACCTGCGCTACCATCGCAAACGGCTTCGTTTCCTCCAAGGTCGATCTGATCATGGCCAACGCAACGCCCGCTCTGCAGGCAGCACAGGCCGCTACCAACGAAATCCCCATCCTCGGCACTTCCGTTACCGAGTACGGCGTGGCTCTGGGCCTGACCGATTTCGACGGCACCGTGGGCGGCAATGTCTCCGGTACCTCCGATCTGGCTCCGCTGGATCAGCAGGCCGATATGATCGTGGAGTGGCTGCCCGACGCAAAGAAGGCCGGCCTGCTCTACTGCTCCGCCGAGGCCAACAGCCAGTATCAGGTGGATGAGGTTCAGAAGTACCTCGAGGACAAGGGTCTGACCGTGACCCAGTACGCATTCTCCGACTCCAACGATCTGGCCTCTGTCTGCCAGAAGGCTGCCGACGAGAACGATGTGCTGTATGTTCCCACCGATAACACCGTTGCCGCCAACACCGGCATCGTGGACGGCATCTGCCGCCCGGCTAAGAAGCCCGTGTTCGCTGGCGAGGAGGGCATCTGCTCCGGCTGCGGCGTGGCAACGCTGTCCATCAGCTACTACGATCTGGGCTACACCACCGGTGAGATGGCCGTCAAGATCCTGAAGGGGGAGGCCGATATCTCCACCATGCCCATCGAGTACACCACCGTGACCAAGAAGTACAACAAGGCCATCTGCGATGATTTGGGCCTGACCGCTCCCGACGGTTACGAAGAGATCGAGGGCTGATAGCCTCTTGAAGCCGTCTCGTTAGAGAACAGCGTCCGGCATTGTATGGTAGACGCTCAGACCTGACCGACCTGCCAAGGGCTCCCACTTTGGGGGAGCTGGCAAAGCCGACAGGCTTTGACTGAGAGGGTTTTTTACGGAAAACTTCTTCTATAAAAAATAGCGGAGGAGAGCGGAAAACGCGCTTCTCCGCTTTTCCCGTGTAAAGCGGGAACAAAAAAGTGTATTGGTTTAGGAGGTTTTATTTTGGAACTGTTTGCAAGATTGGCGAACCTGCCGGGTGCGCTGCCCGGTGCCTGTGCGCAGGGCCTCATCTGGGGCATCATGGCCATCGGCGTTTACCTGACCTACCGCATCTTGGACGTGGCCGACCTGACCGTGGACGGCTCTTTCGGCACCGGCGGTGCGGTCTGCGTTATGTGCCTGCTGTCGGGCCAGAACGTTTGGGGCTCCCTCTTCATCGCGCTGCTGGCAGGTCTGGCGACCGGCCTTGTTACCGGCCTGCTCCATACCTTTATGGGAATCCCAGCAATTCTGGCCGGCATCCTGACCCAGCTGGCCCTGTACTCCATCAACCTGAAGATCATGGGCAAGGCCAACCAGTCCATCAACGTGGATAAGTACGACCTGCTGATCTCCCTGCGCTGGGTCAAGGAATTTGCACTCCACAACCCCATCATTATGGTGCTGATCGTCACCGCTGTGCTGATCGGTGTGCTGTATTGGTTCTTCGGCACCGAGCTGGGCTGCTCCATCCGTGCCACCGGTTCCAACCCCAATATGTCCCGGGCACAGGGCATCAACACCAACCTGAACATTGTGCTGGGTCTGGCCGTCTCCAACGGTCTGGTAGCCCTGTCCGGTGCACTGCTGAGCCAGTATCAGGGCTTTGCCGATGTCAGTATGGGCCGCGGTGCCATCGTCATCGGTCTGGCGGCGGTCATCATCGGCGAGGCTGTGTTTGGCCGTATCTTCCAGAACTTCGCCCTCAAGCTGGTGTCCGTCTCGCTGGGTGCCATCATCTATTACATCGTCATCCAGTTGGTGCTGACCCTCGGCTTTGATGCAAACCTGCTCAAGCTGCTGAGTGCATCGGTGGTCGCTGTCTTCCTCGCCGTGCCGTACTGGAAGGGTAAGTATTTTGCAAAGCCCACGGCGAAAAAGGCTCAGAAGGAGGATGCAAAAAATGCTTGAGATCCAGAACGTTTCCAAGACCTTCAACGCCGGTACCGTCAACGAAAAGACCGCGCTGAACGGCCTGAACCTGAAATTGAACGAGGGCGATTTCGTCACGGTCATCGGCGGCAACGGCGCGGGCAAATCCACCATGCTGAACGCGGTGGCCGGTGTCTGGCCGGTGGACGAGGGCAAGATCCTCATCGACGGCATTGATGTGACCCGTCTGAGCGAATACCAGCGTGCCGCCTACATCGGCCGTGTGTTTCAAGACCCCATGACCGGCACCGCTGCCACCATGCAGATCGAGGAAAACCTTGCGCTGGCAGCCCGCCGCGGCAAACGCCGTACCCTCCGCGTCGGCATCACCAAGGCGGAGCGGGAGCAGTACCGCGAGCTGCTGAAGTCGCTGGATCTGGGCTTGGAGGATCGCCTGACCGCCCGCGTGGGTCTGCTGTCCGGCGGTCAGCGTCAGGCTCTGACGCTGCTGATGGCTACCATGAACAAGCCTAAACTCCTGCTGCTCGATGAGCACACGGCGGCTCTGGACCCCAAGACGGCTCTGAAGGTGCTGACCCTGTCGGCCAAGATTGTCGGGGAGAACCACCTGACCACCATGATGATCACCCACAACATGAAGGACGCCATCAAGTACGGCAACCGCCTGATCATGATGTATGAGGGCCACATCATCTATGATGTTTCCGGCGAGGAGAAGAAGAACCTCCACGTTTCCGACCTGCTGGCAAAGTTCCAGATCGCCAGCGGCGGCGAGTTTGCAAACGACCGCATGATTTTGTCCTGATAACGCCAAAGAAGCCTCAAAGTCTGCGCAGCAGACTTTGAGGCTTCTTTTTGTTGCAACCACCCCAAAACTCCGATATAATAGAAGAAAAAATTGGGAGTGAGGCAAATGAAACGATTTTGGAAACAAGCAGCGGCATGGGTCGTCAGCCTTTCGCTGGCGGCGGGGATGCTTCCGGCGGTGACTGCGGGGGCCGCATCCGATGCAGTGGAGACACGGCTGGCCTCCATGACGCTGCAGGAGAAGGTCGGCCAGCTGTTCGTGGTGCGGCCGGAAGCACTGGATTTTGAAAAGACCTCCGGCGGTACGGTGCTCACCGACGCCATGCGGGAGCATCTGGCGCAGTATCCGGTGGGCGGCATCGCGCTGTTCAGGCAGAACATCACCGACGCCGGGCAGATGACCGCGCTGATCCGGGATTATCAGAACGCTTCCGGCACCGGGCTGCTGGTGACGGTGGACGAAGAGGGCGGTACGGTGGCGCGGCTGGCGAACCACAAAGCCTTTGACCTGCCAAAATATGAGAGTGCGGCGGCCATCGGGGCCACCGGTGACCCGGAGCAGGCGCGGGCCATGGGCCGGACCATCGGCGGGTACCTGAAACCCTACGGCTTCAATCTGGACTTTGCCCCGGTCGCGGATGTCAACTCCAACCCGAAGAATCCGGTCATTGGCAAGCGGGCGTTCTCGTCCGACCCCAATGTGGCGGCATCCATGGTGTCGGCGGCGGTCGAGGGCTTCCACGAAGCCGGGATGCTCTGCACCTTGAAGCATTTCCCGGGGCATGGCGATACCGGTGAGGACAGCCACTACGGAACAGCGACCACCGCCAAAACGTGGGAAGAGATGCAGGCCGTCGAGATGCTGCCCTTTGAAGCGGGCATTGCGGCCGGAGCCGATGTGGTCATGGCGGCGCACATCACGACGCCCAATGCCACCAGCGACGGCCTGCCCGCGTCGCTGTCCTACACCATGCTGACCGAGCGTCTGCGGGGAGAGCTGGGCTTTACGGGGGTTATCTGCACTGACGCGCTGGAAATGAAGGCCATCAGCAGCCACTACGCCCCGGCGGATGCCGCTGTCGCCGCGCTGAATGCCGGTGCGGACATCCTGCTGATGCCGTCTGACCTGCGCGCGGCCTTTGAAGGTGTGGTGCAGGCCGTCGAAAACGGAACCGTTTCGGAAGAACGGCTCAACGAGAGCGTCCGGCGCATCCTGACCCTGAAAGAAAAGGCCTGCGTCCCGCTGGAATCGGTAGTTCCCGCAGAGACACCGGCAGTACCGGAACCGGCGGAAGAACCAGCAGCGGAAACGCCTTCCGGGCTTCGCGGCTGGCTGAAAGCACTCTGGACTTAAAAGAAAACAAGAAAAAGGGAGATCGCGTACAAAATGTGCACGATCTCCCTTTTTGTTTGGAAATTACCGCTTGATGTCGTAATTCATGTTCATCAGGTTGCGGATGCTGCTCACATCGTCGGTGATGTTGGCATCGCCGTGGATGGTGTGCTTGATGGCACTGCTGGCCACCGCAAAGTTGACCATATCCATAGCCTTGTAGTTGTGCAGCATGGCATAGATCAGGCCGCTGGCAAAGGCGTCGCCGCCGCCCACACGGTCAAGGATGTTGAAGGTGAACAGCTTGCTCTCGAAGGTATGGCCCTCGTACCACATAAAGGCTTTCAGGCTGTTCTCGCTGCCGCTGTGGGCGTAGCGGACATGGCGGGCGATGCACTTCAGGTTGGGGTACCGCTCGATGAAGTGCTGGAAGATCTCGTCCTGCTGCTCGTAGCTGGGCTGCAGGGGAACACCGTCTTTCCAGTCGCCCTTGGAGTGGTCAGTTTCATCCTTCCACAGGTGGTACGGCTCGATGCCCAGTAGGACATCGACATAGGGCAGGCACTCGGTGCAGAAATCGCGGGCTTCCTCCCAGCTCCACAGGGTGCTGCGGAAGTTGCCGTCGAAGCTGACGGTCAGGCCCTTCTTCTTGGCGACTTTGAGCATATCGAGGATCAGGCCGCGGCAGTTGGGGCCGAGGGCCGGGGTGATGCCGCTGAGGTGCAGCCAGTCAAAGCCGTCCAGCAGCTCGTCCAGATCCACCTGCGAGAAATCGTACTCGGTGATGGCACTGTGCTTGCGGTCATAGATGACCTTGGAGGGGCGGATGCCGTAGCCGGTTTCCAGATAGTAAGTACCCAGACGGTTGGACGGGGTCTCGTCCGGCTCGGTCAGGATCATCGGGGTGCAGTGGACGTCGTTGGAGCGCAGCCAGCGCACCGCGCTTTTGCCGAGGCTGTTGTTCGGTACGACGCTGAAGAAGGTGCTGTCCACGCCGAGGTTGGCCAGCGCAAGGGCAATGTTGGCCTCGCTGCCGCCGTAGCTTGCCTCAAAACCCGATGCCATGCGGATCTTTTCGTAGTTCGGCGGGGTCAGACGGAGCATGATCTCACCACAGGTGATGAATTTCTGCCCGGGGTTCTCGTTGCCAAGGATAGGGTTGAAATGTTCCATAACGATCCTCCTAAAAGACGGTTCGGAATCCTGTACGCTTCGTGTGAAAACAGGGGAGCCGTTCACGGGAAGCTACCCTGTGCGCACATTGTTGTATCCATTATAGTGCTTTTCTGGGCGGATTGCAAGGGATTGTCCACGCCGGCAAGAGAAAATCAGAACGAAATTTTGTGCAGCTTGTCTAAAACAGAGGGCATCACACGCCGGTCAGGTCGAAACTGGGGGTGTATTCTTCCTTCGCGCTGCTCTTCTGCTGCATATACCCGGCAGTCAGGCCCTTGTCCATAGCATAGTTGACCACCCGGCGGTATTCGTAGGTGGTGATCCGCCGTCCGATGCCGTGTTCGGACGCCTTGTAGAAGGGAGTATACTGGCTCATGACGCTGGGCAGGAAACAGCCCGGGTCGGCTTCGTTCCAAGCGGCCATTTGGTCGAGGACGGCAAAACTGTCGTCGATGTGGCCGGGCAGGGCGAGGTGGCGCAGGATGACGCCCTTTTGCAGGATGCCCTCGGCGTCAAGCACCGGATGCCCGGTCTGCCGCATCATCTCCTCGATGGCGGGTTTTGCTTGGGCGAAGTAATCCGGCGCGGCGGAAAGGTCAGCGGAGAGGGAAGAGGATACATATTTTAAATCGGCCAGCCAGATGTCAATGTACCCGTTCCATGCCCGGACGCTCTCCACCGTCTCATAGCCGCCCGTGTTGCAGACGATGGGAAGGGTCAGCCCTTGGGCGCGGGCTTCGTCCAGCGCGGCGATGATCCACGGCCGCCACTGCCCGGGGGTAACGAGGTTGATGTTGTGTGCCCCCTGCCGCTGCAGGTCGAGGAAGATCTCGGCCAAGTGCTCCACTGTGATCTCTTTGCCGAGACCCTCGGCACTGATGGGATAATTCTGGCAGAAACAGCATTTCAGGGTGCAGCCCGAGAAGAACACGGTCCCGCTGCCGCGGGTGCCGCTGATGCAGGGCTCCTCCCAGAAGTGCAGGGCAGCGCGGGCGGCTTTCAGGGTGGAACCGGCCCCGCAGAAGCCGGTTTGCCCGGCGGCACGGTCGGCGTGGCAGCGGCGCGGGCAGAGCTCGCAGGAAGAAGGCGGGGTGACAGGAAGAAGTTTCGGCATATTGTCCAAGTCCTTTGAAAAAGTTTCATGAATGATTTTCTGGGATAAGTATACCATTTCTGTCCCCGAAAATGGTATACTATGGGTGAATATTTCATGCAATGCACAAATACTACATATTGGCAGGAGGAAACCATGCGAACCGAAACCGACGAGATCCGGGATAACCTGAAGTATCTGTCTCTGCTTGCGCGGGACTTTCCCTCACAGGCCGCGGCAGCCAGCGAGATCATCAGCACGCAGGCACTTTTGAAGCTGCCCAAGGGCACCGAGCACTTCATGAGCGACCTGCACGGCGAAAACGAAGCGTTTGTCCACATTTTAAATTCCGCTTCCGGCGTCATCCGGGAGAAGGTGGATATCGTGCTGGGCGATGCGGTGCCCGAGGCCATCCGTGCCGAGCTTGCGACCCTCATTTATTACCCCAACGAAAAGCTTCCCCAGCTGAAGGATCGTTGTGTGGACGAAGAAGCTCTGGAGCAGTGGTACAGCGAGACCCTGCTCCGGCTGATCGACATCTGCCGGTTGGTCTCTTCCAAGCACACCCGGGAGCACGTCCGGGCCTGCCTGCCGTCCAGCTGCGGCTATATTCTGGACGAGCTGCTCCATGCCCACTTCGAGGATCACGACAAGGATCTGTATTACGGCCAGATCGTCGGCAGCATCATCGAAAATGGCCGTGCCGACCGGTTCATCGTCCGTCTGTGCGAGCTCATCAAGCGGCTGGCAGTGGACAAATTGCACATCGTGGGCGACCTGTTTGACCGCGGCCCCCGCCCGGACATCATCCTTGACCTGCTGATGCGGCACCACAATGTGGATATCCAGTGGGGCAACCACGATGTGGTCTGGATGGGTGCGGCCGCCGGAAGCCCCATCTGCATCTGCACCGTCCTGAAAACCACGCTGGCCTACCACAACCACGGAATGCTCGAGGACTGCTACGGCATCAACCTGCGCCACCTGCAGCGGATGGCCGAGCAGTTCTATGGCAACGACGATCTGAGCATCTGGATGCCCCACACCGATGCTGCCCGCGGTCCGTACACGCCGGGGATGCTCCACCGCTGTGCCGTTATGCACAAGGCCGTCACCATCCTGATGCTCAAGATGGAGTGTCAGGTCATCGACCGGAACCCGGATTTCAAGATGCAGGGCCGCGATTACCTGCGCCGCATCAACTGGGAAAAGGGCACCGTCATGGTCGGTGACAAGGAATATCCCATGCGGGATATGTCCTTCCCGACGGTGGACCCGGCCGATCCTACCGCCCTCAACGAGGACGAGAAGATCGTCCTGCGCAAGCTGGTGCAGTCCTTCCGCCAGAGCGAGAAATTGCAGCAGCACGTCGAGTTCCTCTATGCCAAGGGCAGTGTCTACCACATCGAGAATGGCAACCTGCTCTACCACGGCGTCGTGCCGATGAACAAGAAGGGCAGTTTCGCCGTGGAACGGTTCGAGGGCCACAGCTATTCCGGCCGCGCCCTGATGGATTACTGCGACGAGCGGGCGCGCCGCGGCTACTTTGCCCCCGAGGGCAGTGCCGCTCGGCAGAGCGGACAGGATTTCCTGTGGTATCTCTGGTGCGGCAAGCTGTCGCCGCTGTTCGGCCGCAGTGCCATGACCACCTTTGAGCGGCTGTACGTCGAGGACCCGGCTACCCACAAGGAAATCAAGGACCCCTATTATACATGGTATAACGAGGAGGCAACCTGCCGCCGCATTCTGGCCGAGTTCGGCCTGCCCGGCAGCAGCCACATCGTCAACGGCCATGTGCCCGTGCAGGAGAAGAATGGCGAAAGCCCCATCAAGGGCGGCGGCCGTCTGGTGGTGATCGACGGCGGCTTCTGCCGCGCCTACCACGAAAAGACCGGCATTGCGGGCTATACGCTGGTCTATTCCAGCCGCACCATGTCTCTGCGCACCCACCAGCCCTTCGTCAGCGCGGAAAAGGCCGTCAACGAGAACATCGACATCATCTCCCAAAAGAACATTCTTGAAACGGAGAACCACCGCATTCTGGTCGAAGAGACCGACGAAGGCGAGACCCTGCGGGAGCGCGTCCACGACCTGAAACAGCTGGTCCGGGCCTATCAACTGGGCTGGATCAAGGAGACCCGCAGCGACGATCAGGTGTGGTGAACCGCTGTTTGGAGGAACAAACCAAGCCGGAAATTGTAAATTTTTTGGAAAAAGAATCAAAAAAACAGGATATCGGCAATTTTTCTGGGCAAAACAGAAAATAATCACGGCAGCGGAATTGGGGCTTTGCTTTTTGCGGGAAGTAGTGTATAATAGATTCGCTGTATCCAAACGGCTGATGGGCGTTTTTGTACAGCATGAAGTTGAACTTTGAAAGCGAAACCTTATGGGTCGGCGTGAGGGCAGACCTTCGACAAGGAGATCATAAAATTGGAAAAGTTTGTTATTACGGGCGGTAAGCCCCTGCATGGCGAAGTGACGATTTCCGGCGCGAAAAATGCGGCGGTGGGCATCCTGCCCGCAACGATTCTGGCGGCGGACGTCTGCGTGATCGAAAATCTGCCGGATATCAGCGATGTGGCCGTCAGCCTCAAAATCCTGAGTGTGCTTGGTGCCCGCGTCAAGATGCTGAACAAGAACACCTACGAGATCGACACCACCCATCTGACCAGCACCAACGTGCCGGACGATCTGTCCCGGCAGATGCGGGCCAGCTACTATTTCTTGGGTGCGCTGCTCTCCCGTTTCGGCAAGGCACAGGTGGCCATGCCCGGCGGCTGCAACCTCGGCCCGCGTCCCATCGACCAGCATCTGAAGGCCTTCAGCGCACTGGGCGCAGAGGACAGCGTGGACTACGGCATGATCACCGTCCGCGCCAAGGAGCTGAACGGTGCCCGGATCTTCTTCGATAAGGTCAGCGTCGGTGCCACCATGAACGGAATGCTCTCGGCAGTCATAGCAAAGGGGCAGACCGTCCTCGAGAACTGTGCCAAGGAGCCGCACGTCGTCGATCTGGCCAACTTCCTGAATATGTGCGGTGCGGATGTGCGCGGCGCAGGCACCGACGTCATCAAGGTACGCGGTGTCGAGAAGATGCACGGCTGCACTTACAGCATCATCCCCGATCAGATCGAGGCCGGCAGCTACATGGTAGCGGCCGCAGCCACCGGCGGCGATGTCCTCATTAAGAATGTTACCCCGAAGCACCTCGAGCCCATCACCGCAAAGCTCCGCCGCGCCGGTGCTGAGGTGGAGGAGTTCGACGACGCGGTGCGCGTGACCCGTACCGGCGACATCCTGCCTACCAAGATCAACACCATGCCGCATCCCGGTTTCCCCACCGATATGCAGCCCTTGATGGGCGTTCTGCTTAGCGTGGCAAAGGGCACCAGCACCATCACCGAGGGTGTCTGGGACAACCGCTTCCGCTATGTGGACGAGCTGCGCAAGATGGGCGCAAGCGTGCAGGTGGACGGTCAGGTGGCCGTGTTTGAGGGCGTGGAGAAGCTGTCTCCCGCACCGCTCCGCGCCAGCGACCTGCGCGCAGGTGCGGCCATGGTCGTCGCAGCTCTGATGGCCGACGGCACCAGCGAGATCGAAGAGATCGGCCACATCGAGCGCGGCTACGAGGACATCGTGGCAAAGCTCCGCGGCCTCGGCGCAGACATCAAAAAAGTCGAGCGTGTTCCGGCAGCACTGGAACAGGCGATGTGATAACCCTCTCAGTCAATGCTCCGCATTGCCAGCTCTCCCGAGGGGAGAGCCCTTGGCAGACCGGAGAAGTCAAAGCATAATCATAAAAGCGGCGGGCCCTGTCCTCAGACTTGACGACAACGGGTCTGCCGCTTTTTCAGGGAGAGAAACTATGGCAGAATTTACATCCCTTTATTCCGGCTCTTCCGGCAACAGCAGCGTGGTGCGCTGCGGCGATCATTACCTCATTGTGGATATGGGAAAAGGCGTGCGCACCACTGGAAACGCGCTGAAATCGCTCGATTTATCAATGGAACAGTGCGACGGCATCCTTGTGACCCATGAGCACAGCGACCATGTAAAAGGTCTTACGACCTTTTTGAAAAAGTACCCGATGCCGGTCTATGGAGCCGAAGAGACGCTGAGCTTTCTCGAGAGAAACAACATGGTCCCCACGACCTGCGATCTGATCCCGCTGAATATCGGCAAAGAGAAAGAGATCGGCGCATTCGGGGTCACGGCATTTCCCACCAGCCACGACGTGCCCTGCGTGGGCTACCGCATCCACACACCGGACAGTAAGACCATGACCATCGCCACCGACCTCGGCGTGCTGACCCCGGCGGTACATGAAGCCCTCTCCGGCTGTGACCTCGTTGCGCTGGAAAGCAACTACGACCTTCATATGCTCCGCACCGGGCATTATCCCTATGTCCTGCGTGCCCGCATCGAGTCGCCCCGCGGCCACCTCTCCAACGACGAATGCTCGGCAAAGCTGCTCGAGCTGATCCAAGAGGGCTGCAAGAAGTTCGCCCTCTGCCACCTCTCGCAAGAGAACAATACCCCCATGCTGGCCCTGCAGACCGTGTTCGCTACCCTCGGTGCGGCGGGCGTCGTGCCCGAAAAGGACTGCGTCGTCCAGACCCAGCGGCGGAATGAGGTCAGCCCGGTACTGGAATTTTAATTACACGATGAAACGCGCATTCTACCGCGAGTCGATTGCGCGTTTTTATTTGTGTGATATACTGACCCACGAAAGCCAAATTTGATGGGGAAAGGGAGAATGAAAAAATGAGCAAGACGAAAAAGCGCATTCTGGCGGCTGTGGTCGTTCTGGCTGTTCTGCTGATTGCAGGCGTGATGTGGAAGAACTGGAGCGTCAGCACTGGCGAAATTTATCTCTATGGTGAATCCCACAGCAATCCGGGCATCGAGGAAAAAGAACTGGAAATCTGGGGCAAATATTACGCCGCCGGAATGCGGGATTTGTTCGTCGAATATTCCTATGCGGATGGGCAGTTTTTGAACCTCTGGATGCAGTCGGATAACGACGACCTGCTGGAACAGCTGTTTGAGGACTGGAAAGGCACGGCAGGCGGTCAGGAGAACAACAAGAAATTTTTGAAGAAAATCAAGGAAGATTATCCGCAGACTGTTTTCCACGGCACCGACATTGAACATATGTACCAGACGACCGGCCCACGCTATCTGGCCTATCTGGAAGAGCATGGACAGAAGGACTCGGAAGAGTACAAGACGGTGCAGGAAAACATCGAGCAGGGCCGCTGTTTTTATGAGAACGGCAGTTGTAACTCTACGATGGCGGCGAAATGACCGAGACCGAGATCGCAAACGCGGTCTACCGTGAAAACAAGATGGCGGAAAATTTCGAGCGCATCTATAACGAAGTCATGGCCGGCCACAAGACTGACATCGTGGGCATTTATGGCAGTGCGCATACCGGTCTGGATGCAATGGACATGACGAACACCGTGCCCTGTATGGGAAATCAGCTGGCGCAGACGTTCGGCGAGCGCGTCCATTCGACCGATTTGAGCGAATACGAAACGCCGACTTACATCGAAGAGCCGCTGAGCACCGAGACGATGACCCTCAACGGCAAAGAATATACCGCCTCTTATTTTGGCGAGTACGATATCTCTCAGATTGCAGGCTACAAGACCCGCAAATTCTGGCGGATCGAGGACGCTTACGACGACCTGAAAGGCCTGCCGAAAACAGGCGAGATCCTGCCCTATAATAATTTCCCGATGGAAGTCGAGGAAGGGCAGGTGTTCGTCATCGAGTACGTCAGAACCAATGGTACGACCTATCGCACCACCTACCGCTCCGATGGCCGCACCGTGGGCGGCCTGCCTGC
Source organism: Barnesiella intestinihominis (assembly GCA_963656875.1). Lineage (GTDB taxonomy): Bacteria > Bacillota > Clostridia > Oscillospirales > Ruminococcaceae > Faecalibacterium. Next base: position 1,005 of record CAVKKE010000034.1, on the reverse strand, counting down.
GACGGAGGCGGTTAACGTGGAGCAGTCATAAACGAACCGATAAGCGAACACGAAATACCCCGATGCCTGCCGAAAAGTGTGCGTCGGGGTATTTTTGTGAAAATGGTTTTGCGAAAACCAACGGAACACCGCAGCCTGCAAAAATAGTCTGAATTTGAGGAAGAAAAACAGTTGACAAAACCCGTCTGCTTTGCTAAACTAAATAAGCACTCGCAGGGTTAGCTCATCCGGTAGAGCGACTGCTTCCCAAGCAGTAGGCGGCGGGTTCGAGTCCCGTATCCTGCTCCATCAAAAAATAACGCTAGTTCGTCAAAAACTAGCGTTATTTTTATACCCAATAACCCACTTTGTAACCCACTTTGGTTTTTGTACTTTGGCGAATCGAAAAGGCCGCAGCCCCGGAAAACTGGGGTTTGCGGCCTTTCTTTTGAGCAGAACGCCCGGCGGTTGCGCTCTTTTTGAGCTGCCGGGAAAATTTTTTTTTAGGCCCCGCCATGGTACGCACTGTAAGGAGGCGCGGCGGGGTCAGTAGCGCGCCTGTGTAGCTCTTAGTTCTCGCTGTCGGCTTTCTGCTTGAGCACATCAATCGCCTTGGTGACGGCGGCCGGGATGGGTACGCCCATCAAGCCTGCATTCTCGACGATGCTGATCGCCTCGTTGCAGCTGAACGCGATCACGGTGGCATCACGGACGAAGCTCGACCCGATGATGGCATCCAGTCGGCAGGCGACCAGCACCACCAGTAGGGTGGTTCCCTTGCGGCAGAGGCCCTTCCAGCCCGCCCGGGATTCGAGTGCGCCGGTCTTGGTCTTGGGGCTGGTGTGGAAGACGCCCGCCACGATCAGGCCGGTGATGTAGTCCACCGCCATCAGCACGACGAGAGTCTGGAGGGCAGCGTCCCAGCCGCCGAAGTAGGAGGCGACCGCCCCGCCGACAATGCCGATGATGGTGCAGATTTCGTTTTTCATAGTCCGATTCCTTTCTCAGAGCGTCCAGCGGCTCTTG
>CAVKKE010000033.1:0-21356 GCA_963656875.1 Barnesiella intestinihominis | reverse complement strand
CGTGCTGGGCACCGAGGGCGATGGCCTGGCCCGCAGCACCATTGCCGCCTGCGACTACACCGTGAAGATTCCCATGTCCCACGGGGTCGATTCGCTGAACGTTGCCGCCGCCAGCGCTGTGGCATTCTGGCAGCTGGGCAAACAGTAATCTGCTGCGTTTGAAGAGCTGCTGCACAAACTGATGCGGCAGCTCTTTTCTTTCAAAAACAAAAAGCGCCGCAACGATTTTTAACACCAATCGAACATTTCTGCCAAGGAAAGTTGGTCGCATGGAGCACTGTTTTATGCTATACTATGTTAAAAATCATTGCAAAGGTGGGAATGCTATGACCTCCGCAAGAAAGCTGTATCTGGACAATATCCGCTGGGTAACGGTCGTCCTTGTTGTGATCTACCATGTGATCTATCTGTTCAACGGCGTGCAGCCTTTTGGCGTGATCGGCCCGTTCCGGGAGCGGCAGATCCAGGACAGCTTCCTGTATTGGGCCTATCCCTGGTTCATGGCCCTGCTGTTTGTTGTGTCGGGCATGAGTGCGCGGTATGCTCTGCAAAGCCGCACCGCAAAACAATTTTTAAAGGACAAAACACGCAAACTGCTGGTTCCGTCCACGATCGGCCTGTTTGTATTCCAGTGGATTTTGGGCCTTTACAACCTGAAAATCAGCGGCGGTGTGGACATGGCAGCCGTTCCGAAGCCCGTGCTGTATCTGATTGCGGCATTGTCCGGCGTGGGGCCGCTGTGGTACATCCAGATGCTCTGGCTGTTCTCTGTGCTGCTGGCCGTTCGGAAAGTGGAAAAAGACCGGGTGTGGAGCTTCTGTTCCAAAGCACCGGTCTGGAGCATTGTGCTGCTGGCACTTGCCGTTTATGGTTCGGCGCAGGTGCTGAACGCCCCCATTGTCACAGTTTACCGGTTCGGCATTTATGGCTTCTGCTTCTTTGCGGGGTATTTTTTGTTTTCCCACGAGGAAGTCCTCATGCGGCTGTGCCGCTGGTGGTGGGCGTTCGATCTGGCCGCAGCCCTGCTTGGCATCTCGTACACCCTGCGCTATTTTGGCGAAAATTACGCCGCTGCGCCCGTTCTGAACAACATCCATGCCTGCGTCTACTGCTGGTCTGCCATTCTTGCCATCCTCACAACCATGAAAAACTTTGCCGATACCGCAAACAACTTCACCCGCTGGATGGCCCAAAAGGCATGGGGTCTCTACATTTTTCATTACCTGCCCATTGCGGTCATTGCGTATGAACTGCACGCACACGCCCCGGATACGCCGGAAGCGCTGGTCTATCTGCTGGTGGGCATCGGTGCTTTTGCCGGTGCATTCCTGCTGAACGAACTCATCAGCCGGGTGCCCGTTCTGCGCTGGTGCGTTCTTGGCATCCGAAAGGAGAAAAGCCGTGTTTAAGGAAAATCTGATCTCTCTGCGGAAGCTCCACGGCTTTTCGCAGGATGAGCTGGCCGAAAAAATCGGTGTGACACGCCAGACCTTATCCAAGTACGAAACAGGCGAATCCCTGCCGGACATTGAGCGCTGCAGGCAGCTGGCCGATATCTTCGATGTTTCCATGGATGATCTTGTAAACTACGAGAAAACGGACCGGGAAAACCTGGGGCTGGAAGTGCCGCCCCGGGGCAAGCATGTTTTTGGCATGGTGAAAGTGGGTGACAAGGGGCAGATCGTGATTCCGGCCAATGCACGGAAGATTTTTGACATTCAGCCGGGCGACAACCTGTTGATCCTTGGGGACGAGGAGCAGGGCATTGCCATCCTCAAAGAGAAAAGCTTTCTGGAATATCTGCGCCTGATGGAACGCCTGCAGCGCACCGGCTGCCCCGAAAAATCCGAAACGCAGAAAAAGTTCTTATAAATCTTGACAAACCGCCCCGTTCTGTTATAAACTTAGGAATGTATGACATTCGTTCGTATTTTATGAGTTTTAATAATAGAGAGGTTGAATTTTATGGTTCGTAACGATTTGCGCAACGTTGCCATTATCGCTCACGTTGACCACGGCAAAACCACCCTGGTGGACGCCATGCTGCGTCAGAGCGGTGCGTTCCGCGACAACCAGGTTGTGGCAGAGCGCGTGATGGACAGCGGCGATATCGAGCGTGAGCGCGGCATTACCATTCTGGCCAAGAACTGCTCCTGCAGCTACAAGGGCGTCAAGATCAACATTGTGGATACTCCGGGCCACGCCGACTTCGGCGGCGAGGTGGAGCGCGTGCTGAAGATGGTCAACGGCGTTCTGCTGCTGGTGGACGCCGCCGAGGGCTGCATGCCCCAGACCCGTTTCGTGCTGCAGAAGGCTCTGCAGCAGAACCTGAGCCTGGTGGTCGCCATCAACAAGATCGACCGTCCCGACGCCCGCATCAAGGAAGTCATCGACGAAGTGCTGTACCTGCTGATGGATCTGGGCGCCACTGATGAGCAGCTGGACTGCCCCATCCTGTTCTGCTGCGGTCGTCAGGGCACCGCAAGCCTGGACCCGGATGTGCCCGGCACCGATCTGATCCCCCTGTTCGACACCCTGCTGAGCACCATCAAGCCGCCTGAGGGCGACCCCGATGCTCCCTTCCAGATGCTGGTGTCCTCTGTGGACTACAACGACTTCGTTGGCCGCATCGGCATCGGCCGCATTCAGAACGGCATTGCCAAGGTTGGCGAAGAAGTGCAGGTCTGTGACTGGCACAACCCCGACCTGAAGATGCGCGGCCGTCTGACCAAGCTGTACGACTTCCAGGCCAACGGCCGTCAGCCGTGCGACAACATCACCGCCGGCGACATCGTGGCATTCTCCGGTCTGCCTGACGTCACCATCGGCAACACTCTGTGCTCTCCCTCTCAGGTGGAGCCTCTGCCCTTCGTGAAGATCAACGACCCCACCGTCGAGATGACCTTCTCCGTCAACGACAGCCCGCTGGCTGGCCGTGAGGGCAAGTATGTCACCAGCCGTCAGATCCGTGACCGTCTGCAGAAAGAGCTGCTGAAGGACGTCGCTCTGAAGGTGGAAGATTCCGCCACCACCGATTCCTTCCGCGTCATGGGCCGTGGTGAGATGCATCTGTCCATCCTGATCGAGACCATGCGCCGTGAAGGCTATGAGCTGCAGGTCTCTCCCCCGCACGTTCTGACCAAGGTCATCGATGGCAAGACTTATGAGCCTATGGAGCATGTCGTCATCGACGTGCCCACCCAGTATCAGGGTGCTGTCATGACCGGCCTGGGCCAGCGCAAGGCTATCCTGCAGCAGATGGAATCTCTGGGCACCGACCGTGTGCGTCTGGAGTTCCGTATGCCCAGCCGCGGCCTGTTCGGCTATCGTAACCAGTTCCTGACCGACACCCACGGTGAAGGCGTCATCAACCAGATCTTCGACGGCTACGATGTCTGGGCCGGCATGATTGCCAACCGTTCCACCGGTTCTCTGGTCAGCTTTGAGACCGGCGAGGCTGTCACCTACGGTCTGTTCAATGCTCAGCAGCGCGGCACTCTGCTGGTGGGCGCTGGTGAGAAGGTCTATGAGGGCATGGTCATCGGCTACACCGCATCCGGCGAGGATGTGGACGTCAACGTCTGCAAGACCAAGCACCTGACCAATACCCGCGCTTCCGGCTCCGACGATGCTCTGCGCCTGATCCCCATCAGCAAGCTGAGTCTGGAAGGCTGCCTGGAGTTCCTGGCACAGGACGAGCTGCTGGAGGTCACCCCTGAGAACCTGCGCATCCGCAAGCAGATCCTGAACCACGAGCAGCGCATGAAGGCCAAGAGCAAGCTGAAGTAAGCTCAGCGCTTTCCTTTATATAATGTGTATTCACCACCCTGCAGCGTCCTGCACGCCGCAGGGTGGTTTTGTTTTTGCTGAAAATTGATTCTTTTTGCAAAAAAGGCTTGCAAAAGTGTTCCCGCTGAGTTATAATGTTCTTCGCAGTCACATCTGTGATCTGCCTCTTTAGCTCAGTCGGTTAGAGCACCTGACTGTTAATCAGGGTGTCGCCTGTTCGAGTCAGGCAAGAGGCGCCACGAAAGCAATGTTCCATTTGGAGCATTGCTTTTTTTGTTTTATTTGTGTTAAAAAAGCGGCTTTGCTCGGCAGGGCCAGCCCGCAAAAACTAAGCTCTCATGCCGAAAACTCGTCATGCTTAATGATTTCTTAAAATTTGACTACTTGAAGATACTGTCATATTGTGGTATACTGCCTATGAGCTTTGAGAAATTGTATACATTTTTCCAAAGCCCGGCACACAGATCAAAGGGTAGGCGCTCCCTTCTTTTGATGGCAGCCGACCGGTGCTTTGCTTTGGTTCTCCGCAGGACAGAGCAAAACACCGGTCTGTGCGCTGCTGAAACGGACGCGGCTCTTTCACACCGTCAAATCCACAGCCCTCTGTTCCTTTGGGGCAGTGCTGTCGTTTGAATAAATTTTATAATCAAAGGAAGCATCTATGCGTTATACCTACGTCCGGCAGCATGACTCATCTGACTGTGCAGCTGCCTGCCTCGCAATGGTGTGCCTCCATTACAAAAAGGAAGTCACCATCACGCGCCTGCGCGACATGATGGGCACTGACCTGAAAGGCACAAACCTTGTTGGTTTGCAGAAGGCCGCCAATGAGCTCGGTTTCACCACCGCGGCGGTTCGCGTAGACCGTGAAAATTTCCTCAGCGATTTCTCTCTGCCCTGCATTGCGCAGGTCATCACCGATCAGGGCCTGGCTCACTTCGTGGTCGTGTTCAAAAAGACCACCATCAAGGACGATGCCCAGCGCCGCAAACACATGCTGAAAGAAGCCGAGTCCATCAAAGAGGACGAAAAAAACGGCAAGAAGCATAAGTGCAAGGATTATGTTATCATTGGTGACCCCGCTTCGGAGCTGAAAAAGATCACTCTGGATGAGTTCTATAAGAATTTCACCGGCGTGCTGCTGCTGCTGAACCCCACTTCGGATTTCAAGGGCGGCAAAATCAAAAAGGGCGGCATGTTCAAGCGCTACGTCGATCTGCTGCTGCCCCAAAAGAAGCTTTTCTTCTATGCGATCCTCGCTTCTCTGATCACCACAGTTCTGGGCATCGCGTCGTCCATGTTCAACAAGATCCTGATGGACGAGGTCTTGCCATACGGACTTGACAATCTGCTGGTCACGCTGATCCTTGTGTTCAGCATGGTCAGCATCACCAATACACTGGTCGGTTTTGTGCGGCAGTGGGTCATGATCCATCTGTCCATCAAGATTGATATCCCGCTGATGCTTGGTTACTTCGGGCACATCTTCAAGCTGCCCATGAAGTTCTTTGCCACCCGCAAGACTGGTGATATCACCACCCGTTATTCGGATGCAAACACCATCAAATCCATCTTCACCAGCATTGCGCTGAGCCTGATCATGGATATCTCGATGGCCATTATCACCGGCATCATCCTGTTCCGCATGAATGCCATGCTGTTCTCCATCTCCCTGTTCATGGCTCTGGTCAGCATCCTGCTGGTGCTGATCTACAAGCAGCCCTACAAGAAGATCAATGAGGAGACCATGGTCCAGTCTGCGGCCCTGAACAGCCAGATGATCGAGAGCCTGCGCGGCATTGAGACCGTCAAGTGCAACGCCAACGAGGAGACCGAACTGGAAAACCTCGAGCGTGAGTACATCAAGAGCCTGAAGATCAGCCTGCGTTCCAGCAAGATCAGCACCACGCAGAGCCTGATTTCCTCCTTCATCTCCACCGGCTTCAGCATGCTGACCACTTATGTGGGTATCAGCCAGGTGCTGAATGGCGAGATGACGCTGGGTGGTTACATGGCTTTCAGCACCTTGTCTGCTTACTTTACTTCCCCGCTGAGCAACCTGATCGGTCTGCAGATGCAGATCCAGGAAGCCAACATTTCCATGAAGCGTCTGACCGAGATCATGGATTATCCTTCCGAGCAGCAGGACGACAACGAGCGCACTGACCTTGAAAAGGTGGAGGGCGATATCGAATTTAAGGATGTTACTTTCCGTTACGGCAACCGTGCTCCTGCGCTGGATCACATCAGCTTCACCATTCCGGCCGGCAAAAAGGTCGCTCTGGTGGGCAGCAGCGGCAGCGGCAAGTCCACCATCACCAAGCTTCTGCTCAAGTATTACGAGCCGGAGGACGGTGAGATCGACTTCAACGGCGTGAATTTGGACGAGTACACCAACTCCTCCGTCCGCCGTGCCATCTCCTATGTGCCGCAGAACATTGAGCTGTTCAGCAAGACTATCTACGACAACATCCGTGTTTCCCGCATGGACGCAACGCTGGATGAGGTCAAGGAAGCTGCCAAGCGCGCAGATGCTCATGACTTTATCCGCCACCTGCCCCTGCAGTACAACACTTATCTGGAAGAAGCCGGCAATGGCCTGTCCGGCGGCGAGAAGCAGCGCATTGCGCTGGCCCGCGCTTTCCTGAAGGACTCCAACCTCTACATTCTGGATGAGTCCACCAGCAATCTGGACTTCGCGACCGAGAACCTGATCTTCAACATGATCTACAATGAGCTCGCGGATCGTTCCATGTTGATCGTGGCCCACCGCCTGTCCACCGTCCGTGACTGTGATCTGATCCTTGTGATGGATCACGGCAAGATCGTGGAGCGCGGCACCCATGATGAGCTGCTGGCAAAAGAGGGCAAATACTACGAGCTGTGGAACATGCAGCAGGGTATCTTCCGCAAGAAGGCGGAAGCCCCCAAGCCTGTGGCCGCCGCCGTGGTGGAAGAGGATGACGACGGCGAGTCGATCACCTACTGATCTATTCTTGATGCGATCGGGTGCGCACCCGATTACATAAATGGCTTTTCTGAGGTTGCGCAGCCGCGGATGAGCCGCCTAAATTCGTTTTTATCATTTGAAGGGAGTAATTCATTATGATGATGCCTGCAAACTTCTCTGCTGTTGCAGAAAATGAGATGACCTATGTTGTCGGTGGCGCTAGCCTGGTCGATATCCTGGCTCCTGTCATGACCGCTGAGAACTGGCAGAATGTCAACTACAACCTGATCCAGATCGTTGGCAACACCTTCCTGCAGAAGAATGTCAACGCTGCTTTTACCGATATCTTCAGCGGTAACTACCGCGTTGGCAATGTCGCAAAGGCAGCTTGGAGCAATCTGGGCAAGATCTGGAACAACAACTACTGGGTCGACGGTGTTGTTGATGGCACCGAGGCTAAGTGGGGCGCTGCTAATGGCCTGCTGAACACCGGTCTGCAGGTGGTTGGCACTCTGGCTTCCATCTACACCCTGGGCTCCGGCAAGGTTGGCCTGAAGGTTGAGAACTACAGCAAGGTCTAATCTACCTTGTATCTGAGGTGTCCACCAAAGCAGAATCTGCCTTGGCCGCACCTTGACAAAGGAATGTTCATCTGAACCGGTCCTGACCACTCAGGTGACAATGCCTCGCTATGGTGTGCCCGGAGGCGTTTCGCCTCCGGGCACATTTTATTTTTATTGTATCGCCATTACTTTCTCAAAGTAATAGGTGATCGCGAGCGGAGAGAGAACCTCTCTGCAGAGGTCTTCTCCCCTTTCGCGATTGCCTATTACGCCCTCTCCGGAGGGAAAATCTAAAGAATCAGGGGTATTTTATCATGAACGAGATCAAAGTTGCTGAAAACAAGACTCTCAAGCTCACCAACGTGCTCTCCCGCGAGATCCAGCCGGAGGAGATGGCCAACATGCCGCTGGTGCTCACCCAGCTGCACAACTTCATCAAGAGCCACAATGCTCAGCCCATCGGCCCGCTGGTGCAGGCAGTCACGATCACCCCGGAGCATCAGATGAAGATGTTCCTCATGCAGCAGGCCACCCAGCTCATCACCCAGATGGATCCGGGCTATCACATGGATGCTGTGCTGCGCGTCAAGAACTGCCTGTATGCTCATTACACCGGCCCCATGAACCAGAGCCAGCTGGCTTCTGCCAAACTGCAGATCCACGCCTTTGAAAACGACCTGACTCTGAATGGCTCGGTCTACACCATCTATGTCAGCCAGGATGATGACGAGGCTGTGGTTGACGTGTTTATGGAGATCAAATAATTATGACAATGAACGTTCAGAACCTGTCTGACCTGCAGGATCGCCGCATCATGATGGAGAAAAAGCTGCCGCCTTACGGCTACGCTTTTCTGATCCTGGTGGGTGTATTCATGCTGTTCCTTCTGGTGTGGAGCACCAGGACCAACCGCATCTATGTGAGCCAGAACTCCGGCACTGTGCAGGCCAGCAACAAAACCTATATCATGTCCAGCTACTCCGGCTCCATTACCGAGCTGTACATCTCCGAGGGCAGCTATGTCAATGAGGGTGACCTTGTGGCGCACATCAAGAGCACCGACATTGACATGCAGCAGGACAACCTGGAAAGCCAGCTGAAGATCTATCAGACCCAGCTGGATCAGTACAACAAGCTGCTGAAGTGCGTGCAGGACGACACCAACTACTTCAGCGAGACGGACCCTGACGACCAGCCTTACTACTATCAGTATGAGACTTACAAGAGCCAGGTGTCGCAGAAGACCTTTGACGCCACGGCTTATCAGGCTGCCGGTTATTCCGACACCCAGATCAAGACCATGATGGAGCAGAGCCAGAGCGAACTGGAAGCCCTGTATTACTCCACCATGCAGAGCATTTCCCAGAGCATCACCAGCGCACAGACCAATGTGGACAATGTGCAGGCTCAGATCGATGCCCTGAGCACCGGCGCCAACGATTACTCCATCTACGCTCCCACTTCCGGCGTGATCCACATGGACACTCCGTATAAGGTTGGCATGGTGCTGAGTGCCGGTTCTGCGCTGGCCACGGTGGCAAGCGAGAATGATGATCTGGAGATCGTGGCCTTGGTCACTGTGAATGACCGTCCTCTGCTACATGTGGGCGACCCCTGCAAGATCGCCATCACCGGCCTGTCCGAGTATTCCTACGGCACCCTGACCGGCACCGTGACCGCCATCGACAGCGACGTGACGGCCAGCTCCAACGCTTCCTATTACAAGATGACCATCAAGCCCGACACTACCTATGTGGTCAGCCGCAGCGGTGACAAGGTGGATCTGTCCAACGGCATGAGCGTCACCGCCCGCGTGGAGTACGATCAGGTCACCTACTTCGAGTATGCAATGGAAGCTCTGGGCGTGCTGTTCCGCTGAGAAAGCCTTTTCCAGTGCTGACTGTTCCGCCCATTCCATAACACCCAAAGAGGTATACAAAACATGAAATCAACCGCAAAAAAACTGGCAGTCTGCGCGGCGGTGCTCTGCCTGCTGGTCGGCGGCGCCGCCCTTCCGGCTTCGGCAGCCGCTCCTCTCACTGCACTGGCACTCAGCAATGTTTCGCTGCCGTGGAACCAGGATGTGCCTGCTGAGAGCATTGATGCCGGCAGCTACACCGCCAACATGCTGCTGGGCTCTTCGCAGCAGCTGTCTCCCACGGTGCGCCCCCGCAACACCACGGATTCGGTGGTCTATATTTCGGATGATACGTCCATCCTGACCGTCAGCAACACCGGTCTTGTGCAGGCTGTGGGCGTGGGAACCACCCGCATCACTGCCGCTGCCGGCAACCAGATCTGCGCCTACACCATTGTGGTCTCCATGGATTCTTCCATGATCGTCACCGAAATGGACCTCTCCCTGAGCTCCAACACCATTTATGTGGGCAACTCTGTGTCGGCACAGCTGCAGGTGCGCCCCACATCCGCTTCCAACTACGCCACGGTCACCCTGTCCTCTTCCAATGAAAAGGTGGCCACGGTGAACAACTTTGGCCGTGTCACCGGCATTGCGCCCGGCACAGCGACCATCACGGCCACCTGCGGCTCGGTCACTGCCACCACCAAGGTCACCGTCATCAGCATTCCCAGCACCGAGACGGGCAGCACCACTGTGGCTTCCTCTTCGGCCAACAGCGGTCAGGTGATCACGGTCACCCCCTCCTATGTGGTGCTGAAGCCCGGCTCCACCCGCACTCTGTCTGCAAAGGCTACCCCGTCTTCTGCTTCTCAGAAGTTCACTTATAAGTCCGGCAACAGCAGCATCGCCACGGTCAGCCCCACAGGCGTGATCACTGCGGTGGGCACTGGTGCCACTTCCATCACTGTCTCCAACGGCACGGCTTCCGCTCTGGTCACCGTGATCGTCAACCGCACGGCTTCGGAGTCCACCAGCGGTTCCGACAATGACAGCGATTCTTCCGACAATGACAGCACCGTCGAGCTGGACCCTGTGGTCAAGGCCATTCAGGACAGCTCCGACAATGAGATCGTTTTTGCACAGTCCGAGGTGCCCACCGTGACCGGCGACATCCTCAATGCCCTGCGCACCACCGGCAAGACGCTGTGTGTCGTGGGCGACGGCTACACCATGCAGATCGCAGGCAGTGGTGTCAAGAGCACTACCAGTGAGCTGGACACTTCCCTCACCCTGACTGAGACGGATCAGGGCGTCGAGTTTGAGCTGGACAAGGGGCATGCTCTTCCCTGCTCGGTGCGGATCGATCTGGATGTGAGCACTTACTCCCGCCTGTATCTGTACAACACCGTCTCCAACAAATGGCAGTACCTGAACAGCTACACCGACGGCATCATCACGGCAGACACCGCCGGCCGCTATCTGCTGACCAACGAGAACCTCAAGTTCTCCAACATCAACTGGACCTTCTTCATCGCCGGCGGCGTTGTGGTGGTCATCATTGGTGTGGCCTACATCGTCTTGAAAAAGCGCTACTGGTTCTGGTAAGTGCAGTTTCCCCTGATCTGTAAACAACAAAAGACCTGCTTCTGAAAATTCAGAAGCAGGTCTTTTTCATTGTCTCACTCTGTCAGGCCCCTGAGAGCCGCTCAGAAGGCTTTATTCCACCGTCACGCTCTTTGCCAGGTTGCGGGGCTTATCCACGTCACAGCCCCTCAGAACTGCCATATAATAGGCGAACAACTGCAGCGGCACGATGAGCTGCAGCGGCATCAGAATATCGTCGTATTCATCCAGCCGGATCACGGCATCTGCCACACCATCCGGCACCACAGCGTCTTTTGTTGTGAACAGCAGCACCCGGGCTCCGCGGCTGCGGGTCTCCTTGGCGTTGGAGATGGTCTTTTCGTACACCTTTTTCTGGGTGGCCAGTGCGATGACCGGCACGCCGTCGGTGATCAGGCTGATGGTGCCGTGTTTCAGCTCACCCGCTGCATAAGCATCCGAGTGCACATAGCTGATCTCCTTGAGCTTCAGGCTGCCTTCCAGTGAAAGGGCGTAGTCGAAGCCGCGCCCGATGAAGAAGCAGCTCTGGGTGTTCACATAGCGGCTGGCCAGATACTTGATCTGTTCGCAGTCTGCCAGCCGGGGCTTGATAACTTCCGGAGCCCGCAGCAGCTGAGCCGTGTAATAGCGGGTCTTTTCCTCACTCAGCTCCCCGCGGGCGTAGGCCAGGCGCAGCGCGAACAGATACAGCACGCACATCTGCACCATATAGGCCTTGGTGGACGCCACAGCGATCTCCGGGCCTGCATAGGTGTACATGACATAATCCGCCGCACGGGCAATGGAGCTGCCCACTACGTTCACGATGGCCAGCACCGGCACGCCCCGGCTCTTGGCCAGCTTGAGGGCTGCCAGCGTGTCGCTGGTCTCTCCGGACTGGCTGATGATGATAACCAGGTCGTTGGGTCTGAGGATGGGGTCACGGTAACGGAACTCGCTGGCGATGTCCACCTCGGCAGGCACCCGGGCCAGCGTCTCAATGGCCGACTTGCCCACCATGCCGGCGTGCATGGCTGTGCCGCAGGCCACCAGATGGATGGTGCCGATGTTCCGCAGCACCTCATCGGTCAGTTCCGGAATGCGCAGTTCCGGCATTCCGTCCTCCACACGGGGGCTGACCGTGGCTGTGATGGCCGCAGGCTGCTCATTGATCTCCTTGAGCATGAAGTGGGGATATCCGCCCTTTTCAGCCGCTTCCATGTCCCAGTCTGCCGTCAGGGCTTCGCGCTCCACCGGCTCACCGAATTCGTTGTAAACCCGGATGCTGTCAGCGGTGCAGACGGCCATGTCGCCTTCCTCCAGCACGCTGTACTTCCGGGTATATTTCAGCAGGGCCGGAATGTCCGACGCTACAAAATTCTCGCCCTCACCCCAGCCGACGATCAGCGGGCTTTCCCGCTTGACCGCAAAGATCGTGTCCGGGCAGTCCTTGAACAGCACGGCCAGCGCATAGCTGCCGCGCACCATGGCAAGCGCCTGCTGCAGCGCCTTGAACGGATCACCGGTGTAGCAGCTGTCGATCAGCTTCACCAGAACCTCGGTGTCCGTCTCGCTCTGAAATTCATATCCTTTTGCAATGAGCCGCTCCTTGAGCAGACCGTAATTCTCAATGATGCCATTGTGAACGATGCTCACACGGGGCGTGGAATGCGGGTGGCTGTTCACGTCGCTGGGCTCACCATGGGTGGCCCACCGGGTGTGACCGATGCCGCAAAAACTCTGGGCCAGCTGCTGCGCTGCCAGCTTCTCCCGCAGGGCGGTCAGCCGCCCCTTTGTTTTCACCACGCGGATGCTGCCGTCCAGCGCAAGCGCCACACCGGCGGAATCGTATCCACGATATTCCAGCTTCTCCAAACCATCCAGCAGCACATCCTGTGCGCTGCGCTTTCCGACATAACCAACAATGCCGCACATACAAAACACCTCCATACCGACCGCCCCGCGCAAAAAGGCGCAGTGATGCCACGGTCAGCTTCTGTTATCAGTTTATGTTCTTGTATGGCTTTCTTTGAAGGGATCTGTTGCGGTATTGCTGCCGTTTTTTGCCCTTCGCTGCGGCTGGTCTAGCCCTCAGCCGGAGAAACACCCGCCGAATCTTTCGATGATTCCTCTCCTCGTCACCCTCACGGCTGTCACCCGCGTGGCCCGGCGCTTCACGTCACCTGATTTGTCCACATTCCACCTTTCGATGCCTCATTATAGCACAAAGGCTGGCTCAACGCCAGCCCAGAGTTTTATGCAGTTTCGGCTGCCACACCAGCCGGTACATCATCAGCATGTTGTGCAGCGCCCGGTCATACAGCAGAAAGGCCACATTGCCCATGGCCAGCGTTGCCAGCGACACCGCAATGGCCGTGGTGCGCAGCTCCTGCGAGATGCTGCCCGCCGGCACCAGAAGCAGCACCAGCCCGTACATCGCCAGCACTGCGGCGTTGCACAGCAGCAGCTTGCACACCGCCCGCAGCAATGCCGGGCGGATGCGCTCGAACTTCGGCTTCACCAGCGGGTAATAACCCAGCAGGAACACGAAGATTAGCGCCACTTCCTTGTCCGGCACGAACAGCAGCGCCAGCAGGCTGACCGCTGCGTAAGCCGTCAGGGCCATCTGCAGGCCGCACTCCACGCACACCGTGGCAATGAGAAAGCCCGCGACGGCGGGCGCAATGAACATCGCAATGGGGATCACAGCTCCCAGCAGCATCAGCGCGACGCACAGCGCCGCCATGATGCCGCAATAGGCCATGGCCCAGCTTTTCCGTTGTTGTTTTTTCATGGGATCTCCCAGTTTTCCTGCTCTGCACCTGCCTCCAGCGGGTCCACCGCGTGGTGCAGGCCCAGCAGCATGATATTGTCCAGCAGGCTGCGGTTCAGCTTAACGTCCAGCATGCTGTAAACGCGCATCAGGTCGTTGGCCGCGGCCAGCGCCTGCCGGCGGGCATTTTCCACAGCAGCGGCCTGCCCCTTCAGCTCATTCACCACAAACACGTTGTAGCGGCCGCTGCGTTTGTCTGCCTCAAAGCGCTCTGCCTTGTCCAGAAGATAGAAGATGCGTCCGATGCTGCTGCCGATGTAGCGCATACTCTTGCGCTGACTGGGGTCATCGGTGGCAAGGGTGGAATACAGCGCACCGTAGATGTTGCTCATGGGCTCTGCTGCCATGGCGTAGTTTTTTGCGCTCAGGTTCATCTGCACCACGGCCTGCTCCCGCTCCTGGCCGAACAGCCGCTCCAGCGCCGGGTTCTCCTCCACGGCGCGCTCATAGGCGCGGCGCAGGAACAGCCGGTCGATGGCCCGCTGCGCCCGCCGGGTCAGGTTCAGCTCCTTATAGCTGCGGTCCTGCAGGCTGTGCCAGCCCAGGAGCACTTCCACCTGCGCTGCCAGACGGATGCCCTGCGTCTGGCACATCAGCTTGCGCCAGGCCAGTGTCCCCGGCACCCGCTTGCGCTGACATGTGGCCGCACGCCCCGCCAGGCTGTCCGAAAGGATCGCAAACAGCACACCGTTGGTCCTCAATAGATGGCAGGTGTAAAAGCCGTATTCCTCATAGAGCTGCCGCCGCACACCACGCAGATAGCGCAGGTAGGTGTTGTAATCCCGGATGGTCAGCTCCGGCAGATACGGCCGCATCCTTCCCTTCATAAACACACGATCCCCTTCTGCGGCGCACCGCTGAAATCTGGCAGGCCAGCTTTTTCACGCACCGGCAGCATCGCTGGTTTTCCCATCACAGATGGTGCCGCATTGCTCTGCAGGCTTTTCTCTGGCTGCAATAATAAAGCTAGTATAATCCATTTTGCTCCGACGTTCAACCATCCTTTGTAAAATCATCATGAATTTGTCGCATCTTTGCTGCGTTTTCCTTCAAAGCACCCAAAAAGTTTTCTGTTCTTTCGTGCATTTTGACAATTTATCAATCACAGTCTTTTTCTGATTTGTTCCGGTATTTTCCGGTTTTCATGCAAAAACCGCACCGGAAGATCCGGTGCGGCCTGTAACATTTATGAATTTTTCTTTTCCGCTCCGTGCAGAGCACACTTACTTCTTCTCAAAGCGGTTCGGAGCAGTGCGCTTGCCGTCAAAGCCGGACTTCGGCATAGGCTTGGCCGTGTGCTCAAACTTGGGCGCGTTGTAGTACATATACAGCTGGCAGGGGATCATGCCGTTGTACATCTTGCGGCGCTTGTTGGCGCGCTTGCCATAGTGGGCTTCAAAATCCATATCGGCAGTAATGGCATACACGCCTGCGCAGGGGTGTGCTTCCATCTGACGGCCCAGAGTGCGTGCCAGCTTTGCAGCTCCCTCAATGGTGCTCATGCGTTCGCCATACGGCGGGTTGGTCAGCACGATGGCCTCCTGCTTTGCGGCAAAATCGGCCACATCCGCCACTTCAAAATGGCAGCGCTTTTCCACGCCGGCCAGCTTGGCGTTGGCGTTGGCCAGTGCCACGGCGGAAGGATCGATGTCATAGCCAAAGGCTTCAAAGCCCACATCCAGCTTGGACTCTGCCAGAGCCTTCTGGCGCTGCTCGGCCCAGATGGAAGCCGGAACGAAGCCGTAGCGCTCCGCAGCAAAGCGGCGCTTCAGGCCGGGGGCAATGTTCATGGCCTTCTGGGCAGCTTCGATCAGCAGGGTGCCGCTGCCGCAGAAGGGGTCTTCCACCAGGCTGTCGCGGCGCACGCGGCCAAGGTCAGCAATGGTGGCCGCCAGCGTCTCGCGGATGGGCGCTTCCATGGCGTTGCGGCGGTAGCCGCGCTTGTGCAGGCCGTCGCCGGTGGTGTCCAGCATGATCTCGCACTGATCCTTGCGCAGCATGAAGCGGATCTTGTATTCCACGCCGGTCTCGGGCAGCACAGAGGTGTGGTGCTTGGCCATCAGGCGCTTGACCACAGCCTTTTTGATGATGCTCTGGCAGGCGGGCACGCTGGACAGCTGGCTGTTCAGGGAAGAGCCAGTGACCGGGAATGCCGCATCCGCAGGCAGAAGCTGCTCCCACGGGATGTCGTACACGCCGTCGAACAGGTCATCGAAGGTGGTGGCTTTATAGCGGGCCAGCAGCAGCATGACGCGCTCCACGGTGCGCAAGTTCAGGTTGGCGGCGGCGATCATCTCTGCCCCGCCGACAAAACTCAGACGTCCATCCTCCACCCGGATGTTCTCAGCACCGATGCGGGTCAGCTCAAATTTCGCGGTGGACTCGCACCCGAAGAAGCAGGGGGCGATCAGTTCAAATTTTGCAGGCATTGTGGTTCCTTTCTTTTTATTAGCGAAAAAACAGACCTGCCCGATCCAATGAGACAGGTCTGTTCTGTTATTCTGATCGGGGTCTCAAAGCTCAGCGGCGTCCACCGCGGCCGCGCGGGGCATAACCGCCGCCGCGGCGGTTGTTGGTCTCGTGGTCGAGATCTGCCATCTTTTCTTCGCTCTGGCTCTTGAAGCGGCTCATCATATCCTCGAAGCTCATGTTGTCCGAACGGACAGGGGCTTTGGGCTGCCACACACGGGGTGCAGAGTCCCGGGCCGAGCCGCGCCCGCCCTCACGCGGAGGACGGCCTGCGCCGCCGCGTCCGGCACCAAAACGACCGCCGCGGGGCCCATCACCGCGCGGGCCGCCCGGACGGGGGCCGCCTGCAGGGCCGCGGCCTTCCCGCGCAGGGCGCGGAGGCGGCGGAAGCAGACGCTTCATGGACAGTGCGATCTTGCCGTCCGGTGTCACATTGATGACCTGCACCTTGACGATATCCCCATCGTGCAGAACTGCTGCAATGTCCTGCACAAACTCGTTGGACACCTCGGAAATGTGGACCATGCCCACACGGCCCTCCGGCAGCGCAACAAATGCGCCGAACGGCTTCACGCCGGTGACACAGCCTTCAAATACGTTCCCTACCTCAATTGCCAAAACTCAATACTCCTTGTTTTCCAAATAATGCTTGCCGCTCAGTTGCCCGTCACATCCACAAAGATGCGCTCATTGGGCGCGGCATAGTTGTAAGAATCCCGCGCGACCCATTCTGTGATCTGGTCTGCGTCGCCGCTGAGAATGCGCTGCATCTCCTCGTTTTCGGTCTTCTGCTGGTCGATCTGCTCGTTCAGTGTGTCCAGTTCTGCGCGCTTGGAACTGATGGTGACCTGGTTGGAGATATACGCCGCCAGCATACTCAGCAGCAGCAATACAAAAAACACGCGCACCAGCGTTTTCCAGACCACTTTCTTTTTCCGTTTTCTGCGGTCCTTTGCTGCCATTGTATTTTCCGCCCCCGTTGCATATGGCTTCTCACTTTGATACGAATGAATTATACAACATACGCTGCCGGTTTGGCAAGTTCTTTTTGTGTTTTTTTGCAGTTCTTTTTGCGTTCCGGCGTCGTTTGCGGGCCTGTTTCCGCCCGTCATGCCTGCGGGCGGCAGGCTGCAGCACCCACAGGCGCACCAAATGCACCGGCAGGCACAGCGCGCGCAGGGCCTGCGCCCCCGCAGCCCGCAGCGGGATGCCCAGCACAAAAGCCGCCGCCCCTGCTCCCGCAAAGGCCGCAGCCGCCATATACCAGCGCAGCACACCGGCACTGCTCTGTCCTGCCGCATAGCTCTGCACTGCCGTGAGGATCACACCCACCCACACTGCGTCCGGCACAAAAGCAGCGCGCCCCTTCACCGGAAAAAACGCCCGCACTGCGCCCGTGCAGGCCCCCAGCACCGTGCAGGCCGCGATCTCCTGCCCCAGCGCAGACGGCGGCAGAACCGGGATCATCGCAGCAGACGGCGCAGAAAGCCGCCCGCCGGGGCGCTGGCCGTATATTCCAGCGCATCGATGCGCCCGGTGAACTTTGCCTCGCCGGTCTCCAGGTTCAGCTCAGTCATGTTCAGCTGTGCCCCGGCAAGGTGCAGTGTGCCCTTGCCCGTCTCAATGGCGGCGCTTTCCGCGCTGCAGTGCAGCACCTTCTGCACCCCCGTCACGGTCAGGCGGGTACGGCTCTCCAGGATCAGGTCATGGGGTGCGGCGGGGGCATTTGCGGGTCGTTCCGGCATAGGCACAGCTCCTTTTCATCTGCTGCATCCTATGCGGCTCTGCGTTGCATTTATTCCTCCGAGATGATCTCGTACATCTCACGGGCAACATCCTTGGTGCGGGGCTCTTCATCGGAGAGCACGCGCACCTTGATGGGACGGTTGCCGAAGGTCACCTCGATGACATCGCCCGCCTTGACAGCCTGGCTTGCCTTTGCAATTTTGCCGTTGATGAGGATGCGGCCCGCATCGGCCACTTCGTTGGCCACGGTGCGGCGCTTGATCAGGCGCGAAACCTTCAGATATTTATCCAGACGCATAGTTTTTCCTCCTGTCACAAAAAATGCCGCCGACACCTCCTGTGAGGCAGCGGCGGCAAAGTTAGCACAACTTACAGGGTGTCCTTCAGGGACTTGCCGGGCTTGAACACGATGCTGCGGGATGCAGCGATGGTGATGGGCTCACGGGTGCGGGGGTTGATGCCCTGACGCTCGGCGCGCTCACGGACTTCGAAGGTGCCGAAGCCGGAGATGGTGATCTTTTCGCCCTCAGCCATGGCCTTGCTCAGTGCCTCGAACATGGCATTGACAGCCTGCTCAGCGTTCTTCTTGCTCATTTCGGTGTTCGCAGCAACCTGTGCGATCAGATCGGTTTTCGTCATAAAAATACCCTCCAAATTTGTTACTCTGTTTTCTCATGATTCTCTATCGGAGCAGGTCACTCGACCTGAATACCGCTTTGCTTTTCCTGTTCCAGGCACTCTTTGCAGAAGCGCTTGGAGGCAAAAGTCAGAGCTTCTTCGGCGTCCACACCGGCCAGCCGCATGGCATTGGCCGCTGCAAACAGCAGTTCTCCCGCTGCCTCCGGGCTGGAAGTTTCGTTCCAGCATTCCACAGCCCTCTGCAGCGCCTGCTGTGCCTGCGCTTTGTCCGGCTGGATGGCACCGCAGCGTTCGGCGCGCTTCTGCAGCTTCTGGGCACGCATCAGCGCAGGCAGGGTGGCGGGCACGGTGCCCAGCTCGTCCGCCAGCGTCGTGCGGCCCTTTTCCTTATTTTTGAGCGCATCCCAGCTGTTTATACCGGCGTTTTCCGCTGCCGAAGAAGCGAAGATGTTCGGGTGGCGGAACACCAGCTTTTCGCACACTTCCCGGCAGACATCCTCGAAGGTGAAGCGGCCGCGCTCTTCTTCCATCACTGCATGGAATGCCACCTGCATCAGCACGTCGCCCAATTCTTCCTGCATCATCACCGGGTCATCGGCGTCGATGGCTTCCAGCGCCTCACAGGTCTCCTCCAGAAAATTTTTCCGGATGGAGACATGGGTCTGCACCTTATCCCATGGGCAGCCGTTTTCCGGGTCGCGCAGGATGCGCAGGATCTCCAGCAGCTGCTCCGCCGTATAAGGAGCACGGGGCGACCAGTCCAGCAAGGGGCTCACCTACCTTACAAAAGATACTGCATATTGTACCGCATCTCACACGGTTTTGCAAGATAAACCCGTGAATTCCGGCATTTTTACTGATATTTCAGCCTTTCGCAAAAAGCAGGACGGTGCCCTGCGGGGGACGCCGTCCTGCGGTGAGGTCAGGTTTTACAGCTGTGCGCCGCACTTGTTGCAGAACAGTGCATCATCCGAAACCGGAGCACCGCACTGCGGGCAAGTCTTGTGGTCTTCCGGGGCAGGTGCCTCTGCAGGGGTTTCCGGCTCAGCGGCAGGCTCTTCCTCATGGACGACATACTCCACCTCAGCGGCCTCTGCCGGGGTCAGCGATGCCTTCAGGCGGGTGATCTCCTGCTCGATGTTGTCGATCATCTCGATATACTTATCCACCAGAGGCTGGTTTTCTTCCTTGCCCTTGGCGAGGCTGTAGACCAGTGCACCCAGCTGGCGCTGTGCCTTGAGCAGCTTGCCCTGCTCGTTGACGATCAGAGCCTGCGTCTTGCCCTTTTCGGCCAGATCCTGCACTGCGTTCTTGCCCTTTTCGGCATATTCCAGACCCATTTCCTTGATCTTATTGAAATCCATAAAAGACACCTCTCTCAATTTCGGCGTGCTCAATGTGAGCGTTCAGTGGATACTATCCACATTATAGCGCACAGGGCTCTGCTTTGCAACGAACGCACCGCACTTTTTACAGATTAGTGCCCCTTTGGAAACAGTTTTTTCGCAATTATTGCAAAATTTTCACACTTCAGCCGCCTTTTCCGCTGCACCGCCGTAGAATTCCCGCAGCATGCTGTCTTCCGGCAGCAGCCCCAGATCCAGCGGTGCCACATGCTCAAAGCGGCGGGCCGTTTCGTCCCACAGCTCTGCATTGTGGCCTTCCAGCGTGAACTGCTGGCGCACCATGCCCAGCAGCTTGGAGATCAGGCCCAGTTCATAGGTGAAGGAGGTATCCAGCAGGAAGTCTGCCGTGGTCTTGAAGCCCTTGATATAGCGGGTCTCACCGTCCAGCACCCGGTCCCACATGGCCAGCGTTTTGGCGGGGCTGCGGCCGCGGGTGGCGGCGTCGCGCAGGGTGCGGCGGCACAGGCGGATGTCCTGCGTGTTGATGACTCTGCGGCCATCGATGCAGTATTCCTCCCGCAGGCCGGCATAGATGCGGTAGATGTCATCGCCCTTCACAAGGCCGGTGAGCTCGGGGTTCAGGGCATGGATGCCCTCCACAAGGCACACGCCGCCCTGCAGATCGATGGGCTCCACCTCGCTCGAACGCTTCTCAGCGCTGAAATCGTAGATAGGCAGGGTCGTCTTGCCCGTCTCGCTGAGCTCCCGCAGGCACTGCTTGATGAGGGGCAGATCCAGCGTGTCCGGGTTTTCGTAGTCCAGCGTGCCGTCCGGCAGGCGGGGGTAAAACTCTGCTCCTTTGAAGAAGTTGTCCAGGCTGATGACCTGCGCAGGGGTGCCGCGCTTCACCAATGCCTTGGCGATGCAGTGGGCGCTGGTGGTCTTGCCGCTGGCCGACGGGCCGGTGAGCATGACGATCTTTGCGCCGGAGAGCTGGATCTTCTGGGCGGCATAATCCACCCGCTGGGCATAGCTCTGCTCGCTCAGGTCAGCCAGCGCCTGGGGGCTGCGGGCCGCCACATTATAGAGATCGATCTCAACCAACCGTTTCGGGACCCAAATCGTGATCATAAAAATCAGCCACTCCTTTTTTCCGTTCCAGCACCTCCGCAAACCGCTGGATATACTCGTTCGGATACTTGAAATTGAAGATGCGCTGCATCCGCTTGCCGCCGTCGGCCACCAGTTTGGTGCTGCCGCCTGCGCCGGCGGAGAGGATGGTCTGGACTTCCTCCATGATATAGATGTTGTAATATCCCTCGTGGCCCGGCTTGCACCAGCCCACGTTCTCCAGATTCTGCAGGGTGTTCTTCTGGCGGTAGAGGTAGTAGGGCCGGTAGCCCGCCTCAGCCAGCAGATGGCACTTTTCCAGCATGGCGGCCACATCGGCGTAGTCATTCCCCTTCTGATCCTCGATGACGATGCGGGATGCCCGCTTGAGGGTCAGGGTGTGGACGGTGATGTTCTCCGGGTCGAGGGCGATGGCCTGCCGCAGGCT
>CAVKKE010000032.1:0-21426 GCA_963656875.1 Barnesiella intestinihominis | reverse complement strand
AACTGGTAAGCGTGGAAACTCCTGAAAAGAGTGTCTGCAAAATGACCTTCAGCGCCAGCCCGGAAGAGCTGGAAGCTGCATCCAATGCGGTTTATGAGCGCACCCGCGCAACTTATACGATCAAGGGCTTCAAAAAGGGCGAAGCCGACCGCGCACAGATCGAGGCCGACCGCGGCGAACACACCTTCTGGTATGATGCCATCAATGATCTGATGGACAAGGATGTTCCTGCGCTGTATGACGCCGCTCTGGCTGAACACAGCTATGTGCCTGTGGACGAGCCGGTGTACGATCTGGTCAGCGTGAAGAAGGACGAGGGCTTTGTGGCCACCGCCACTGTCGCCCTGCAGCCGGAGCTGAACCTCACCAAGACCACCGGTTTCACCACCGAGTGCGTCACCCCGGAAGTGACCGACAAAGAAATCGACAACGTGCTGGAGCGCCGCCGCAGCGCTGCCGCCGAGCTGGTGCCCCACAAGGGTCCCGCCGTCAAGGGCAACATCGTACATATCGACTACGAGGGTCTGCTGGAGGGCAAGCCTTTCCAGGGCGGCACCGCACAAAATCAGGCTGTCCAGCTGGGCAGCGGCCGCATGATCCCCGGCTTTGAAGAAGGCATTCTGGGCCACAAGGCAGGCGAGGAGTTCGAGATCTTCGTCACCTTCCCGACTCGTTACCATGTCAAGGATCTGGCCGGCAAGCCCGTCGTGTTCAAGATCAAGCTGCATGACGTCTGTGTGCGTCAGATCCCTGCCCTGAACAGCGACTTTGCCAAGAAGGTGGCCAATGTGGACACCATGGATGAGTTCCGCGCTCAGATCAAGCAGCAGCTGCATGACGGCAAACATGCCGCCGCCATGAACCGCGCCAAGGACATGATCCTGACCCAGCTGGCTGACGCTGCTGAGGGCGAGCTGCCCAGCGTTCTGGTGGAGACCACCTATCAGCAGCAGATGGAACAGGTCCAGCAGCAGCTGCAGATGCAGCGCACCAGCCTGGATCGTTACCTGAGCCAGATCCACGAGACCCGTGAAAGCTTCACCGCAAAAGTCCATTCTTCCGCTGAGAAGACCGCCCGCGTGCGCATGGCTCTGCTGCAGATCGCACAGCAGGAGGGTCTGGTGCCCACTGAAGAGGACATCGACAAGCAGCTGTCTGCCCGTGCCGAGCGCGCCAAGAAGACGCTGGAGGAGATCAAGGAGAAGTCCAACATCCCCGCAATGCGCCGCAACGAGGGCATCCGCAAGGCTGCCGACTGGGTCATTGACCACTCCACCATCGAGGACAAATAATTTTTGACAGAGAGAAAGCCCGTGCAGATGCACGGACTTTCTTTTTTATTTGAAGGGAGAAGAAACTTACGCCAGCAGGTTGAAGCCCATGATGACCACGCCCAGAACCACCAGCACAACGCCGGTGGCACGGTTCAGGGTCTTGGGGTCAGCCTTATTTGCAAACACTGCCGCGATGCGGGCCCACAGCAGGGTGAACACCACGCACAGCACCCAGACAAACCAGTCCGGCATTCCGCCGATCATGAAGTGAGAGACAGCGCCGGTGAGGGCAGTGAAGGTCATGATGAACACGCTGGTGCCCACAGCCGTTTTCAGCTCGTAGCCCAGCACACTGGTGAGGATGAGAAGCATCATCATGCCGCCGCCCGCGCCGATGAAACCGCAGATGAAGCCGATGAGCACACCGCAGACGACCGACTGGATGGCGCGCTTCTTTGCAGAAACGCCCTGCATGGCTTCCTTGGTGGTCATGACGGGGCGGACGATGAACTTGATGCCCAGAAGGAAGGTCATGAACACCGAGAAGCTGCCCATGGTGGTGGAGGGCATCTTGCTGGCCACCCAGCTGCCCACGACTGTGAACACCAGCACGCTGGCCATCATGATAAGGCCGTTTTTGATATCCAGGTTCTTGTTTTTATGATAGGTGTAAGCCGAGACAGCGCTTGCCAGCACGTCCGACGAGAGGGCAATGCCCACGGCCATATAGGGGTCCATGTGCAGGAACGTGATGAGCATGGGGCTGATGACTGCCGCCGCGCTCATGCCCGCAAATCCGGTGCCAAGGCCGGCACCCATGCCGGCAAAAAAGGTGACGATAATTGCAAACAGAACACTCATTTCAGCTGTTTCCCTCCAAAAGCTTTTCCAGATTTTCGCCGATCTGTTCCATAGTCTGATAGAACGCCTGCTTCTGCGCTTCATCGATGCCTGCGAACAGGCTCTGGACAAACATTTCCTGCAGGGCACGGCCCCGCTGAATGATGGGCTGCGCCTTTTCGGTGCAGAGAAGCTCCGTCTTGCGGCGGTCGCCCGGCACAGCGCGGCGCTCCAGCAGTCCTTCCTGCACCAGCTTGTCCACATTCACTGAGACAAGATTTGCCTTGATGTGGCGCACTTCCACGATGTCGCTGGCCGTTTTATAGCCGGGATTGTTTGCCAGAAACATCAGGATATCAAATGCCGTCTGCGGCAGGCCCAGCTCCTGACACAGCGGTTTGCAGGCCGCACCATAGGCAAGGCCCGTCTTATTTGCAAACTCGATACTGGGGTTGATCTCACGCATCGCGCCGTCCTCTTTCTTCGTTTTTGAACGATTCAATTTTGAAGTATTATAGTGCAAAGGCCTGCCGTTGTCAAGCAGTTTCCACAAAAAAAGCCTGTGCAGCTGTTCAACCTGCACAGGCGTTCGTGTATTTCTGTTGTTACTTCACGGTGTTGTAGCCATCGGGGTTGTTCTTCTGCCAGTTCCAGCTGTCAGCGCACATCTCCTCGATGCCGTATTCAGCCACCCAGCCCAGCTCGTTCTTGGCCTTGGTGGGGTCGGCGTAGCACTCTGCGATGTCGCCGGGGCGGCGTGCCTCGATGACGTAGGGGATCTCCTTGCCGCAGGCCTTGGAGAAGGCATGGATCACATCCAGCACGCTGTAGCCCTTGCCAGTGCCCAGGTTGCAGATGAACAGGCCGCAGTTCGTCTCCAGCTTCTTGATAGCGCACACATGGCCGCGGGCCAGATCGACAACATGGATGTAGTCGCGCACGCCGGTGCCGTCCGGGGTGGGGTAGTCATTGCCGAAGACATGGACTTTTTCCAGCTTGCCCACGGCCACCTTTGCGATATAGGGCATCAGGTTGTTGGGAATGCCGTTGGGGTCCTCGCCGATCAGGCCGGATTTGTGAGCACCGATGGGGTTGAAGTAGCGCAGCAGGGCCACGTTCAGGCTGGGGTCAGCTTTGCAGACGTCCTGCAGGATGCGCTCAGTAAAGGCCTTGGTGGTGCCGTAGGGGTTGGTGGTGGCACCCACAGGGAAATCCTCGGTGATGGGCACACTAGCGGGGTCGCCGTAGACGGTGGCGGAAGAACTGAACACGAAGTTGTGGCAGTTGTGGTGACGCATCACGTCCAGAATGACCAGCGTGCAGTTCAGGTTGTTATAATAGTATTCGATGGGTTTGGAAACGCTCTCGCCCACAGCCTTGTAGGCTGCGAACTGAATGACCGCAGTGATGTCCGGGCACTCGGAGAAAATCTTTTCCACGTCCTCGTGCTTGGTCATGTCTGCGTTGTAGAAACGGAAGTCCTTGCCGGTGATCTGTTTGACACGGTCCAGAACCACCGGAGAAGCGTTATAATAATTGTCTGCCACGACCACGTCGTAGCCAGCGTTCAAAAGTTCGATGCAGGTGTGGCTGCCGATATAACCGGCACCGCCGGAAACCAAAATTGCCATAGTCCAGTACCTCTCTCACTCATTCACATTGCTCGTTTGCACCGGTGTTGTCCGGTCTGCCTAAAGGATACCGCTTTTGGGGCGCAGAATCAAGGGATGCGTTTTTTATCTCTATATATTTTTGTTGCATCTTTTCTTTTCAAGTTTTTGATTGCAAAAGATTTTTTGCATCCTTTCCATGGAGAGAAGGCCCAGTTTGTGCAAATAGGAGAAAGATGGAGAACGATGTGCTGCGCAATGAAGTCTGCCTTGCGGCGGATGATGTTTTCGCAACTGTGAAAATGATGCAGCCGCCATAGACGGCCATGTGCCGTAAGGCACACATCATTTGCCCGAAAGGCAGCATCATTTTCCGGCAGGAAACATCATGCCAAATAAAAATCTCCTGCCCGAACAGGCAGGAGATTTTATTTGGTGCATCATTACAATTTTCCGCACTGCTTGCCGGTGAAGAACCGCAGCGTCGTGGTGGCGCGGAACACTTTGCCTGCCCGCAGCACCGTAGAGGGGAACTCCGGGTGAGAGGGGCTGCAGGGGTAATGCTGGGTCTCCAGCGCAAAGCCGCCGTATTTCTGCATGGGCACGCCGCCCTTGCCGGGGTTGGGGCAGTCCTGCAGGAAGTTTCCGGTGTAGAGCTGGATGCCCGGCTGGGTGGTGTAGAGCTTCATGCTGATGCCGGTCTTGTCGCTGGTGGCCCAGGCGCAGATGCTCTGGCTGGAGCCCCGGGCACGGTCGATAACGAAGCAGTGGTCATAGCCGCCGCCCACCATGGTGGTCTGGGAGAAGCCGGTGTCGATTTCTTTGCCGATGAGCTTGCCCGCCGTGAAGTCCATGGGCGTGTTTGCCACAGGCAGGATATTGCCAGTGGGGCAGGTGGCATTGTTGCCTTCCAGATAGTTGGAGGCATAGAGACGCAGCTTCTGGTTCAGCACGTCGCCCCCGCCATCCAGGTTGAAGTAGCTGTGGTTGGTGAGGTTGACGATGGTGTCCGCATCGGAAGACACACGGTAGTCCATGCGGAACGCATTGTCTTCGGTGAGGGTATAGCGCACCGCGATCTTCAGATTTCCCGGGAAGCCGTCCTCGCCGTCGGGGCTCTCGGTCTCCATGAGCAGGGTGTCACCAAAGGACTTCACCCGGTAGATCTTGTGGGGGAAGGTGCCGTGCAGATGATTTTCGCCGCTGTTCTTTTCCAGCTGATAGGTCTTGCCGCCCACGCTGAACACAGCGTTCTCGATGCGGTTGGCATAGCGTCCCACAAACGCGCCGCAGCAGGTGCTGGCGGAGGACGTGAAGTCGTTTTCATAATCCGCCATGGTGTCGTGCCCCAGAACGACATCCACAGGGCCGTTTTTGGCCGGCACGATGATGTTCTTGATGATGCAGCCATAATCCAGAACATGCACTGTCAGGCCGCCGGGATTGGAAAGGATGTACTCTGTTACATTGGCGCCCTCTTTGGTCACACCGAAGGGCTTGGAGCAGATCTGTGCCATTGGGCATTCGCCTCCTCAGTTTTTTCTCGGAATACAGCCGGGCACACTCCCACTGTATTTGTACTGTATTTATGATTATATCACAGTTTTGCGTTGCTGTGTAGGAAACGTTTTAGAATTTGCATCCAATTTTTCGAGCTATTTTTTGTTCGATTTGGAAAAACACAGTCTTTCTGCGCAAAAAGGCACACCCACCTGCCGTTTCCGGGAGAATCCGGACGTTCAGGCGTGTGTGCCTTCTGGCTGTTATGAATTGCTTTTACTCTTTGACAAGCTCCTTGCGCACAGGCTCTACCTGCTGGCTCACAAGCTCTTTGAGTGCCTTCTGGAAGTGCCACATATCATTGCCGAGAATGATCATGTTGTAGCCATCTGCAATGGCCTGCTTCAGGTTTTCCTGCGTGGGAGGCACCACAGGCCCCAGAACGCCCAGGCCCTTGGCACGGCACTTTGCCACCAGAGTCTTATAGGCTTCGTGGACTTCCTCGCCCATGGTGTAGCCGATCTTCAGCTGCTTGGACACCGCGTAGTCAATGGGGCCGAAGTTGACCGCATCGATGCCGGGCACATTCAGGATCTCATCGATGTTGTCGGTGAACTCGTAGTCCTCATCCATGGGGATGACCAGCGTATCCCGGTTCTGCTGCTCGATGTAGGCGTTCCAGTCAAAGTTGTTGTAGCCGAAGCCTGCGGCGCGGACATTGCTCTCGCCGCCGCGGCGGCCAAGCGGTGCAAATTTGGCACCCTCCACACTGCGGCGTGCCATTTCGGCGGTCTTGCAGTGGGGAATCACCACACCGTCGGCACCCCACTCCAGCACCTTGCGGATCGCCACCTCGTTGTCGTCCGCCATACGCACCAGCACCGAGATATCATGGAGCTTCGCGGCCATGATCTGCTTTTCAAAAGCCTCATCCAGCATATAGTTGGTGTGCTCAAGATCCAGATAGATGAAGTCCAGCCCGGACATTGCGATGTTCTCAATGACGCAGGTCGTGCCGGTAAAACATGCCATGCCGAACACAGGGCCGCGCTTCATTTTTTCTTTCAGAGTCAATTCTTACACCTTCTCTTTTTTCGATCAGAAAATGCTGTAGCCCATCAGCTGGGGCAGGGTAGTGGTCAGCGGACCCCACAGGCTGATGGAGACCAGCACGATGACGTTGCAGATCACATAAGGAGCTGCACCCTTGAAGATCTCGATAATGGGCATCCGGTTGATCTTGTTGCAGGCGTTCAGGCACATGCCGACCGGAGGAGTGACCAGACCAATGGCCAGACCGGTGATCATCATAGCGCCGAACTGCAGCGGAGAGAAACCATACTGCGTCATGACCGGCAGCAGGATGGGGGTCAGCAGTAGGATAGCGGGGCTGACGTCGATGAATGTGCCGATCAGCAGGATCAGCACGTCAAAGATCAGTGCGATCGCCCATGCAGGCATATTCAGGGACATGAAGAATGCACCCACAGTCTGAGGCACCTTCTGCATAGTGAGCACCCAGGTAAAGATGGTGGTGAAGCCGATGATCAGCATGATGGAGGAGGAGGAGATCAGGGTCTTTTTCAGGGCTTCCCACACGCCTTTCCATGTCAGCTCCTTATACACGAAGAAGCCCACGAGCATGGAATACAGCACGGCCACACCTGCGCTCTCCGAGGCGGTGCAGACGCCGAAGGAAACGCAGATGATGATGAACAGCGGCATGATCAGGGCAGGGATGCCGGCCAGCAGGCTCTTCGCCGCACGCTTGCCGTCAAACTTGACCTTTTCCGGGTGCCAGCCTTTCTTGGCGCTGATGACATACACCAGCACCAGCTGAGTCAGGCCGATCAGGATGCCGGGCACAGCACCGGCCACGAACAGAGCGCCCACCGATGCGCCGGAAATCATGGAGTATACGATCATAGGGGTGGAAGGAGGAATGATCATACCCATGGTAGAGGATGCCACGGTGATGCCCGCAGAAGCCTCGGGCGGGTAGCCTTCCTTCTCCATGGCAGGGATCAGGATGGAGCCCAGGGCGGAGGTATCTGCCACGGAAGAACCGGAAATGCCGCCAAAGATCATGGAAGCAACGATATTCACTTCGCCCAGACCGCCGCGGATGGGGCGCAGCAGCTCCATACAGAAGTTGATGATGCGCTGGGTGATGCCGCCGGTATTCATCAGCTCACCGGCCAGCATGAACAGCGGCATGGCGATCATCAGTTCACTGTAAGCGCCATTCCACACGCGCTGGGGCAGCATGGTGATAAAGCTGGGTGCATAGATCATGATGTAGGTCACGCAGGAAGCACCGATGGCGAAAGCCAGAGGCACACCAAGCGCGGCAAAGAAGATCAGCAGCACCAGAAGAATGAGCATTGCCATATGTTTGTTTTCTCCCCTTTCGTTATGCGTCGTCACGGCTCAGCGCCTGATTCTTGGGCGCAAAGTAAGAGATGTCAGCCTTGTACAGGGTGATGATCTTGATCACGACGCAGATGGCGCAGATGATGCCGCACACCGGCATGATGCCGTACATGTACATCATGGGGATCTCCATGCCCTGACTGATCTGCTTGCCGGCAACGCCCACATACTTGAAGCCCTGATAGGTGAACACCAGATCCACCACCAGCACGATGATGTAGTTGAGGATGGCAAGCCAGCGCTTGCGGGCGGGCTTGACACCGTCGTAGACGATATCGATCATGACATGCTCGTCCTTGATGACGTTGATGCCCATGCCCCAGAACGTGGTAAAGGCGAACAGGGTGGTGTTGAACTCAGAAAGCTGCTTCCAGCTCAGGGAGAAGAAGTAGCGTGCAATGACCGTAAAGATGACCAGAGCGGCCAGCAGTGCCATGGCGATCACACCGATGACGAAGTACAGATCAAACAGCTTCTTGCCAAATTTCTTGAGCGATTCTATGGTGCTCAGCCCCTTTCCTGTATGTCAGTTTTTGCCATTTTCCCGTTGAAAGCAGAGGGCAGCCCAAAGGCTGCCCTCCTGCCTCAATGGTAAACAACGCGGATTTCAAATTTTTATGCCTTTGCGACGATATCCTGCATTTCCTTGATCTCGTCGGCAGTGCAGATGCCCTCGGTGACGCACTGGTCATACACGGACTGCACAGCCTCCTGGAAAGCCTTCAGCTCATCAGCAGAGGGCTCGTAGACCTCGCAGCCATAGTCCACGATGGTCTGCTTTGCAGCACTGGAGTTCTGGTCGATCAGCTCATCGTTGTACTCGCCCATCTTGGTGGCGCACTCGGTGATGATGTCACGGTACTCCTCAGGCAGGCTGTTCCACCATGCGGCATTCACATAGAAGGGATCCGGATGGAACTGGTAGTTGACCTCGGTGAAGTACTGCTGCACTTCGTAGAACTTCATGCCCTCAACATTGACCCAAGGATTCTCCTGGCCATCAGCAACGCCGGTCTTCAGACCCATGTACAGGTCAGAGTAGGGGATGGTGGTGGTGGTAGCGCCCATGGCCTGGAAGGTCATATCAATGGTCTTCATGCCGTTGGTTCGCATCTTCAGGCCCTTCAGATCAGCCGGAGCCTTGATGGAATGCTTGGAGTTGGAGAACTGACGGTAACCGCCTGCGTCGCACAGGCTGATGATGACGGTGCCGGTCTCGCCTTCAGCTTCTGCACACACCTTCTGTGCCAGCTCACTCTGCAGCAGAGCGGTGACCTGTGCACGGGTGTTGGTCAGGAAGGGCAGGGTGAACATCAGCAGACGGGGGCTGAAGTCGAACTGACCGCCGCGCATGCCCTGAACAGTTCCTGCCACGACCTGCTCCAGCATTTCCTTCTCAGTGCCCAGCTGGCCGTTGCCGTAAACATCCACTTTCACATGACCGTTGGTGGCCTCTGCCACATCCGCCGCAAACTGCTCCATGGAAACAAAGCGGGGGTTGCCTTCGGGCTGTGCATGGCCGACGGTCATGGTAAAGTCGCCCAGTGAAGCGAACTTGTCCTCACCGCCCGCTGCAGCAGAGGTGCTTGCTGCGGTGGAAGTGGATGCGGCAGTGGAGGTGGATGCACTGGAACCGCCGCAGGCTGCCATTGCACCTGCTGCTGCCACTGCGCCGGATACCTTCAGGAAGTTGCGACGAGAGATCTTTTTCATAATTGTTCTCCTTCATGCTGTCAGGCTGCCGGGAAGCCGCAGCGTGCGGCCACCCCGTGTGTAGCATCCTGTATACATCATTGTTTGATGATGCTATCGTAACAGAAACTTCACATTTGCACAAGAGTCAAAACAACCGAACTTGGCAAAAATTCTTTGTGCAACAAACACAATATTCTTATATTTTGTGTATTTTTTCAATCTTTTTCCTTGTTTTCTTGGCTGATATATCAATTTCTTAGCCAATCTTTGCCATCAACGCAGCCGTCTGGTTTTCTTTTCTAAACTTGTATACAGGTTTTATTGTATTCCTGCAAAAGACATTGACATTCTCTCCGGGGCAGGGTACAATGATATCATCTTGATTCCTATCTGGAAAATGGAGAACAGCCATGGCTACACAGCAGAACACCGATGAGATCTATCATATTCTTGAGGACGAGATCTGTTCTTTGAAGATCCTGCCCGGGGAAGCTCTGAGCGAGAATCAGCTGTGCAAACGGTTCGGCGTCTCGCGCACCCCCATCCGCAGCGTACTGCAGCGGCTGGAGCAGAACCGCTTCGTGCAGATCATCCCTTGCAAGGGCACCATGGTCACCGCCATCGACCCGGGCGTGGTGGATCAGCTCATTTTCCAGCGTGTGGCCGTGGAAAGCATGGTGTTCCGTGATTTTGCCCAGAGCTGTTCGCCCATGGAGATCATTGAGGTGGAACACCTGTACGACCTGCTGGTGCAGGCTTCGGAAGGGAAGGAGCACCCCGAAAGCTTCAACTTCAACAATTTTCTGCTCCGTGACCTGGAAATGCACCACTACTGGTTCCGCAAAACCGGCAAGGAATACTTATGGCACCAGATGACCTTGCCGCAGGCAGACTATTCCCGCTTCATCCGGCTGGATGTGGTGGGTGCCCGGAACGTGCCCAGCGTGCTCAGCGAGCACAAGGAGATGCTGCGCATCCTCCGCGAAAAAGATCTGGACGCCATTGAACCGCTGATGCGCCAGCATCTTTACGGCGGCATGACCCGCATGGGCGGCAAGATCTATTCCGATGAATACCGGTCGTATTTCAACTACGCCTGATCCCTGAAACGCAAAAAAGGGGCTGTTGCAAAATGGCTCGCTGAAAAAATCATGCACAAAACCCGGAACCTTTTCAGGGCCAAAGTGGCTCAAAAAGGGTTCCGGGTTTCTGTTTTTGCGCTATTTTTTGTGCAAATTGCTATCGCATTTTTATTTTGCAACAGCCCCTTTTGTTTTTGCTTTTTATGCCTGCACAGCGCTCTGTGCTGCAATGAATTCGGCTGCATCATCCGGGATGTCATCCAGATCGTCGCCGCCCACATCCACGTTGAGCGGGGGCTTGCGGAACAGGATGTCATACAGGATGGGCACGATATACAGGGTCATCAGGGTGGCGTAGCTCAGGCCGCAGATGATGACGATGGCCATGCCGCTCATGAGCTGGCTTGCCATGTCGCCGCTGAACACCATCTGCAGCATGGCAAGAACAGTGGTCAGGGTGGTCATCAGGATGGGGCGCATTCGGGTCTTGCCGGTGGCTACAAGGGCTGCACGGCGTTCCATGCCGCCCAGACGCAGCTGGTTTGCATAGTCCACGAAAACGATGCCGTTGTTGACAACAGTGCCCATCAGGACGATGAAGCCCATCAGGGAGATCATGGTCAGCTGCTGGCCGGTGAACATCAGGCCCAGCAGGCCGCCGGTGAAGGCCAGCGGCACCGTGAACAGCACGATGAAGGGGGACAGCAGGCTCTGGAACTGGGCCACCATGACCAGATAGACGAAGGGCAGAGCCAGGGCCATCCACTGGATCATTTCCTTGACCATGAAGTCCACGTTCTCACTCTCGCCGCCCATGGAGAAGCTGCAGCCCTCGGGCATCTCATCGCTGAGGGCAAACTCGTCCAGCTTCTTCTGCAGCACGCGGGACTGCACGGTGGTGTTGTAGCCGTCCAGCGTGTCTGCCGTGACGGTGACATACTGGGTCTGGTTCTCGCTGGTGACAGAGTCCGGCGCCGTGCCGGTCTCCCACTCGGCGATATCCGCCAGCGTGCAGGTGCCCGTCTCGGTGGTGCCGTCGGTGGTGAGCACGCTGGTCTCAAAGGTCAGATCCATCATGTTTTCCTTGGTCACAGGATCAAGGTTGTCGGTGATCTGAACATTCATGGTGGTGCCGTCCACGGTGACAGGGGTCTGCGCCGTGGTGGTGGTGGTCAACTTGGCCGCGATCTGTTGGTAGACCTGCGCCACGGTCAGGCCGTAGGAGCGCACTTTGTCGCGGTCGATCTTCAGGATGATGGTGGAGTCGCCTGCGCCCAGACCATTGGTGGCGTTGGCAAAGCCCTCGGTGTCGTTGACCATCTCCACGACCTTCTCGGACAGCTGGGTCAGGGTGTCAGCGTCGGCACCGTAGATCTTCACGGACAGGCCGTTGGCCAGCTGGCTGGTCAGCTCCTGCATTCCGGCGATTTCCACCGAGCCGCTGCAGTTTTCAATGCCATCCACCGCCGCTGCCAATGCCTGACGGGCAGTCTCGATCTCCTTGGAAGACAGGTCTTCCTTGAGCATGACGTTGATCTTGTAGCTGCCGTAGCTGTTGGCCGCGTTCAGAAGGTCGGTGATCTGGGAGGGCAGGCCCAGCTGGCTGATGTCCATGCCTGCCACGCTGGTGTCGGTGGTGATGCCCACTTCTTCCACGTTGTCCACGGCCATGACCGCTTCCACCACCTTGCCGGCCGTTTCAAAGGATGCTTCCTTGTCCAGACTGTCGTCGGTGGAAAGGGTGATGGTGGCTTCATTGCTGGTGATGGTGGGCAGCAGCTCAACGCCCATGGACATAACCTGCGCTGCACTGAACACCAGCAGCACCACCGCTACGACCAGCGGCAGGGCACGGTGTTTCAGGCACCAGTCAAGGCTCTGGGCATATTTGTCCTGGATCTTCTCGAACCAGACCAGACGCTTGGGTTCTGCCTTTTTCAGCACGGTGGAAGCCGCCGCCGGGACAACGGTGACTGCCACGATGAGGGACGCCATCAGGCAGTAGCCGATGCACAGGGACATGGGCTGCAGCAGGCTGCGCACAATGCTGGAAGAGAACACCACGGGCAGGAAGACGCAGACAGAAGTCAGGGTGGATGCCACAACGGACATGCCCACCTGCTTCGTGCCCTGCACGGCAGCGCGGGCCGCAGGCACGCCGCGACTGCGCAGACGGTAGATGTTCTCAATGACGATCACCGAGTTGTCCACCAGCATACCAATGCCAAGGCTCAGGCCCGCAAGGGTCATGACGTTCATGTCCAGACCGGTGAAGTACATGAGCACCACCGCAAACAGGACAGACAGCGGAATGCTGATGCCGACCACGAGGGTGGGCTTGATATCCTTCAGGAAGATGGCCAGCACGATGATGGCCAGCGCCGCACCCACGGCCATGCTGGTGAGGATGCTCTTGATGATGATGGTGATATAGTTGCCCTGGTTGGACAGCACCACCACATGCAGGCCGTCATACTGGGCTTCCAGCTCCTTGAAGGCTTCCAGACAGTTGTCCGAAACATCGCTGGCGCTGGAGGTGGAATTCTTGTAGATCTTCAGCACGGAGGCCTGCTGGCCGTTCAGGCGGGTGTAGCTGTCGGCGGCATTGTCAATGACTTCCACGTCCGCCACATCGGACAGGCGGACATCGCCGTAGCCGTCCACATGCAGCAGCAGGGCACCGGAAATATCCT
Organism: Barnesiella intestinihominis; assembly: GCA_963656875.1. Classification (GTDB taxonomy): domain Bacteria; phylum Bacillota; class Clostridia; order Oscillospirales; family Ruminococcaceae; genus Faecalibacterium. The sequence goes on along the minus strand of CAVKKE010000032.1, from coordinate 8,299 downwards.
CCACGCTGTCGTATTCTTCGCCCACTTTCAGCAGCCAGGACTGGCCGTCCTTATCCTGCACATAACCGGCAGGCATGGAGAAGTTCTGGGCGTAGATCAGCTGAGCCAGCGTGTCGATATCCAGCTGCTTTGCCACGTCGGCCTGTGCAAGCGCGGTGGCCTTGGCCGTTTCGTACTCCTGCTTGGCTTCTTCCAGCTGCTTTTCGTACTCGTTCAGCATCTCGCGGGCTTCGGTGAACTGCATATAGGCGTTCAGCTGCTGCTGGGAGAAACTGCCCAGTGCGTTGGAAAACTCGGTCATCAGCTGGGGCACATTGTCCATGGCCTTGATGGTGTCTTCCAGCGTTTTATAAACCACATTCAGGCTTTCCTGCAGCTGCATCTCGTTGGCCAGATCTTCTGCCGTGCTGCCCTCGGTGCCTGTCTCGGTATTCATGCGCTCCTGCAGCTTCTGCAGGGCAGTAGTAAGCTTGTCGGTGATGGTGCGCAGCTCGGCCACGATATCAATGAGGGAATCAATGTCCCTCATACCAGTCTCATTGAACTTGTCCATGACCTTCTGCAGACCGTCGCGCACTTCAATGAGGGCCTGCTGGATCTCCGGTTCCTTGACCACGGCGATCAGGCTGTTGACGCTTTCCAGCAGAGACTGCGCCTGCTGGCGCACCACCTCCACGGCGTTGCCCACTTCCACACTCATGGAGCCCATGACAGAATTCGACACTGTGTTGCCGAAATTCTTCATCTGCTTTTCATATTCCTTGCGTCCGGCTGCGATCTGGGCCTCGGCGCTGTCCAGCTGGGAGCGGGCATCCGCAAGCTTGGCATCGATGAGTTCCAGCAGCTTGGCGTTGATGTCATCGATCTTTTCCTGATTGAGCTGCACCTGCACCAGCTTTTCCACAAGGCCGTTGGCAGACACGCTGGACACGCCGCCCTTGCGCTGGACATAGGGCACCATGGTGTTCTTGACAAAATCTGACAGGTCGTAGATGTCACTGCCCTCGCGGCTGACAGCCACGGTCATGAATGCATTCATGTTCAGGCTGTACTCAATGATGGAGGGGGTCAGGCAGGTGCTGGGCAGGTCGCTCTTGACCTGATCCAGCTTGTTGGACACCTTGACCAGCGCGCTGTTCATGTCCGTGTCATCAGTGAACTGCATCAGCAGCAGGCTGTAGTTCTCCGCCGAAGTCGCCGTGATCTTGGACACGCCCGGCACTGTGAGCGAATTTTCCAGAACATCCGAAACTTCGCTCTCCACGCGCTCCGGGCTGGCACCGGGATACACGGTGACCACCATCAGGTACGGCGTGCTGACATCTGGCAGCAGATTCGTCTGCATCTTCGTGATGGCCACAAAGCCTAGGATCAACACCATGACAACAGCCACCAATACCGTAAATGGCTTTTTGACACTGAATTTTTCCATTTTTTCCTACCGTTTCTCTGCGCTGCTCCTCTGAGCTGGGCAGCTGTCCCTCCAAAAGGGGATCATACCACACTTTAACAGTTTTATTATACACGCAAGCCCCGCACTTGCAAGCAAAAGGGCAAATCTTTTGTGTTTCTTTAGACACTTTCGCATTTCTTTAACAATTCTGTCGGCAGATTTCCGTTTTCTGGAAATTCATTGGGACAGAATTCGGTCAGTTTCCGTAGATGATACGGTTCAGCCAGGCAGATTGTTGCAGAAAAATCAAATTTTTTCAAAAAGCTTTTTCCGGCAGAGGGAAAAGCCTGTATTTCGATTTGGCGTGGAAATATGCTTTTAAATATGTTATACTAATCATCAGAATGGATTATGAGGCCCTTTTGCAGGGTCCTTCTCACATATTGAATGAGGAACACTATGAAAAAAGTCATTTCAGTCCGTTTCAAAGAGAACGGAAAAAGCTATTATTTCGACCCCGCCGGAGCTGAGATCAAAACCGGCGATTATGTCATCGTGGAAACTGCCCGCGGCGTGGAGTGCGGCGAGGTGGTGCAGGGCGTGAAGGAGATCGCAGATTCTGCCGTGCCCAAAGCTCTCAAACCCATCACCCGCATGGCCGACAGCGTGGACATCCGCCGGATGCGCCAGAACCGTGAGGACGAAAAGCGTGCCTTCCGCACCTGCCAGAACTGCATTGCCCGCCACGGGCTGGAAATGAAGCTGGTGGAAGCCGAGTACACGCTGGACCGCTCCAAGATCATGTTCTACTTTACCGCCGATGGCCGCGTGGACTTCCGCGAGCTGGTCAAGGACCTGGCCGGCATCTTCCACACCCGCATTGAGCTGCGCCAGATCGGCGTGCGCGATGAAAGCAAGATGATCGGCGGCCTGGGCATCTGCGGCCAGCCCTTCTGCTGCAGCCGCTTCCTCAAGGACTTCCAGCCCGTTTCCATCAAGATGGCCAAGGAGCAGGGCCTTTCGCTGAACCCCACCAAGATCAGCGGTGCCTGCGGCCGCCTGATGTGCTGCCTGGCCTACGAGGAAAACGCCTACGAGTACCTGAACAGCATCATGCCCATGGTGGGCAGCACCGTGCGCACCCCGGACGGCCTGGGCACCGTGCTGGAAGTAAACCCCATTTCCGGTTACCTGCGGGTGCGCTGCGGCACCGAGAGCCTGTCTCCGCGCTATTACAAAGTGGGCGTATGCGAATACATCAGCGGCGGCAAGCGTGCGCCCCGCCGTCCGGACCCGGACGATGACTACTCCGGCGTGCGCAACCCCGCCCCGGTGGTAGCTTCCTCGGACGATGAGGGCAAACGCTGCCCCGGCTGTGCCAAAAAGCGCCCTGCCGCAAAAGAATAAAAGCAGTTGATCGGATGTTCCGGCTTTCCCCGGACGGGGAAGCTGTCACCGCAGGTGACTAATGAGGGCGCTTGTTCCGGAAGGCACCCCTCATCCGGCGCTTTGCGCCGCCTGCTCCCCAAGGGGGAAGGTGATCGTGCCGGAAAAAGCCATCTGAAATCAGCTTTCTGTTTTTGATGAAATCTCCGGGCGGTTAGTCTGTTAAAACTAACTATCCTTCGTGATTTTTGCCAAAAAACTCCTGCAATTTTGGCCATAAGTTAGCCTGTGCTTTTGTGCAACCCAACAAAAAACTCTGTTTTGCCTTTTGCCCGTTACGGTTAGTCTTGCCTTTTCGGGCCTGCTTTGTTAAAATGCAGGCAAGGATATGATTTCCGAGGAGACATGCACAGCCGTGCCAATGCATGTGTCTTCATACATTACAACGGGCACGGGGATAAAAGGAGAGTTTATTATGGCACACAAGGTTTCTGACGCATGTGTTGGCTGCGGCGCTTGCGAGGGCGCTTGCCCGGTTGGTGCAGTCGCCATTGACGGCGGCGTTGCAGTTGTGAACGCAGACGCTTGCATTGATTGCGGCGCTTGCGAGGGCGCTTGCCCCACTGGTGCTATCGCTGCTGAATAATCAGCCGCGCACCGAAAAGACGCATCAAAAGCAGCAGACCTGTTCCAAGCGGGTCTGCTGCTTTTTGTTTTTGCACAAATTCGGGCCGCGATCCGGCCTATTTTTCTGAAAGGAATCCGTGCAGTTGTCTATGGAACATTCCACCGAAGTCTTGTATAATAGAACAAAGGTCTATTGCACCCCCGCCCACCGGTTCGGGTCGGACGCGCTGCTGCTGGCCCGTTTCTGCGAGCCAAAACGCGCCCAGACGGCGGCGGACCTGTGCTCCGGCTGCGGCATCGTGGCGCTGGAATGGCACGACCGGGGCCACCGCGGCCCCTGCGCGGCGCTGGAGATCCAGCCCGAGGGCAGCGCGCTGCTGGCGCAGGCCGTGGATGAGCAGGGCATTGCCCACATCACCCCCCACTGCGCCGATCTGCGCAGCTTCCGGCAGGGGGAGGGCAGTTTTGATGTATGCGCCTGCAACCCACCCTATTTTACGGCAGGCCCCCAGAGCGCAAATGCGGCCCACGCCCAGGCCCGGCACGAGAACACCTGCACCCTGGACGATGTGTGCCGGTGCGCCTTCCGCCTGCTGAAGGACGGCGGAAGGTTTTCCATGTGCCACCGGCCGGAACGGCTGGCCGAAGTGCTGACCGTGCTGCGGGCCAGCCGCCTGGAACCCAAACGTCTGGCCTTTGTGAAAAACAAGGCAGACGGGGCACCCTGGCTGTTTTTGGTGGAAGCGCAGAAGAACCGCCGAACCGGCCTGCGGGTGGAGCCGGATATTCTGATCAGCGCCGGGGCAGCACTTTATGGGAGGTAAACTATGGCAGGAACACTTTATATCGTGGCAACACCCATCGGCAACCTGGACGACATGCCGCCCCGGGTGGCCGCCACCTTTGGCGCGGCAGACTTTATTGCCGCCGAGGACACCCGCGTGACCATGAAGCTGCTGAACTTTCTGGGCCTGAAAAAGCCCATGGTCAGCTACTACGAGCACGCATTGCAGAAGGGTGAGGCCATTTTGCAGCGCATTGAAGCGGGGGAGAGCTGCGCGCTGTGCAGCGATGCCGGAATGCCCTGCGTTTCCGACCCGGGCGAGGTGATCGTGCGGGACGCACTGGCACGGGGCATCAAGGTGGTGCCGGTGCCGGCAGCGTCCGCCTGCGTCACGGCGCTGGCCGTGTCCGGCCAGGACACCTCCCGCTGGGTGTTTGAGGGTTTTCTGCCCGTGAACCGCAAGCAGAAAAAGGAACGTCTGGCAGACCTGCTGCAGGAAAAGCGCACCATCATTTTTTACGAAGCGCCCCACAAGCTGCGCACCACCCTGGACGACCTGACCGCCGCCTTTGGCCCGGACCGCAGCATTACCCTGTGCCGGGAGCTGACCAAGCTGCACGAGGACATCTGGAAAACCACCCTGGGCGAAGCGGTGGACCACTACAAGGCCAACGACCCCCGGGGCGAGTATGTGCTGGTCATGGCCGGTGCACCGGCTTCGGCCGACCCGGAACAGGCGCTGACCCTGGAGCAGGCCGCGCAGCGGGCCATGGAGCTGACCGGCCAGGGCTTTGGCCCCACGGCAGCGGCCAAGGCAGCCGCACAGGGCACACCCTATTCCAAGAGCGAAGTGTATAAGCAGCTGCTGGTATTGCAGCAGGCCCAGCAGACTGCGGAATGATAAGAGGAGGACTATTTTCGTGACAAAACTTTTGGTTTTGAGCGACAGCCACGGCGGGCGGGATGCCGTTGAGCGTGTGCTGATGAAGGAGAGCAAGAACATTGACGCCCTGATCTTTCTGGGCGATGGCCTGCGGGACCTGGAACTGGCCCTGACCAAGTACCCCAAACTGCGGGCCTACTCGGTGGCCGGCAACTGCGATTACGGCGCACTGGAGCCGCTGGACGGCCTGGCCGCCTTTGAACAGGTGGTTCTGTTCTATACCCACGGCCATATGTACGGTGTAAAGTACGATCTGGATACGCTGGCAGACGCAGCATCCGCCCGGGGAGCCGAGGTAGCGCTGTTCGGCCACACCCACATCCCCCACGCCGAGCAGCGGGGCAAGGTGTTTTTGTTCAACCCCGGCTCCTGCGGCCGCTGCTACACCGGCCCGGACACCTACGGCATCCTGACGCTGGACAGCGGCAAGGTGACCGCCTATGAGCACAAAGAGGTACCAAAGCAATGAGCATCAACGAGGTGCGCTACCTGCCGGAATGCGGCAGCACCAACGCCTATGTGAAAGAGCATTTTGAAGAATTCGGCCCGGTGGGGGCCGTGTACACCGAAAATCAGACCGCCGGGCGGGGCCGCCTGGGCCGCAGCTGGGTAAATGCCGAGGGCAAGGCCCTGTACTACACGGTGGCCATCCGGGAGCCGCTGGCCCAGCCTGCCACCCTGCCGCTGCTGGCCAGCCTTGCCGTGCGCACCCAACTGAAGCTGCGCTACGGCGTGGACTGCCAGATCAAGTGGCCCAACGACCTGCTGCTGAACGGCAAAAAGATCGTGGGCATTCTGTGCGAGGGCGTGAGCTACGGCTACCAGCAGCAGGGGCGCGGCATTCTGTGCGGCATTGGCATCAACCTGGCCCAGCCCCAGAGCTACTTTGACGCCGCCAACCTGCCCAACGGCACCTCGCTGGCATTGCAGGGAGCCAACGTGGATCTTGCCACTGACCCCGCCTGGCTGGCCGAGGGCCTGACCGATTTTGGCTTTGACCGCAGCCTGTACACCTTTGCCCGGGACGGCTTTGCGCCCTTCCGGGAGGAATACAAGGCTGCCTGCGTCAACCTGGGCCGCCGGGTCACCTTTGACCTGCCGGACGGCAAACAGGGGGCCGGTGAGGCTGTGGACGTGGACGAAGAGGGCCGCCTTGTGGTGCGTACCGACAGCGGCGAAGTGCACGTGTTTACCGGCGAAGTGTCGGTGCACGGCATTTACGGCGCAGTATGACCAAAAAAGCTCCTGCCCGGGGAACTTCGGGCAGGAGCTTTTGGTTTTTGTCAGTGTCTGCGCTTGGCCGTTCTGCGCCGCCGCTTCAGGTTCAGCGAGCCGCCGCCGCAGATCACGGTGCCCACGCTGAGCACCGCCAGCAGCAGCACCAGCACCACCAACAGCAGCAGGGTGGCTTTGGTGTCGGTGCGGAAGTCCGACACATACTCCCGGTGGGTCACAAGGTCCACGGTGCCCACTTCGTAGCCGTCCAGGTAAACGGTGGCCGTGCCCAGCACCTTGCCGCTTTTGACGGTGGCCGACACCTGCTCCGGCAGGTCGAAGGAATAGGTCACACGGTCATCCTCGTGGCCGTAGCCGCTTACGGGGCTGGCCGCATACAGCTCCACCTCCGGCTCGGTGCGGCACTTGGTCAGGTCCACGGTGGTCAGCACCGTTTCGGTGTCCACCAGCGGGCGGTCTCCAAAGCTGGCAAAGGCCCAGTCGAACAGCTGCCCGCACTCGCTGTAAAGGTGATCCTGAGTGTCGCAGCCCAGGATCACCATGCCGTAGGTGTGGCCGTCCTGCTGGGCGTAGGCCACGTAGCAGCGGCCCGCCAGGGTGGTGTAGCCGGTGCGCATTCCGCGGATGTAATCGCGGTAGTATTCATATGCGGGGTCCAGCATCCGGTTGCTGGAGGTGATCTGCCGCTCTTCTGCGTGCAGGTTGGTGGCCGGCAGGGTATAGCTCAGGGTGTTGGCGGCCTTCATGTAGTCCGCATTGGCATAGCAGGCCTGGGCGATCTTGGCCAGGTCCTGTGCCGTGGACACGTTGCCGTAATCGTACAGCCCGTGCACACAGGTAAAGCTGGTGCCGGTACAGCCCAGTTCCTTGGCCCGCTCGTTCATGCGGGTCACAAAGGTGGGCAGGTCGCCGCATACATCGTAGGCGATCACGCTGGCGGCATCGTTGGCGCTGGACACCAGCAGGCCGTACAGCAGGTCCACCCGGCGCACCGTTTCGCCAATGCGCAGGTTGATGGTGCTGCCGTTGGCATTCTGGATGTCCTTGAATTCCTGGGTCAGGCTGGTAGGCACGGTGACCGTTCCGTTCAGGTCCTTGCCGCTTTCCAGCAGCAGCAGTGCCGTCATCATCTTGGTCAGGCTGGCAATGTACTGCGGCTGGTCCGCGTTCTGGGCCAGAATGGTCTTGCCGGTGTCGGCATTGAACAGATACACCGCCTCGGTCTCGCGGGCGGTCTGGATGGGCATGGGATAAGCGGCCAGGCCCGGCAGGGCCGCTGCAGCCGCAAACGCCAGCGTGAGCACCAGCGCCGCCGCCCGGCGGAAGAACGTGTTGTGAACCATGAGCGTACCCCCTTGCGGTTTCGCCTGCGGCAAACGACCGCAAACGACAGTTTTTTCTTTATAAGCATACCATAAACGAACCAAAAGAGAAAGGTGGTTTTTCACAATGTTCCTGTCCTTTTGTGGAAAAATGCCCCGCAACGAAGGCGCGGCCTTTGTGGCCGACAACGCCACCGTGCAGGGGGATGTAATCCTGAAGCCCGGTGCCACGGTGTGGTACGGGGCGGTGCTGCGCGGCGATGACGGCACCCTGACCATTGGGGAGAACAGCAACGTGCAGGACAACGCCGTGCTGCACTGTGATGTGGGCGGAGCCGTGACCCTGGGCAAAAACGTGACCGTGGGCCACAGCGCCCTGGTGCACGGCTGCACCGTGGGGGACGGCAGCCTGATCGGAATGCACGCCACCCTGCTGAACCACTGCGTCATCGGCAAAAACTGCATCATCGGGGCCGGGGCGCTGGTGCCGGAGGGCATGGTGATCCCGGACGGCTCGGTGGCCGTGGGGGTGCCTGCCCGGGTCATCAAGCAGGCCGCGCCGGAACAGATCGCTGCCAGCCTGCGCAATGCCGCCCACTATGTGGAGC
>CAVKKE010000031.1:0-22244 GCA_963656875.1 Barnesiella intestinihominis | reverse complement strand
CGGGCCAGCTCCTTGTCGCGGTCGATCAGCTCCATCATGGGGATGAAGCCGCGGGCGGCGTGGGTGGACACCTGCACCATGCCGTCGGTGCTGCCCTCGTACTTTTCGGTGAAGGTCACATCGGTGGCGAAAGCAAACTTTGCCAGATAGACCTGTGCTTTCTGGAACGGGGTGGCGTCGGCGGTCTCAATGATCATGCTGGTCTTCTTGGCCGGGTGGACATTCATCTCGGTGCGCATGGTACGCACAGCCTTGATGTAGTCCATGACCTTCTCGAAGGCTTCCTCTTCGTCGGCCCAGTTGTGAGCCTCGTCGAAGGTGGGCCAGCTCTGGGTCATGATGGTCTCAGCAGAACCGGGCAGTGCCTGATACAGCTCTTCGGTGATGAACGGCATGAAGGGATGCAGCAGCTTGAGGGCCTTGTTCAGCACATACACCAGCACGCGGCGTGCAGTGTCAGCCTGCTCGGCATCGCCGGAGTTCAGGCGGGGCTTTGCGATCTCGATGAACCAGTCGCAGTAGACATCCCAGATAAAGCTGTTGATCTTGGCAGCAGCCAGACCCATCTCGTAGTGGTCGAGGTTGTCAGTCATGGCACCGGCCACCTGATTCAGCTTGGTCAGGACCCACTTGTCGCTCATGTCCAGCTTGTCTTCGCTGGGCAGGCCCGGCTCGAAGTCCTCGGGCAGGTTCATCAGCACGAAACGGGTAGCATTCCACAGCTTGTTGGCAAAGTTGCGGGCAGACTCCACCTTCTTCTCGCTGTAGCGCATGTCGTTGCCCGGGGTGGAACCGTCGATCAGCATGAAGCGCAGAGCGTCGGCGCCATACTTGGCAATGACTTCCAGCGGGTCGATGCCGTTACCCAGGCTCTTGGACATCTTGCGGCCCTGACTGTCGCGGACGATGCCGTGGATGCAGACGGTGTCAAAGGGAGCCTTATCGGTGTAAGCCAGACCAGAGAAGATCATGCGGCTGACCCAGAAGCCGATGATGTCATAACCGGTGACCAGCGTGTTGGTGGGGTAGAAATATTTCAGGTCTTCGCTGTCCTCATTGGGCCAGCCCAGAGTGCTGAAGGGCCACAGAGCGGAAGAGAACCAGGTGTCTAGAGTGTCCGGGTCCTGGGTCAGCTTTGCGCTGCCGCACTTGGGGCAGGTGCAGGGAGCAGTCTTTGCAACCACAGTCTCGCCGCAGTCGTCGCAGTACCAGGCCGGGATCTGATGGCCCCACCACAGCTGACGGCTGATGCACCAGTCGCGGGTGCCCTTCATCCAGTTCATATAGTTCTTGGTGAAGCGCTCGGGCACGAACTTGATCTCGCCCTTCTCCACGCTCTCGATGGCGGGCTTTGCCAGCGGTTCCATCTTCACGAACCACTGCTTGGACACCATGGGCTCGATGGTGGAGTGGCAGCGGTAGCAGGTGCCCACTTCGTGCTTCAGCGGCTCGATCTCTTTCAGGAAGCCGCCTGCTTCCAGATCAGCCAGAATGGCCTTGCGGGCCTCGATGGTGGTCATGCCGGCATACTTGCCGCAGTCCAGCACCTCGGGCTCATTGATGGTGTTCTTGCCGGCGGCAAACAGAGCATCGGCAGCGGCCTTGTCGGCGGCACCAGTCATGTGACCGTCATAGGTGAACACGCGCACGATGGGCAGGTTGTGGCGCAGGCCGACCTCAAAGTCGTTGGGGTCATGGGCCGGGGTAATCTTCACGACGCCGGTGCCCTTGGTCATGTCAGCGTGCTCGTCGCAGACGATGGGGATCTCCTTGTTCAGCAGAGGCAGGATGACATGGCAGCCGTGCAGATGAGCATAGCGGGGGTCATCGCCGTTGATGGCAACAGCGGTATCGCCCAGCATGGTCTCGGGACGGGTGGTGGCCAGCTCCAGCATTTCGCCGGTCTCCTTGACCGGGTACAGCAGATGCCAGAAATTGCCGTCCTTCTCCTCGTACTCCACCTCGGCATCCGAGATGGAGGTGTTGCAGTGGGGACACCAGTTGACCATGCGGTTGCCGCGGTAGATCAGGCCCTTGTCGTACAGGCGCACGAACACTTCCTTGACGGCCTCGGAGCAGCCCTCGTCCATGGTGAAGCGCTCACGATCCCAGTCGCAGCTGCTGCCCAGCTTTTTCAGCTGGCTGACGATGCGGTTGCCGTACTTGATCTTCCAGGCCCAGGCACGCTCCAGGAAGCCGTCGCGGCCCACCATCTCCTTAGTCAGGCCCTCGGCGCGCATGGCCTCCACGACCTTGGCCTCGGTGGCGATGGATGCATGATCCGTGCCGGGCACCCACAGGGCTGCATAGCCCTGCATCCGCTTGGTGCGGATCAGGATATCCTGCATGGTGTTGTCCACCGCGTGGCCCATGTGCAGCTGACCGGTGACGTTCGGGGGCGGCATCACAATGGTGTAGGGCTTCTTGTCGGGGTCGGCCTTCGTGTGGAAGTAGCCGCCGTCCAGCCAGAACTGGTAGATGCGGTCTTCCACCTGGCTGGGATCGTACTGCTTTGCGAGTTCTTTCATAGGTATCCTCCCAAAAAATTGATGAGTGGGACGAAAAAAGCCGTCCCACGGAACGTTCCATGGGACGGCTGTAGCTTTTACATACCGCGGTACCACCCAAATTGCACGGAATGCCTCCGTGCCCCTTGATGCCCCGGTAACGTGGGGCAGCTCCGAAAGCGGCTCACCGCACGGCTCACCGCTCCTGCTCCAAAGTGACAGCACACCGCACAGCCATACCGGGTTTTCAGCAGCCCCCGGCTCTCTGGATGGCCAAAAATAGCGCGCACTCTTTTTCAACGCATTTATAAAAAGAATATAGCGTTTTTTGTGTGATTTGTCAATTGTTTTTTCAGCACTTGGACGTCACAGCGGAAAGCAATATTCACCGCCAAAGCAGATGGCAATAAACGGATTGAACAGCATCGTCAATCCACCCGTCAAATAAGCTGACAGCACAAAGAAGAGAAAATCGATTTCCTTATAGACCTGATACAACCTGTCCGGGCTTTCCATTACGCTCAGGTTTCCAACGCTGCCGGAAAATGCAGTCGTGAATTTTTCCATCAGATTGTTAAGGTTGTTCAGCACCAGCCGATAGTTTGAGTACAGACCCACAGTCGCCAGACCAATGAAAGAAGACATTAGCAGGCTGTCCGTGTTACGAACGATAATGGTGGCCAGCTTGTGCATGCTCATGGCACCAATGTTCTTCAGGATATCGTTTCGTTCTTCTTTTTCCGGCAGTTCGTGGCATTCTTTCAAGTAAGGAAATTCCCGATCGACCATGCGGGAAACAATGATATTCGGCGCAAACTGCATCACAAACTGCAGCAGCAGATACAAAATGTGTCAGAATCAGCACAATAATCTGCAGCACAGTCCGAATGCAGTCACACACCATTCCCCAGCCCGCACGGATATAGCTCTTCTGGTAGGCCTGATAAATAGAGTTTTTGTAATTGAGCAGATAGGAACTTGCCGAACTGAGCACATACATCATATAGATCAGCCGGATGTTTTCGATGCCCTCTCCGCCCTTGATGAGGTACGGCAGAAATGGCAGAAGGATCAGGCCGAACAGCAGCACCGACGCCGCCACAGCACGGTACATCCACTTGTAAAGGTTCATCAGCCGGGCCAGTTTTGCCTCGTCATCACGGGCTGCCGGTTCATACATGCTGAAAACCATGGCCGTACCGATTCCCAGCTCCGCAAAACTCAGAATGCTGAGAACATCCGTAAACAGTCCATTCACACCCAGATAAGCCGCCGAAAGATACCGAATGAAAACCATTCGGCCCACAAAAGCCAGCAGCATTGTCAGAAACTGTCCGCCAATATTAACGATTGTATTGATGATCGTATATTTTGTCCGCATAGTTTTATCTTCCAGTTTTCATTGTTCTGCAAATTATATACAGCCGTGGAGCAGCGCTCAGCAGAAAGCTTTTCATCAGCAAGCCGCTGGGCACTTTTTGTACTTTTACAGTGTCTTTCATGATTTTATGCTGAAGCTTCCTCATCTGTGTGCTGCGCTGTGCTTTCTGATCCTCTGCTGAAAGCGCACAGTATGTTTCCAGTGTATAAACAAAGATGATTTCCGCCGTTCTTAAAAGAGCATCATCCTGTCCGTGTGTTTTCAGGATCTTCCAATATGCCGCAGCGGCCTCCGCCTGATCGTAGCGTTTCAGGCTGGCTCTACTGTTCATGATACTGTTTCCGCGCTGGACGTAATTATAAAATTCTTCTGGAATGCACACCACTTTGGAAACATTTTCAAAAATAAGCGGCAGCGTGAAGAAATCTTCGTTCTGCTTGCCTTTCGGGAAGCGCACGCTTTGCCAGAGTTCTGCTCTGTAAAGTTTATTGGGCGCAATGTGAAGGGTTGCCCTTCTTGCCTCACGCAGCGCTTCCATCCCAGAAAGCACTTTTCATTCCTTGATCCTGTCGTTTTTCAGCCACTCGTTTGCAAGTTTTTTTCCAGTTTCATCTAGCAGCTGAAAATTGCACACGGCAACATCTGCGTTTTCCTTTACAGCGCTGTCATGCAGCGCCTCATACATCTCCGGCTCAATGGCATCATCAGAGTCCACAAAAGCGATCCACCCGCCCCGGGCGGCATCCAACCCGGCATTCCGTGCCGCCGAAAGGCCGCCGTTTTTCTGGTGGATCACCCGGATGCGGCTGTCCTTTTCCGCAGCGGCGTCGCACAGTTCCGGGCAGCGGTCCGGTGAGCCGTCGTCCACAAGGATCAGCTCAAAGTCCCGGAATGTCTGGGCCAAGATCGAATCAATGCATTTCTGCAGATAATTTTCCACCTTGTAGACCGGCACGATGATGCTGATGATCGGTTCCTTCTGCATGATTCACACTCTCCTCTGGCTTTGCACTTCCTGCACATGCACATATAGATTTAGTATAACATCCCGCCCAGTCTTTTGCAACAAACTTGCAACAAAAAAAGCACCTGCAGCGGAAATTACAGCAATTTCTCTGCAGGTGCCGTTATTTTTTGAAGTTATTTCAGCACTTCTTCCTTCAGTCGGCCGATCAGCCGCTCCATCAGGGCGACCCGATTGAAGGGAGTCATAAGGTAGAAGCCATCTGCATAGGGGGCAGCGGCCCGTGCTGCCTGCACCGACACTTCAAGGCCCATCTCTTCACCCTCGGCGCGGTCCAGCCCGGCAAAGCGGTCGATGATCTCAGCGTCCACATGAATGCCATTGATCTCGTTCTCCATGAAAATGGCGTTGCGCTGGCTCACCACCGGCATGATGCCAGCTAGGATCCTGGCCTTTCCGCCCAGCGTCTCCCGGGTCTTTTTCAGGTTTTCCACCGCCTGCGTAGACAGCACCGGCTGAGTGAGGAAGCCGCTCATGCCGTTTTCCAGCTTTTCAGCGGCGCGGCGCAGCTCCACGTCAAAATTGCGGGCGTTCAGGTTCAGTGCGCCAAACACAGTCATAGGGCTGGGCATCTCCCGGTCCTCCCCCGCCAGCGAAATGATGTACTGTGCCAGCTTGCGGGAATTGAACTGATACACGTTCTTCACCTCGTCCCGCTCTGCGGTGGGGATGGGGTCGCCGGTGATGGCCAGCACCTCCCGCACACCCTCAGCGTAAAGGCCCAGCAGCAGGGCCTTGGTGGCATTGAGGTTGCGGTCACGGCAGGTCATATGGGGCAGAACATTCATTCCCAGTTCCCGGTGCACCCGGCAGGCCACCAGCGAAGAATCCATGCGCGCCCGGGCAATGGGGCAGTCCGCAATGGTCAGAAGGTCAGCTCCGGCTTTCTGCAGGCGGCGCGCACCGTCCAGATAGCCGGTCAGGTCAGCCGTCTTCGGGGAATCCAGCTCAATGGCAATGACCTTCTGCCCGGCATTCAGCTTGCGCAGGAAGGCATCATCTTTTTCCACCACAGGCTTCGCGGCGGTGGAAACCTGTGCCGCCGGGGCAGCGGGCCGCACTTCCGGCATGGCGTCCAACACCGCACGCAGGGCCGCAATGTGGGCCGGAGTGGTGCCGCAGCAGCCGCCCAGGATCTTAACGCCCGCGCTTTCGGATGCAATGCGGGCCACTTCCCGGGCAAAATATTCCGGCTTGCCCTGATACTGCACCCGGGTCCGGGTGACTACCGGGTAGCCTGCATTGGGCATCACAGACAGGGGCAGCTTCGTCTCGCCCAGCCGCTGCGTCAGCGTGCGCATGGCACCGGGAGCGGATACACAGTTCAGGCCCACGGCATCCACCGCGCCGCAGTCCGTCATGCGGCGCAGCAGCTCGGTACAGTGCCGGCCTTCGCGGGTGTAGCCGTCCGGCAGCACCGCAAAGGACACCAGAACAAAGGCATCCGGCACAGCTTCCTTGATGTGTTTTGCAGCTTCCGCTACACCGGTGTCGCTGCTCAGCGTTTCGAAAAGGAAGTTCTTTGCGCCCAGCGCAAGAAAACGGTCAGCCACCGCAAGATATGCCTGCGCGGCCGGAGCTGCTTCGGTGTCCGGGGCCGGGCCGAAATCGGCAAACACTGCCGCGCCGGTCTCTGCTGCGGCCTGTTCTGCCAGGTTCCAGCCCGCCTGCGCCATGGCTTCCCAGCCCGGGTTCTGTGCTGCCGCCATCCGGGGCAGACCGAAGGTGTTGGTCTTGATGGCATCCACACCCGCCGCCAGATATTCCCGGTGCACCGCCCGGATGCCCTCCGGGTCGGTCAGGTTGGCCAGCTCGCACTCCTGGCCGGGCAGTGTTTTATAATAGGTGCCCATGCCGCCGTCGAACAGCAGGGGCCGTTTTTTCAGGATCTCACGCACATCACTCATGAAGAGTTCTCCTTTTTCCTAGAAAAGTGGTTGGATTTAGTTTAATGCAGAATGAGGGCCCGGTCAAGAGTTTTCGCGTTCTGCGCTTGCAGGAACGCGAAATTTGTGCTATCCTATGCATACTTTATCGTAAAAGGAGGGATGCGCCGTGCGCCACGCCGGAACACAGGAGCTGGAAACTGACCGGCTGCTTCTGCGCCGCCTGCTGCCGGAAGATGCGGACATGATGTACCAAAACTGGGCGTCTGACCCGGATGTGACCCGTTTTCTGCGGTGGGAGCCCCACAAAAACGAGTTGGAGACTCTGGCTCTGCTGGCGGCATGGGCCATCCTCTACCCAAATCCGGATTACTACCAGTGGGCCATAGTGGAAAAGGCCAGCGGGCAGGTGTTCGGCTCCATCAGCCTGTTCAACTCTCTGCAGGATGAACCCCAGCAGAAAACCGAGTGGCCCGGGCTGGACACCTCCGAGGGCGTCTGGGAAGCAGGCTACTGCATCGGGAAAGACTGGTGGAACCGGGGCCTCACCACTGAAGCGTTAAAAGCCGTGGTAGAATACTGGTTTGAGAATACGGACAGTAATTGGCTGGCCTGCTGTCACGCCAAAGGAAACCCCGCCAGCGGCCGTGTGATGGAAAAGGCAGGCTTCGTGTATCATCACGACACTGTGAACCACAAATTCGACGGCACACCGGTGGAATGCAGAAGCTATTTATTAACAAGGGAACGATTTGAAAAAATATAAACGACCTCGCCCTCTCAGGCCGCTTCACGTCCAGCTCTCCCAAAGGGAGAGCCCTTGGCAAAACCATGAACTTTGCGTGGACTGCCAAAGCCTCTCCCTTTAGGAGAGGTGGCAGCGCGTCAGCGCTGACGGAGAGGGAGAGCCGCCCAACCTCAAAGAAAGGACTTATTTTGAGCGAACTTTACGATATCTTGGTAGAAACACCCCCGACGAAGGTCATCCTTCTTGCACTGGATCAGGGCCTGTGGGACTGCGAACGCAGTCTGGCAGAGCTGAGCGCCTTGTGCGAAGCCAACCACATGGAAGCCGTGGCACAGGTGACCCAAAAGCGTCAGACCCCCGAGACCGGCATCGTGCTGGGCAGCGGCAAGCTGGAAGAAGCTTCCCTCGCTGCCGAGAATCTGGGGGCCGAGTGCGCCGTGTTTGACGGCGAGCTGACCGGAAGCCAGATCCGCAACATCTCCAACGCCCTGGGCGGGCTGGAAGTGATCGACCGCACCATGCTGATCCTGGAAATTTTCCGCAGCCGTGCCGTCACCAACGAGGGCAAACTGCAGACCGAGCTGGCCCTTTTGCGCTACCGTCTGCCCCGCCTGCAGGGCATGGGCGAAGCGCTGAGCCGTCAGGGCGGCGGCGGTGGCGGCGGTGGTGGTGCCCGCCGCGGTGCCGGTGAGACTAAGCTGGAACTGGACCGCCGTCACGTCCACGCCCGCATCGATGCACTGGCCGAAAAGCTGGCCGAGATGGAAAAGCGTCGGAGTGAGAGCCGCAAGGCCCGCGCCAAGACCGGCATGCCGGTGGTGAGCCTTGTGGGTTACACCAACGTGGGCAAATCCAGCCTGATGAACGCTCTGTGCGGCCCCAGCGTTGCCGAAGCAGACATGCTGTTCGCCACGCTGGACCCCACCAGCCGCAAGCTAGTTCTGCCCAGCGGCATGGCCGTGCTTCTGGTGGACACGGTCGGTTTCGTCTCCCGCCTGCCGCACAACCTCGTGGAAGCATTTAAGTCCACGCTGGAAGAAGCTGCCTGGTCGGACGTCATCGTCCGGGTGGCAGATGCAGGCGACGAGCAGCGGGAAGAGCAGCTGGCCGTGACAGACGAAGTGCTGGACGGGCTGGACTGCGCGGACATTCCCCGCCTGACCGTCTACAACAAGTGCGATAAGCCCAATGCCCTGAACTTTGACCCGGACATCCTGCTCACCAGCGCCAAGACCGGTTACGGTCTGGACAAGCTGCTGGCAAAGCTGGACGAGCTGCTCAGCGACCGGGTGCACCCCCTGAAAGTGCTGCTTCCCTACGACAAGCTGGGTCTTGCGGCTCCCATGCGGGAGCGCGGCAGCGTGCAGGTGGAGGAATACCGGGAAGACGGCCTGTACCTTGAGGGCATCGTCAAGACCGAAGACCTGCACTGCTTTGAGGGATATCTGGTCTGAGGCTTTTCCAAAATCCTCGGAAAATCCAGTGCGCGATTTGTACAAAAATGCCTTTGCATTTTTGGTATAGTTTCTGATAGAATAAAGCCATAACGAGTGGCAGTAACTGCGTAAATCCAGTTGCTGCCGCTCGTTTTCTTTTTTGCCCAAAAACAAAGGAGGAAACCGCTTTATGCAAAACAGTTCGCAAAATAAAATGGCGGTGCAGCCCATTGCACCGCTGATGTTCCGTATCGGTCTGCCCATCGTACTTTCCATGATCCTGCAGGCCGCCTACAACGTGGTGGACAGCGCCTATCTTGCCCGCATGACCACCGGCGGCGAGGACGCGCTCACCGCCCTGAGCCTGGCTTTTCCGGTACAGTTGTTCATGGTGGCGGTGTCCATCGGCACCGGCGTGGGCACCAACGCTCTGCTGGCAAAGCTGCTGGGTCTGGGCGACCGCGAAAGCGCCAACCGCACCGTCGGCAATGCGCAGACTCTGGGCATCATCATCTCCGTCGTGTTCATGCTGTTCAGTCTGCTGGGCGTGCGGCCCTATGTGTACTCCCAGAGTGCCGGCGGCAGCATCAGCCCGGAAGTGCTGGACATGGCCATCGACTACCTGCACATCTGCTGCGGCATCCCTTTCGGCATCGTGCTGTTCTCGGTATACGAAAAAGTGCTGCAGGCCACGGGCCGCTCGCTGTATTCCACCATTGCACAGATCACCGGTGCCGTGGTGAACATCGTCCTTGATCCATTCCTGATCTACGGCTGGTGCGGCCTGCCGGAAATGGGTGTCCGGGGTGCCGCATGGGCCACGGTCATTGGCCAGCTGGTCAGCATGGGGCTGGGCCTTGCGTTCCACCTGCATTTTGATGTGGAGATCAACAACCGTACCTGTTACTTCAAACCTGACCGCCGCACCATTCTGAGCATCTATTCCATCGGTCTGCCCGCCATCATTTCGCAGGCGCTGCTCACCGTTATGACCTACTCGCTCAACCTGATCCTCGGCAGCATCCCGCAGGTGGGCCAGAACGCTGTGACCGTCTACGGCCTGTACTATAAAATTCAGCAGCTCATTATTTTTGCTGCTTTTGGTGTGCGCGACGCCATCACGCCCATCGTTTCCTTCAACTACGGCGCACAGAACCGTCAGCGCGTGAAGGACGGCATTCGCTGGGGCCTGATCTACACTTCCATCCTGATGCTGGCAGGCTGTTTGGGCGTGGAGCTGTTCGCGGCCCCGCTGGCCAGGCTGTTCTCGCTGTCCGAGACCACTCTGCCCATGTGCATCGACTGCATGCGCATCGTCTCGCTGGGCTTTCTGTTCGCCGGGCTGTGCATCGCCTTTCAGGGCGTGTTCCAGGCGCTGGAATGCGGCATCGAATCACTGGTCATCTCGCTGTGCCGTCAGGTGATCTTCGTCCTGCCTCCGGTGTGGCTGCTGAGCCGGATGGTGACCGGTGCCGGGAATGTGCGCATCGTATGGGTGCCGCTGGCTGTCGGTGAGATGGTCACGCTGTGCATCGCACTGATGCTGTTCCGCCGGGCAAAGAAAAGCAAGGTCGATGCTATTCCTGAGTGAATTGAACCATTTAGAATGGCCTCCGCTTCGCTCTTGCCATAATTCAAGGAAAAATTATTTTGGGTAGAACAAACTCCGGCAGACTGCGGTCTGCCGGAGTTTGCATTTTCACGGAAAAGACCGGCACGGAAAACGGCATCTGGTAGGCATTGGCACCGCCCGCTCCGTTCTGCTGACGCTCGCCAGGCCACCAGCGTGGCAAACCCTCGCACACCCCGGGAGGACTCATCGCCGATTTTAGTACCAGCCCGACCTTCAGACATGGCGTCGCATCATCCTCCCGGAGCAGTCGGCACCGATGCCGGAGAAATGGCATCCAGTCTGACTCCCCCAGTCACCTTCAGTGCCAGCCCCCTCGAAGATGGGGCCTTTGGCCAAACATCGTCTGCGTCAGCAGACATCATGCTGCCGACACATCATTCCCAAAAAATCCCCAACAAACACAAAAACCCGCCTGGCAGCGGGTTTTTGTGTATAGAGGGGTGGGAAAGTATATAAAGTGGTGAATCTCAAATTTAAAGGGCAGGTGTTTTCACATCGCTGCCTTGCATGATGTATTATACGCCTTTTTATTTTCTTGTCAAACAAATTTTTCCGGTTTTGCTTTAAATTAAGTCTTTACTTTTCTAATAAAACTTTATATAATTAACACAAGCCGAAGCAAAAGCAAAGCTTTTCAATCTTTGTATGTTTGCCACAACAATAAAACTTTACTTTCAAAAAAATTTATACAATCCAACATATTTTAAAAAGGAGAATTTCCCATGGACGATCTGGATCGCAAGATTCTCTCCCTTCTGGCCAGGAACGCCCGCATGCCGGTGAAAGAGATCGCCGAGCAGGTCTCGCTCACCAGCCCGGCCGTGTCCAGCCGCATCCACAAGCTGGAGACTGACGGCATCATCAGCGGCTACACGGTCACCCTCAACCGCCCTGCTGACCGCATGTATGTGGACGCCCTCATCAGCCTGTCGGTGGCCCCTTCCAAGCAGGACGCTTTTCTGGAACTGCTGCAGAGCAGCAAGGAAGTGCTGCAGTGCTACCACGTCACCGGCGCCTACACCTTCCTCGTGAAGGTAAGCTGCGGCAGCATGCCCCAGCTGGAGCATCTGATCTTGCAGTTCCAGAAGCTGGGCACCACCAGCACCCAGATCATCTTGTCCACCCCCGTAAACCACGGCGATCTGGACGCGCTTATGCTGTGAGCCGTTCACAAAACTGTTACGTTTCCGGTGCAATCCCCGGCCCGTGTGATTCGTATTCCGGATAGCAGACGAAAAACAGCACACACTATCCCCGAAACGTCTGCCCTTTGATCCACACACGAAGCACGAAAGGAATCACACTATGAAACGAATCATCGCCGCCCTGCTTGCCGGTCTGTGTCTGCTGGCCCTTGTGGGCTGCTCTTCTGGCAGCAAAGCCGACTCTTCCGCCCCAAAGGACTATTCCCAGATCCTTCACGATGCCCGCAGCGACGAAGAAAACGAGTATGATATGATCTTCACCAAAGGCGAAAACGGCAAGTTCACCGCCATCGACGGCTACAGTGCCGAATATGAAGCCGACCAGCTGGACGATGAGATCCGAAACATGATGCTCCCCCTGCTGAACCTCGAAGATGACATGTATACCGACTTTGCCGCGTCTGTTTCTTCCATGATGGTGCGCAGCTATGCTGTGGCCATCGTGAAGCCCGCCGAGGGAAAGACCGATGACGTCAAAGCTGCTCTGGAAGCCTATGTGCAGAGCGAACAGCAGTCCATGGAGCACTATCTGGAAGATCAGTATCAGATTGCCAAGGCCGCTACTGTCACCGTAGCCCCCACCGGCGAAGTGATCCTCGTCTGTGCCGAGAACCACGACACCCTGCTGGCCAGCATTGAAAAGGCCCTTGCCGCATAATTTTAGTTTGCCGAAACCGCATCCTTCCGGGATGCGGTTTCTTTTTGTGCGCAGATATGCTATACTGTTCCCGTGATCGTGCACAAACATACAGGAGTATTTATGTATAAAGCAACCATCGTTATCCCGAACATCAACGGCAAAGGCTGGCTGAAGGATTCCATTGAGTCAGTCTATGCCCAGACCGAACAGAGCTTCCGGCTCATCGTGGTGGACAACGGTTCCACCGACGAAAGCCTTGAGCAGGCCCGCAGCTACTGCAGCCGTGAAAACTTCACTCTCATCGAAAACGGCACCAACACCGGCTTTTCCCACGCGGTGAATCAGGGCATTGCCATGACCGACAGCGAATATGTGGTGCTGTTCAACAACGACGCCTTTGCTGAGCCCCAGTGGCTGGCAGAGCTCATCCGCACCGCTGAGACCGACCCGAAAATTTTCGCGGTGCAGAGCCTGATGATCCGTCATTTCGACCGGGAGCTGGCCGACGACGCGGGCGACTACGTCACATGGATGGGTTTTGCCTGCAAGACCGGCGACGGTCGCCGGGCCAGCCGCTACACAAAGCAAAAACGCATCTTTTCGGCCTGCGGCGGCGCAGCCCTCTACCGCAAGAGCATTCTGGACGAGATCGGCACCTTTGACGAAAACTTCTTCGCCTACTTCGAAGACGTGGATCTGAGCTGGCGGGCTAACAATGCAGGCTACAAAAATGTGCTCTGCCCCACGGCCAAGTGCTACCACATCTGCGGTGCCAGCACCGGAGCCGTGCGCTACAACGCCTTCAAGAGCCAGCAGAGCGGACGCAACAGCATCCTGCTCCCCCTCAAGAATGAGCCGCTGCTGATGCTGATCCTGAACTTCATCCCGCTGGCACTGGGTTATCTGCTCAAGTGCTACAAGTTCCACAAACAGGGCTTTGGGGAAGCCTGGGACAAAGGAATGCACGAAGCCTTTGCCCTTTTGAAATCCGGAAAGCTGGGCAAGCGGCCTTTCCGCCTGAAAGACCTGCCGAATTATATCCTCATGGAGCTGTGGATGATCTGGAACATGGTGCCGTATCTCTGGTACCGACTGGTGATTGTGAGGTTTGATCTGAAGTAACGATCTCCAATATCCTCCGCTTCGCTCTGGATATTTTCAGAAGAAATTTTATTTTATATTTGCAAACAAGCCAGACCTGCGGGTCTGGCTTGTTTGAGTTTTCACAAGTAGGGTCGTAAAGGGAAAATGGAATAATGCTCCTTTGGCATGATGTCTGCTGCCGCAGATGCCGTTTTCCTCCACGGCCCCATCCCGTGAAAAAGCAAATCCGGAATGACCGCAGTCATTCCGGATTTGCAATATCAATAATATTTTTTCCGCTATTCATGGCCAAAGCGAACGCATCGGCCATTTTGAATCAGTCACGCCGCCGGGCTGGCCGCGCTTTCATCTGCCTGTGCTTCAACGCTGTCGGCTTCCTCTGCCTGAGTGTCCGCCTCGTCTTCTGCTGCGGCGCTGTCCGCTTCAGCCGATGCGGAATCCGAACCCGCTGCTGCAAGGATGGCGTCCTGCACATCGCTTTCCGCCATAGGCTCCGGCTGATTTGCCGGGGAAGTGCTGTCCGCTGCCTCCGCCTTGGTCTCGCTCTCGGTCAGACCGGTGAGATACCAGCTGCCGCTCTGGCGCTCGAACAGATAGTCCATGTATTTGGTGGGCGTATCCGAGGACGGATTGATGATGCTGTCGTCGGTGCTGGAAGTGGGGATGTAGCCCACGGTGACGTG
This sequence comes from Barnesiella intestinihominis, assembly GCA_963656875.1. Lineage (GTDB taxonomy): Bacteria > Bacillota > Clostridia > Oscillospirales > Ruminococcaceae > Faecalibacterium. The sequence continues at coordinate 7,997 of CAVKKE010000031.1, read as the reverse complement.
CAGCTTGCCGCCCTTCTTGAACAGGCGGGTGACGGTGGCGCGGTAGTAGCCCACCGTGCCGGTGACGGGAATTTTATAGCACTGGGTGGACTCGTCAAACTCGATGGTCATATCTTCCATCTCGAAGCTGCGGTGGGTCAGCTTGAAGCCGGGGCCCAGCAGCTTTGCCAGATAGGCGTCCACGTCCAGCGAGGGCAGAAGCAGCTGTTCAGTGTCCGGGTCGGTGTTGTAGTTGTCAAAGCCGCCCTGCGTCTCCTGAATGTTGTAGATGCAGCCCCAGACTGCCGCTTCGCGCAGGGTCAGGTCGTCGATGTTGCCAATGCCGTCAAAGGGCATGGGGTCAAAGAGCACAAGGCCCTCCAGCTTATCTTCGTATTCCTGCTTCTGGGCGGTGTCGTCGAAAAGGTTTGCCACCAGCCCCACGCCTGCCCGCAGAACGGTCACAAAGCCGATGATCACCAGCACCGCCACCAGCAGGCCCAGTGCCTGACGGCCCCGGCGGCGCTGCTGCCGGGCGTGCTCTTCAGGGGTAATATAATGTTTCATAGTGATTTTATCTCCCAGGAATGATTGCTCTGTCGTTCAGTATACCACATCCCGGTGCAGAGTGCAAAACCCGGCCCGTGTTTTTTGTGTGAAAGTGCACGCAGAGCAGCTTTTTATTCCCAGGTTTTCCACACATCCGGCTGATAGCCCACGGTGGCCTGCCGGCCATTGCGCACGATGGGGGTCATGAAGAGCTGCTGATTTTCAAACAGCTTGTCCTCCTTCTGCCAGTCCACCAGCGCGTCCAGCAGCGCAAGAGTCTGCTTATCCTTTGCCTTGGGGTTCACCAGCTTTTCCCAGCCGCCCAGGGCCCGGGCCACGTTTTCAAATTCACCGCGGCTCATGCCCTTTTCCTTGAGATCGATCATCTGGAACTTTACGCCCCGCTCTTTGAAATAGCGCTGGGCCTTTTTGGTGTCAAAGCACTTGGTCGTGCCGAAGATCTGAATATTCATGGTCTGTACCCTCCTGATAGTCATTGTATCACATCCCGCGCCGGATGCATAGGCATAATTCACAGCCAAACCGGCCATACTGCCTTTGGCATCATCAGAAGGAGGTAGTTTTATGAACGCATACGTTGACCCCGATCTCTGCATCGGCTGCACCCAGTGCGCCGGGCTGTGCCCCGCCGTGTTCCACATGGAAGGGGTGCTGGCCGTGGCGGAGCCCGGGCCCATCCCACCGGAGGAAGTGCCGCAGGCCGTGGACGCCGCAAATGCCTGTCCCGTGAATGCGATCCGCATTGAAGAGTAAAAAAGGCCAGAGACCGAACACTTTTGTTGTCCGGTCTCTGGCCCTTTCCGTTATACAGATACAGCGTTCTTTGTCAGAAAGTGTCCGCCTCTGTGTTCTTTCTTACCATGCAAACGCTACAGAATCCATTTCTTCGGTCTTTTCCATCAGGCCCAAACGGCTCTCAATGAAGTTGACCGCCATATCCGGCCACTGTTCGATTTGGGTGTAAGCATTGACATAGCCCTTGGTGCCAGTACCCAGACCTACACCATGGGGCGCATCCGGTGCCAGATAGAAACTAAACTCCGAGAAGATTTTTGCACACTTTACCGCACAATCCAGGATCATACCGCTGTACGGATCCTTCTGTCCAACCACACCAAACACAGCCGGGAGATTGGGGTTCTTGGTAAAGTCCATATCGTCACTGGTAAAGAGACCGTAAACAGGAATTGCCACATTCAGGTCCGCACTCTCGTAGTCCACTGCATCGCAGACATAATCCGGGTAGACCTTATCCGGGGTGTTCTGGCTGCCAAACTGGTCAGCAATGACCTGCATAATGTTACTGCCGCCAGCAGAAAAGCCCACTGCGATCATAATATCCGTCTTGCCGATAACTTTTGCGGATGCATTGTGGCGGATATAGCGGATGGCACGCGCCAGATCCAGCTGCTGATCCACTGCCGCATAGGGATTGACACGGCGCTGCAGCACAAACGCATTATAACCGTTCTTGTTGAAGAACTTGGCCACAGGATAACCCTCGACCACATTGTTGCGGTGCGTGCTGCCGCCGCCTGCAATGATGATGACATTGCCCTTGACGCTGTTCTGGTTGCACACCAGATACGGATTCAGGAAGGGGCGGAAGCCTTCATTATCATAGCTGATATCCCAGCCTTCGGTAGGCAGCGGAGTCTCAACAGCCATCTTGTCGCCCCAGATTTCCCAAACAGTGCTCTTGGGATCACGAATCTTGACCAGGGCTTTGCGCGCTTTGGTCAGGGCAACACACATATCGTAATGGGAAGCGTTGATACCGGGTGCAGCCGCGCCGTCCACTTTCTCGTACTGCGCACGGGACAGTTTGTGGAACAGCACATAGAACTTGTCAAAGTCTCCCTTGTAGGCAGCAGGGTAAAATGCCACATCACGAGCGACTTTCAGCTCAGCAGCCACCATAGCCTGTACTTCAGCGTCGGTGTGCACATCATTTTCAGCGGCAAAGGAAGCGGGTGCCATACCTGCCACAGCCCCCACCGTCACAGCAGATGCTGCGGAAATCTTCAAAAAATCTCTTCTGTTCATGGGAATTCTCCTTCCATCAGGCATTCATGCCCCATCCGTCAGGCCAGTCCTGCTCGGCCTGCACATTATTAGTCCGGCCTTCCAACGTCATTCAAAGCCATCTGGTATGAGCCGAAATCGTTGCTACAATATTAACGCATTAGTTTCAACTTGTAAAGAAATTTTAGTTTATTTGTCGAAAAGTACAATTTTTGCTTTGGTCTTTTGTGCACAATCTCCACGCATTTCCAGCAGTCAAGTTCATCAGCTGCTAAGAAATTGTTTTTTTCAGAATCGACTCCCGCCCGCAATATTTTTGTGCTATACTATAAGGTGTGAAATTGTGCTATGGAGGACAAACGACTATGCGTTTACTGGTCATCGACGGCAACAGCATCGCCAACCGTGCCTTTTTCGGCATTAAGCTGCTGACCACCAAGGACGGCCGCTATACCAATGCCATTTATGGTTTTCTGAATATCCTGCTCTCCCTACTCAAGGAGTGCGAACCTGACGAGGTTGCCGTGGCCTTCGACCTGAAGGCCCCCACCTTCCGCCACAAGATGTACGACGGCTACAAGGCCACCCGCCACGGGATGCCCGAAGAACTGGCCCAGCAGATGCCGGTGCTGAAGGAAATTCTGGCAGACCTGGGATACCGCGCCGTCACCGCGGAAGGCTGGGAAGCCGACGACATCCTTGGCACGCTGGCCGCTGCCTGCGGTGCCCGCAAAGATGACTGTTTCCTCGCCACCGGAGACCGCGACAGCCTGCAGCTGGTGAGCGACACCACCACCGTGCTGCTGGCCGCCACCGTTATGGGCCGCAGCAAAACTGTGACCATGGATGTGGACGCCATCCACGAAAAATACGGCATTGAGCCCCGCCAGCTCATCGAGGTGAAGAGCCTGATGGGCGACGCTTCGGACAACATCCCGGGTGTGAAAGGCATCGGCGAAAAGACCGCCCTGTCCCTCGTGCAGAACTTCGGCACGCTGGAGGGCGTTTACGCCAACATCGACGACAAGCGCATCAAGCCCAAGCAGCGGGAGCATCTGCTGGAAGACCGGGCCATGGCGGAGCTGAGCCACACCCTCGGCACCATCCGCACCGATGCCCCCATCGACACCGCCGAGGGCGCTTACAAAGTGGGCGAGGGCAACAAGGCCGAGGCCGTGCGCCTTTTGCAGGAACTGGAGATCCATTCTCTGATCCCGCGCTTCGGGCTGGACGGCATTGCTCCTTCCATGCCGGAAGAAGAAGCCGCTGACCTGCCGGAAGCTGAAATCGCAGCCCTGCCGCTGGCCCCCGCCGGGCACTATCTGGTGGCATCCCGCCCCGCCGTCATGGGCAAGCAGGGCACCCGCAACGTAGTGCTGCAGCCCGAAAGCTGGTATGCCGTGCAGGACGTCACCGTCTATCCTTTGGAAGATGCTGACCTGCTCCGTCTGCTGGACAACGCAGATGTAACGCTTGACGTGTTCAACTCCGCGCCCCTCTACGCCAAGGCCATGGCCGCAGGCGGCTGGGGCAGCAGCATCCAGTGGGACGGCAAGCTGGCCGCCTACCTGCTGGACGCTTCCGCTTCCAAATATCAGATTGGTGAGCTGACCACCAGCTACCGCGCTGCCGCCGCCTTCACCTGCACGGATTATCCGGACGCAGGCCGTCTTGCCGACCTGTTCGCCAAGATGAGATCCGAGATCACCGACTGCGGCGAAGATGCCCTTTACAACGAGATCGAATTCCCGCTCGCGCAGGTGCTGGCCGACATGACCCGTATCGGCGTTCTGGTGGACCGCGACGGCATCGATCAGTTCGGCGTGAAGCTGCGCGGCGAGCTGGAACAGGTGCTGGGCCGCATCCACATGGAAACCGGCAGCACCAGCTTCAACCCCAACAGTCCCAAGCAGCTGGGCGAGATGCTTTTTGACACCATGGGCCTGCCCCACGGCAAAAAGACCCAGCGCGGCTGGTCCACCGACGCAGAAACACTGGAAAAGCTGCGTGATTACCCGCTGGTGGAAGATATTTTGCAGTATCGCGCCTACCAGAAGCTGAACTCCACCTATGTAGAGGGCCTTTTGAAGGTCATCGGTGAAGATGGCCGCATCCACTCCACCTTCAACCAGACCGAGGCCCGCACCGGCCGTCTTTCATCCGATAACCCCAATCTGCAGAATATCCCTATCCGCACCGAACTGGGCAGCCAGCTGCGCGCCTACTTTATCGCAAAGCCCGGCTGTGTGCTGGTGGATGCCGACTACAGCCAGATCGAACTGCGCATCCTTGCCCACATCACCGGCGACGAGCACATGCAGCAGGCGTTCCGCAGCGGGGAGGACATCCACCGCAGCACCGCCGCCAAAATTTACGGCATCCCGCAGGAAGAAGTCACCCCGCGCCTGCGTTCCTCTGCCAAGGCCATCAACTTCGGCATCATGTACGGCAAGGGCGCTTACAGCCTTTCCAAGGACATCGGCGTCACAGTAAAGGAAGCCGACGCCTTCCTGAAAAACTATCTGGCCGCGTTCCCCAGCGTCAGCAGCTACATGGACAAGACCATCGCCGACGCCAAAGCCAACGGCTATGTATCCACCCTGTTCGGGCGCCGCCGGGCTCTGCCGGAACTGGCAAGCTCCAACTTCAACGTACGCTCCAGCGGCGAGCGCATGGCCCGCAACACCCCCATTCAGGGCACCGCTGCCGATGTCATCAAGCTGGCCATGGTGCGGGTGTGGAAGCGCCTGCGGGACGAAAAAATGGAAAGCCGCCTGATCCTCACCGTCCACGATGAACTGATCGTGGAGGCCCCGGAAGCTGAGGCCGAAAAGGCCGCGCAGATCCTGCGGGAAGAAATGGAAGGCTGCGTGCAGTACGCCGTGCCCCTGAGCACCGATGTACACGCAGGAAAAAACTGGCTGGAGGCCCACTAAAATGATCATTCTCGGAATTGAATCCACCTGCGACGAGACCGCCGCATCTCTGGTGGAGGACGGCCGGCATCTGCTGAGCAACGTCATCTCCACCAGCGTCAAAGAACAGGCTCTTTATGGCGGTGTTGTGCCGGAGATCGCCAGCCGCCGCCACTGCGAGTTCATCAGCGCCACTGTGAAAAAGGCCCTGCTGGACGCAGGCAAGACCATCGACGATGTGGACGCCGTGGCTGTCACTTTTGCGCCGGGCCTCATCGGCGCGGTGCTGGTGGGCGTGAACTTCGCCAAAGGCCTGGCCTACTCAGCAAACAAGCCCCTGGTTCCGGTGCACCACCTGCGGGGCCACATTGCGGCCCTGTACCTGACCCACCCGGAACTGAAACCGCCCTTCCTCTGCCTTGTGGCGTCCGGCGGGCACAGCCACATCGTGGAAGTGCAGGACTACACCCACTACCACATTCTGGGCCACACAGTGGACGACGCTGCCGGCGAAGCCTTTGACAAAGTGGCCCGCACGCTGGGCCTGCCCTACCCCGGCGGCCCCAGCGTTGCCAATGCCGCCAAGACCGGCAACCCCAAGGCCTACCGCCTGCCGGTGCCCCATGTGGACGGCAAATACAACGTGAGCTTCTCCGGTCTGAAAACGGCCGTGCTCAACGAAGTGAACAAGGCCCAGATGAAGGGCGAAGAAGTCAATGTGCCCGATCTTGCGGCAAGCTTTCAGGAGCGCATCGCAGGCATTCTGGCCGAAAAGCTGCTGCTGGCCGCAGCCGACACCGGAGCCAGGCAGGTGTGTCTGGCGGGCGGCGTCGCTGCCAACGGCCGCCTGCGCCAGCTGGTGAACGACGGCGCCCAGAAGCTGGGCGCAAAAGTCTACCTGCCGGAGCTGAAATTCTGCGGCGACAACGGTGCCATGATCGCGGCGCAGGGATATTACCAGTACATTGCGGGCCACACCGCCGGGCTGGAACTGAACGGCCTGCCCACCCTGCCCATTGACTATGAATAATGCAAATCAAAGGAGCAGCTTATGATCCTTCAGCTTATTTTGAATTTATGCTCCGGCATTTGGTGGCTCATGCCATTTTTGTTCGTGTTCTTTCTCCTTGCTGCGATCCGTGAGGTCGTCCACGAGGGAAACAACGATCTTAAATACGGCTTTGCCGCCGCATTCTGTCTTCTGGTGCTTTGCACGGCATTCATGTACCGTTACTGACAACTTGTTATTCTGACAGCAAAAAAAGACCTGCTCTCCCGGAAATTCCGGAAGGACAGGTCTTCTTTTTTGTTCTTATGCCTGCTGAGGCTGTGCGCCGAAATATTCCTGCGCACGGCGGGCGGCATTGTTGATGCACGCCCGCAGCTCGTCCAGCGTGTCGAACTTTTTGCTTGGGCTGAGGTAAGCGTGGAACTCCACCACCGGGTCGGTGCCATAGAGGTCGCCGGAGAAGCCCGGGATGAAGGTCTCGCAGGTCACCTTGGTTGCATCGTCGTTGACGGTGGGGCGGCTGCCCAGACCGGTGGCCGAAGGATACCACACACCGTTGATTTGAGTGCGGGTAATATAAATGCCGCTGCGTGGCATCTGGAAACCATCAGGATACAGCTGGTTGATGGTGGGCACGCCCAGCGTGTGGCCCAGGCCCGTGCCGTGCTGTACCTCAAACCGGATGGCGTAGGGCATGCCCAGCATGGCATTCGCCGCCGGGATATCGCCGCCTTCCAGCGCCGTGCGGATGCGGGTGGAAGACACCGGCTTTTCCTCGAACTGTGCCATGGGCACCACGATCACTTCCACGCCCAGCGGGGCGCAGAGAGTGCGCAGAAGCTCCGGGTTGCCGGCGGCTTTGGCACCGAAAGTGAAGTTCTCACCGCAGACCAGCGCCCGGGCATTGCAGTCCCGCACGATGCCCAGCACGAACTGCTCCGGGGTCAAAGCCTTGATCTCTTCAAAATCCGGCGTGAGGTAATATTCCACGCCGAGGCTGGCGATCAGGGCGTGCTTATCCGCTGTGGACAGCAGGCGTCTGCCCTTCATCTTGTTGAACATGGGCAGCTTGAAGGTAAACACCGCCGGGGCGGCATCATGTTCTTTTGCCCACTGGACGGCACTGTCGATCACCGCACGGTGGCCGATGTGGATGCCGTCAAAAAAGCCCATTGCCACAGCGGTGCCTTTTTCCGGCGCAGCCAGCGGCAGCGGCGCAAACTGTGAAATGATCTGCATGGGTTTTGGTTCCTTTTATTTTCAGTTTTGACCAAAGTGCAAATATAGGACGGCGCTCTCCTGCAGGGAGCCGCCATACTAACACACTCAGCCGCGTTCTACGAACAGCTTTTCCACCCGGAGCACGCCCTGCACGATGTTGGCAAGGCCCAAGAACTGCCCCGCAGCATTGCGCACACGGTAGCGTCCATCCGCTGCCGGGTAGCGGCTGGTGGGGCAGCCGTTGTACAGGTGCTGCTCCACCCAGGGCTCCACCACCA
>CAVKKE010000030.1:0-22268 GCA_963656875.1 Barnesiella intestinihominis | reverse complement strand
CCTTGTTGGTCAGCTTGAGGGCCTCGTCGATGGTCTTGCCCTTGATGAGGTCGGTGGCCATGCTGCTGGTGGCAATGGCAGCGCCGCAGCCGAAGGTGAGGAACTTGACATCCACGATCACGTTGTTCTCGATCTTCAGGTACATGCGCATGATGTCGCCGCACTTGGGGTTGCCGACTTCGCCCACGCCGTTGGCGTCGGGGATCTCACCCACGTTGTGCGGGTTTGCAAAATGCTCCATGACCTTTGCGCTATACATGCTTGCCATAATTACTCTTCTCCCTTCAGGCTGAACTGGCGGGCCTTGTTCTGACCCTGCAGCCACATACAACTCATAGCACGGCGGCGGGGGATCACTTCCTCCAGCACGTCGCACAGATATTTAGCTTCTTCCATGGTGTTCTTGGGGCCGAAGGTGAAGCGCATGGAACCATGGCCGATCTCCTCAGGCACGCCGATGCTCAGCAGAACATGGCTGGGATCCAGACTGTCGGAGTTGCAGGCAGAGCCGGTGGAGGCGCAGATGCCGTGTATGTCCAGATCCAGCAGGATGGTCTCGCCCTCCAGGCCCGGGAAGCTGATGTTCACGTTGCCGGGCAGGCGGTGCTCCAGGCCGCCGTTCAGGCGGGCCTCGGGGATGTTCTTCAGGATGCGGTCGATGACATAATCACGCAGCTCCTGCTCGTGAGACATGCGCTCGTCCAGATGGGTGGTGGCAATTTCCAGTGCCTTGCCCATGCCGGCAATGCCGGCCACGTTCTCGGTGCCTGCGCGGTGGCGGGCCTCCTGGCTGCCGCCGTCAATCAGGTTCTGGGGCCACACGCCCTTCTTGCAGTACAGCACGCCCACGCCCTTGGGGCCGTTGAACTTGTGGGCGCTCATGGACAGCATATCCACGCCCAGTTCCTTCACGTCCACAGGGATGGCACCCACAGCCTGCACAGCGTCGGTGTGCATCCACACGCCGTGCTTATGGGCGATCTCAGTGATCTCCTTGATGGGCTGGATGGTGCCGATCTCGTTGTTGGCCATCATGATGCTGACCAGAGCGGTGTCGGGGCGGATGGCAGCTTCCACATCCTCGGGGCGGATATAGCCCTCAGAGGTGGGCTTGATATAGGTAACTTCAAAGCCCATGCGCTCCAGCGCAGCCATGCTGTGCATGATGGCGTGGTGCTCGAAAGCGCTGGTGATGAGGTGCTTTTTGTTCTGGCGTGCCTTTGTGAAGGCAGTGCCCTTGACAGCCCAGTTGTCAGCCTCAGAACCGCAGCTGGTGAAGAAGATCTCAGCCGGATTGGCGTTGATGGCCTTTGCCACCTGTGCACGGCCGGTGTCCACGAACTCCTTGGCATCGTAGCCGACACTGTAATGGCTGCTGGGGTTGCCGCAGGCACCGCTCAGAGCCTTGACCATGACTTCCAGTGCTTCGGGAGCGCAGGCAGTGGTGGCAGCGTTGTCCAGATAGACCACTTTTTCTGTGTTTTCCATAGGGATATCCTTTCTTGCAGGCGCAGAACGTTCCTTCTGTCCTGCGGCGTCCGGGCCTTGACCCGTGAAATACTCAATTTGACAGAGATAGTTATACCGTATTATCCCCTAGTGTGTCAATAGGAATACTCTATTTTCGTGATTCAGTCACCTTTTTTGCCCTTGCCGGTCAGTTTTCCCAGCATTACTTTCCATTTGGGGTAGCCCCAGCGTTTGTCCTCATCGAAGTCGTCGGCCAGCTTCCATGGGAAATTGCTGCCGTCAAAATAGAGGTTTCCCGCTTCGTCCACGCGGTCCAGCTTTTTGGGCAGGTAATCTTCATCGTAGTAGCTCTTGCGGCGGTCAGGCAGCACCCAGTGCAGCGTGCCGTCCTCGTCCATGCGGTCGGCCCACACGCCGAACACGAAGGTGGCCGCTTCGCCGTAGCAGTGCTGTTCAAAGCGGATGGCACCATCATAGTAGAACTTGATGACCTCCAGCGTGCCGGACTCCTTTTTGCCGTCCCTGCCCAGGGTGGGGCGGTAATCCTGCTGATAGCGGCAGCCGCAGTGGCTGCCGGCGAAATCTTTTGCGTGGAACGACATGGTTTGCCATCCTTTCTGTTATAGCGTTCTCTATAGCGTCCTCGCCCTCTCCGTCTTTGCTTTGCAAATCCACCTCTCCCAAAGGGAGAGGCCTTGGCAGTCCGGTCAACTTTTCAGTTTTGCCAAAGGCTCTCCCTTTGGGAGAGCTGTCACCGAAGGTGACTGAGAGGGCGAGCCAGCTTGCCTTTACTGCTTTTTCCTCAAAAATGTCCCTCAAAATCGCCCTCGATCTCATAGGGCCAGCTCAGGATGCCGCCCAGATCATACAGATGGGTGTAGCCCAGGCTCTCCAGCTTCTGCACAGCGTCCGCGCTGCGGCGTCCGGTGCGGCAGTAGATAAGCCACACGGCGTCTTTGTCCGGCAGCACCTCGGCGGCGCGGCCCAGCACCTCGCCCAGCGGCAGCAGCTTTGCACCGGGGATGTGACCCACGGCAAACTCGTCCGGCTCCCGGACGTCCACCGCCACGGCCTTGCCCGCGTCCAGCAGGCGGATGGCGTCGGCGGCGTTGATCTTCTCAGTCATACTCTCACTCCTTGCGATATCGTCTTATCCATCCTATGATAACAGACCTTTTTTGTTTGCACAAGAGTTTTGCTTTGCAAAAGCGGTCTGCCGTGCTATACTATAAAAGAACAATAAGGAGAGAACCACCATGAAATTTTCCACCAAGAGCCGCTATGCCCTGCGCCTGATGGCAGAGCTGGCACGCTATGCCCCGGGCACCACCGTCAGCCTGAAGGAGATCAGCGAACGGCAGAACCTGAGCCTGAAATATCTGGAACAGATCGTCACCCCGCTGGCCCGGGTGGGCCTTGTGAAGAGTGAGCGCGGCAGTCAGGGCGGCTACCGCCTGACCAAGGCCCCCGCCGACTACACTGCAGGTGAGATCCTGCGCGCCATTGAGGGCAGTGTGGCCCCCATCCCCTGCCTTGGCAGCGAGACCAACGAGTGCCCCATGTCGGAGCAGTGCTTCACCCTGCCTTTCTGGACGGGCTTGGACGAGGTCATCAACCAGTACATCGACAGCGTGACGCTGGAACAGCTGGCCAGCCAGCTGCCCGCTGTGGAGCCCGCAAAAAAAGAGGGCTGCTGCGGGTGCAGCTCGAAAAATGCCTGAAATGTCAAAATTAGTGCTTGACATTCGTGTCTGCATCGGCTATACTAATCTAGCATTCAGCGAATGTCACAGATAGGGGTATAGCTCAGTTGGTAGAGCAGCGGTCTCCAAAACCGCGTGCCGTGAGTTCGAGACTTACTACCCCTGCCACAAGCGCACAGGTTCTTCGGAACTTGTGCGTTTTGTTTTTTGTGCCAGACAATTCCGTAAGTAGCCTCGCCCTCTCCGTCATCGCTGACGCGATGCCACCTCTCCCAAAGTGAGAGGCTTTGGCAGTACGGTTAAGTTACCAGTTTTGCCAAGGGCTCTCCCTTTGGGAGAGCTGTTGAGCAAAGCGAAACTGAGAGGGCGAGCCCGCTTTAGGTCACGCGTTTTTGCCTTTTTGCAATTTTCTGAAATTCATGCTTGACAAGCAGGCGTTTTTTCGATATAATGGAGCACGTTCCGGCGGTGAGTACCGCGCGAAACTTGAGCGATCATGGCCCGGTAGCTCAGTTGGTTAGAGCACCAGCCTGTCACGCTGGGGGTCGTCGGTTCGAGCCCGATCCGGGTCGCCATTTGCTGCTATAGCTCAGTTGGTAGAGCGCATCCTTGGTAAGGATGAGGTCTCCAGTTCGAATCTGGATAGCAGCTCCAAAGGCAAGCACCTCAAAGTCTCAGGACTTCGGGGTGTTTTTTTGTTTGCCATTTCTTTGTTGCATCCATCTGGTTGGCTACTCTGCCCAAAAGTGCGGGCAACTTTCCTTCACAGCTGTCAATTGATGCTGCCGCATGATTGTTATACAATTATCATAGTATATTGAGCGGCAGCTCGGCCGCTTTAGAGAGTATTGGAACAATTGGAGGTAGCATCTATGGCTCGTTTTACCCTTCCCCGTGATCTTTACCATGGCAAGGGCGCACTGGAAGCGCTGAAGACCTTCACCGGCAAAAAGGCCATCGTCTGCGTAGGCGGCGGCTCCATGAAGCGGTTCGGCTTTCTGGACCGTGCCGTCTCCTATCTGAAGGAAGCCGGCATGGAAGTGGAGCTGTTCGAAGGCATCGAACCCGATCCTTCCGTTGAGACCGTCATGCGCGGTGCTGAAGCCATGCTGAAGTTTGAGCCCGACTGGATCATCGCCATGGGCGGCGGCTCTCCCATCGACGCTGCCAAGGCCATGTGGATCAAGTATGAGTATCCCGACATCACCTTTGAAGAGATGTGCAAAGTGTTCGGCATCCCGCCGCTGCGCCGCAAGGCTCACTTCTGCGCCATCTCCTCCACCTCCGGCACCGCCACCGAGGTGACGGCGTTCTCCATCATCACCGACTATCAGAAGGGCATCAAATACCCCATTGCCGACTTCGAGATCACGCCCGATGTTGCCATCGTTGACCCCGATCTGGCCGAGACCATGCCCAAGAAGCTGGTGGCCCACACCGGCATGGACGCCATGACCCACGCCATCGAAGCCTACGTTTCCACCGCCCACTGCGACTACACCGACCCGCTGGCCATCTTTGCCATCCGCATGATCCAGGGCGATCTGGTGGACAGCTACAACGGCGACATGGCCAAGCGTGACTCCATGCACAACGCCCAGTGTCTGGCCGGCATGGCATTCTCCAACGCACTGCTGGGCATCGTGCACTCCATGGCCCACAAGACCGGCGCAGCCTTTGCGGACTACGGTGCACATATCATCCACGGCGCAGCCAACGCCATGTACCTGCCCAAGGTCATTGCTTTCAACGCCAAGGACCCCGAGGCCAAGAAGCGCTACGGCGTCATCGCGGACGAAATGAAGCTGGGCGGCACCACCGACGACGAAAAGGTCAAGCTGTTCATCGAGTATCTGCGCAGCATGAACGACAAGCTGAACATTCCCCACTGCATCAAGAACTATGGCCCGGACTCCTACCCCGCCGAGCAGGGCTTTGTACCGGAGGAAGTGTTCCTGGAGCGTCTGCCTGAGATCGCCAAGAACGCCATCGCCGATGCCTGCACCGGCTCCAATCCCCGTCAGCCCAGTCAGGAAGAGATGGAAAAGCTGCTCAAGTGCTGCTACTACGACACCGAGGTCGATTTCTGATCGCCTGACGACATAACAAAATAACCTCCCATTCCGGCCGCTGGTTTCTCAAGTTGAGGATCAGCGGCCAGTTTTTCGCCGGACTTTTGCAGCGACAACTATTCAGAATGGCCGACGCGTTCGCTTTGGCCATATTCAGTGGAAAATTATTTTTTGATTGCAGGTTGGAAAAATCTGCGGATTTTTCCAACCTGCCTTTTCACAGGGAGAGTCGCAAAGGAAAAATGCATCGTATGTCTTGCTGCTCGAATGTCCCTGAAAGGCGCAAACCCGGCAAATGCCGCTGACCGAAACGTCCTCTTCCGGTAAAAACGAAAAACGCCCCGAAGCGTTTCCGCTTCGAGGCGTTTGAGCTGGAGCTGCTATCCAGATTCGAACTGGAGACCTCATCCTTACCAAGGATGCGCTCTACCAACTGAGCTATAGCAGCACATCACAGCTCAATTATATTACCACAGGTTTCCCCGTTTGGCAAGGGGTTTTCGCAAAAAAGTTTGGATTTTTTTATTTTCCTTCTACCGATGGATATGGATCTGGGCAGTCCGTTCGTTCCAGAATATAATCTGTGCTTGTATGATAATAGTCTGCAAGAAAGACAAGATGCCTCAACGGAATTTCTCTCTTGCCAGTTTCATAATTGCTGTATACACGCTGGTCAATCTTCAACAACCAAGCAACTTCCTTCTAGGTCAAATCATGATCCTGTCGCAGATTGTATAAACGGCGCAAATAGTACATGGTACACCTCTTTGAAAAGAGTATACGTTACTATTGGCTGCTTACTCTCGACTTACTATCAAATGATGGTAAAATAAGGAAAGGGCTTTCTAGTCCTTCAAAAAAAACATATCAGGAGGAATCATTATGCGATATTGTAGTCATTGTGGCAGCGAGTTAAACGAAACGGACTCCCATTGTCCCAAGTGCGGCGCGCCCACAAAAAACTTTGGTGGCTCGTCAGCCTGGGAAGAGATATCCAAAACACGAAAATTACTCATAGGATGTTCTATTTTGGCCATTCTTCTGATGTTTGTAAACTGGGGTAAAATATCATACTGGGTTTTTGGAACTGTGAACATCTCTCCGGTTTCCATTGTTCGGAACCTGAATGAATCTATGGACCTGCTCCAGAGTATCCTGCCCCAGAAATACTCTGGATACTGCACCTTATTCATGCTCTATATCGTTGCACTATTCATCGGGCACGGCGCAAGCATTTTTTTACTGTTCAAAAACCATTTTCACGCCCTTCTTGTTTCCAGAATTTTCAATTTTATGACCTTTTTGTTCAGTGCCGCCGTTCTCTACTGGGGTGGCCAGTTGCAAAATTATACAAACGGCATCTTCAGCTTAGGATACGCCGCATTGGTTGCTCTAGCTCTGGGAGCTTCAGGGGCTATCATTAGCTTTTCATCCAATGTATAACATCTTTTCACACACACCGCGTTCTACACTTCTTCATCAATCATCACGCAAAAACCGCCCGGCAGTTTTCCACTGCCGGGCGGTTTACATGTTCAAAACTTTATTCAGATCACTCGATCAGGCCATTCAGCAGAGACAGGCACTTGCGGCTGTGCAGCTTGCGGATGGCCTTGGCCTCGATCTGGCGCACACGCTCACGGGTGACGCCGAAATCACGGCCCACTTCCTCCAGCGTGCGGGGACGGCCATCATCCAGACCGAAACGCAGACGGATGACCTTCTCTTCACGGGGAGTCAGGCTCTTGAGGGCCAGATTGATCTGCTGGGCCACCATGGCACGGTCTGCAGCCTTGCCGGGAGCCTCGGCGTTCTCGTCAGCCACGAAATCACCCAGAGAGGAATCTTCTTCCTCACCCACGGGGCTTTCCAGACTTGCAGGCTCCTGCGCCATGCGCTGGATCTCACGCACGCGCTCGACGCTCATGTCCATGGCCTTTGCCAGCTCTTCCGGCGTGGGCTCGTGGCCGTTCTGGTACACCAGCTGGTTGGTGGCCTGACGCATACGGTTGATGGTCTCCACCATATGCACCGGAATGCGGATGGTGCGGGCCTGATCCGCGATGGCGCGGGTGATGGCCTGACGGATCCACCAGGTAGCGTAGGTGGAGAAACGGAAGCCGCGGTCGCAGTCGAACTTTTCAGCTGCCTTGATCAGGCCGATGTTGCCCTCCTGGATCAGGTCCAGGAATGCCAGATTGTGGCCCACATGCTTCTTTGCGATGGAGACCACCAGACGCAGGTTGGCTTCGCTCAGGCTGCGGCGGGCGTTCAGGCCGTCGCGGCGGATCTTGAGCAGCTCAGCGCGCTTTTCTTCGGTCAGGGGGCCGTTCTCCACGGCTTCCTCCGCCTTTTCCTCTGCGGCCTTCTCCTCAGCGTCCTCGCTGGACTTCTCGCTGCCTTCCTCGTCCAGATCCTCGTTGTAGCTGCGGCTGTTCTCGTCCTCTTCAAAGGAGAAGCGTGCGCTGTTCTTCTTGATGTACTCGGGGCCGCCGTACTTCTGGCGGTCAGCCTGCAGGATGTGGGCTGCTTCGGCGCCGGCATGGATGCGGCGGCTCAGCTCCACTTCCTGCTCTGCGCTCAGCAGCGGGATCTGGCCGATCTGCTTGAGGTAGTTCTTGACGGGGTCGTCCAGCAGCTCGTCCATGGCAGCCTTCAGGTCTGCCGGGTTCTCCTCGTTCTGGTCTTCCTCGTTGTCCTCGCTCAGGCCCAGATCATCATTGTTGTTTTCAGCGTTTTCCACCTCAGCCATGATGCTGTCCACGTCCAGCGTCGGCTCGGTGTCCTCTTCCAGCACCTTGATCCCGCGTTCCTCCAGAAGAGTGTAGAGCGTTTCCTCATCCATTCTGCACTGCGATGCCAGCGCCTTGGCCTCCTTGGCCGAAATGGTGCCTTCACCTTTCGTCAACAGTTCCTTTAAAGTCATGCCCATTTTGCTCTCTCCTTCTTGCTCCGGGAATCATCCCTCCGGTGGGAATTGTGTAATCGGTCGTTCCTGCGCATCAGATCACAAGGCCCCCGTTCACCCCGAACACCTGTCCGGTGATGTATCCGGCGTCCTCGCCTGCCAGGAACACCAGCAGCCGCGCCACCTCGTCTGCGCTGCCCAGACGCCCCACGGGGGTCTCTTCGGCCAGCACCGCTTTGTCTTCGGCGGTGAAAGCTGCCATCATGTCAGTTTCAATGACCCCCGGGGCCACACAGTTCACTGTGATGCCGCTGGGGCCTTCTTCTTTTGCCAGCGCCTTGGTCAGGCCGATGAGGCCCGCTTTGGCTGCGGAATAATGCACCTCGCAGCTGCCGCCGGTCTGGCCCCACATGCTGCTCACAGTGAGGATGCGCCCGGCCTTGCGGCGGATCATGCCCGGCAGGGCCAGCTGGCACAGGTTGAACGCACCGGTCAGGTTCACGTCCAGCATCCGCTGCCACTCCTCCGGGGTGATGTCGGTGAACAGCTTCTGCTGGGCGATGCCCGCATTGCTCACCAGCACATCCACATGGGCCAGCGCCTGTTCTGCCGTGCGGAACGCCAGCTCACAGCTGGCCCGGGACGCCACGTCGCACTGCACGGCGGTGATGCCCGGCAGCTCTTTTTCCAGCGCCGCTGCGGCTTCCGCATTGCTGTGGTACAGGATCGCCACGCGGTATCCTGCCTGATAAAATGCCCGAGCAGCTGCCGCGCCGATGCCCCGGTCACCGCCGGAGATCAGCACGCACCGGCCGTTCCGGCCGACGGGTTCCGGCGGCTGCGGGGCGGTCTCTTCCTTTTCTGCCGGGGCTTCCGGCTCCTTGAGCGGCTCCGGCTCTTTGTCCAGCACCGCGATCCGGGTGGGCTCATCCACCACCGGGGCCGCCGGTTCTGCCTTTGGCTGCGGCACCGGCTCGGCAGCGGGTTCCGGCGGGGCCGGATCTTCGCCCGACAGGTTGAAGGTCAGTTCAAATTCATCTTCGTACAAGAGTTTAGTCCTCCTGTCGTGTTCTCTGCACCGCGTGCGGCGCAGGAGGTGGCTTTGCGCTCCATCGCCTCCGGTCAACGTCCTCTTTTTCTCCGGTCAAAGTCCGGTGCTCAGCGTGACGGGAAGGCCTGCAAGATGGGTTTCGACAAAACACCATTAAATAATATAGCACAATTTGCCGAAAAAAGAAAGTGGAAGCTGCCCACTTTTTCACGCAGCTTCCACTTTTTTACGTTTTCTTCATATTCTCAGCCGGAGACACCGGCGGTTTCCACTTCGGCCGGGCCGCAAGCCGGGCCCGCAGGTCCCGGAAAAACGCCTGCAGCAGCTCCTGGGCTTCCTCAGCCCGCAGGCCCTGCTCCACTTTGGGGTGATGGTTGAAGGGCATGGCGAACAGGTCGGTCACGCTGCCGCAGCAGCCTGCCTTGGTATCGGCGGCACCGTACACCACCCGGCGCACCCGGCTGTTGATGATGGCCCCGGCACACATGGGGCAGGGCTCCAGTGTGACGAACAGTTCACACTCCCACAGCCTCCAGCCCCCCAGCTTTTTGCAGGCCGCGTCGATGGCCAGCAGCTCCGCGTGGTGGAGGGCGTTCTTCTCGGTCTCCCGGGTGTTGTGGGCGGCGGAGACCACCTCACCGTTCCGCGCCACCACGGCCCCCACCGGCACCTCGCCCAGCGCAGCCGCCTTGCGGGCTTCTTCCAGTGCAAGGCCCATCAGTTCAAAATCGGTCATAGCTTCCCCTTTATCCTGCCGCAAAAACCAGCAGATTATTCAATGTATGCAAAAGCATCCCCGGCCATACGCGCCCGGTGCGGTCGGAAAGCACTCCCAGCCCTGCGCCGCACACCAGCGCCCAGGCCATGGCCGCCGGGCTGCCGTGTTGCAGCGCGAAGAGCACAGACTGCAAAAGAACGGCCTCCCGCCTGCCCAAAGGCCGGGCCAGCCGCAGCACCGCGCCCCGGAACACCAGCTCTTCCACGATGGGCGCAGCGATGCAGTGATGCAAAAAGGACAGCGCCCGTGCATCCCACTCCGGGGCAGGCAGGAGCGCCAGCAGCTTCCCCGCCAGCATGTAGGCCAGTGCACAGCCGAATGCAGACAGCAGCGCCTTTGTTTTCGCCTTTTGCTCCATGACCGTTCCTCCCTGCTGCATCGTTCCCGGCACTTATCTTACCACAGACAGCGGGCCGTGCGCAAGGATTCTGCGCTCTGACGAAACAAATTTTGCTTAAACAATTGACTTTTCCCTATGGCTTCTGGTATAATGCTTTCCGACGTTTTTGTAAAAAGCGTCGTGTATTTCACTTTAAATTGTTTTTACCGGAAAACCGGAGGTATTTTATGATCCGCATTCTCACCGATTCTGCGTCCGACATCCTGCCCGCCGAAGCCGAGCAGCTGGGCGTGACTGTCATCCCCCTGAACGTTACGCTGGAGGACGGTGCCGTCCTGCGGAACGGCATCGACATGACCCCCAGCGCCTATTATGACCACCTGCGCACCTGCCGCAAGCTGCCCACCACCAGCCAGCCCAGCCCGGAGCTGTTCGAAAAGTTCTATCTGGAAGCCGCAGCCGCCGGGGACGAAGTGCTGGGCATCTTCCTGTCCCACGAGCTGTCCGGCACCTGCCAGTGCGCCAAGCTGGCCGCAGACCTCGCCAACGTGGACAACGTGCTGTTCGTGGATTCCGCCAATGTCTGCCTGGGCGAAGCGCTGCTGGTGCGTCTGGCCGTACACCTGCGGGACGCCGGCAAGACGCTGGTGCAGATCGCCACTGACCTGGAACACGCCAAGGAGCATCTGCACCTCGTGGCCGCCATCGACGACCTGAAATATCTTCGCAAGGGCGGCCGCCTGCCCGCCGCCGTGGCCGTGGCCGGCGGAATGCTGGGCATCAAGCCCCTCATCACCATCAAAGAGGGCAAGGTGGCCATGGCAGGCAAGGCCCGCGGCCTGCCCGGTGCCTATGTGGCGCTGTTCAAAAAGATCGAAGAGCTGGGCGGCGTCAGCCCGGACTTCGCCGCCGTGGCGGGCTATTCCACCGGCCTGCGGGAGGTGCAGCCCATTGAGAACTACTTCCGTGACAACCTGAACATCGCCGAGCCTCTGGTGCGGCAGATCGGCTGCGTCATCGGCACCCATGCGGGCCCGGGAGCATTTGGTCTGGCGTTCTTTGATAAAGGGCTGGTCATTGACTGACCAATAAACAATTTAGAATTGTCTCCGCTTCGCTCTGACAATATTATAGGAATTTTTATTTATAGTTTGAAAGGGGCTGTTGCAAAATAGCTCGCTGAAAAAATTATGCACAAAACCCGGAACCTTTTCAGGGCCAAAGTGGCGCTATTTTTTGTGCAAATTGCTATCGCATTTTTATTTTGCAACAGCCCCTTTCGTTTTCACCGGAAAGGATCGTTTCGGTCAGCTGCATCTGCTACGCTGATTCCTTTCAAGAACGCTCTCGCGGCAAGACACAAAATACACTTTTCCTCTTGGCCATTCTAAATCGTCTTATTCCATCCACAGCTTCCCTTCACACGCCAGCACCTGATCCAAGATCATCCGGGAGACCTTCGCACCATACACCATGGCAGGGTGCTCGTTATACTCGATGATATCGTGGAAATCCTTATTCATCAGCACGATGACATATTCGCCGTAAGGCGTGTGGACGATGCCGCCGTCGTTGCGGCAGGCGTTCATGCTGCCGCTCTTGCTGGCCACCCAGATCAGCTCCGGGGCCCCGGTCTCCTCACAGTCAAGATAATACTGCGGGAAGTCGTGAGTCAGCATGGTATTGTAATGCTGCTGGCGCAGGATGGCCAGCATTTCGGCGCTGGCTTCGGGGCTGACCAGTTCGCCTTTGGCGATGCGGGCAAACAGCGCCGCATAGTCCCGGGGCGTGGTGGTGCCAAGCTTTCGGTAGCGGTCAAAGTGGAGCGGATTGTGCAACACGGTGTGAGCAAAGCCCAGTTCCCGGATGCAGGCGTTGATGGTGTCCAGCCCCAGATAATCGATGATCATGTTGGTGGCGATGTTGTCCGAGCAGATGATCATCATGGTGGCGGTGTCCTTCACCCTGAGTTTTGCGCCCACACCCAGCGCCCGCAGCATTCCGCTGCCGTCCACGAACTGGCTCTGCTCATAGGTGATCTCTTCGGCAAGGTCTGCCTTGCCCCGCTGCACCTGCAGATACAGCACCGCCAGAATGAACGCCTTGATGGTGGAGGCCGTCTCAAATTCCTCGTCCGCGCCCATCTCCACGGTGTGGCCGTGCAGGTCGTCCACAAAGACACTCATTTTGCCCTGATAGCAGTAGAGTTCCGCCTCGATGCGCTTTTCCAGCGTCATATTTTTATCCATATCGGCATATTCTCCGTTGTTATTACAAGTTTTCGGTGAAGAAGCGCATTGCATTGCGGTAATACACGCCCTCCACCTCATCTTCGGTGAAGCCCTCTTTGCGCAGGGCATCCGCCAGCAGGGGCAGGCAAGCGGCATTTTCCAGCTGGTGGGGGCCGTCGATACCGTCAAAGTCACTGCCGAGGGCGATCATCTGTGCGCCGCCCACCTGCTTATAGTGGGCCGCGTGCTTTGCAATGAGCTCCACCGTGCTGCGGCAGTTCTCCGGGTGAGTGGGGTCAGCGTCCAGGAAAGGCGCATAGTAGTTCAAGCCCGCAATGCCGCCCCGGTCGGCCAGCGCGCGGATCATCTCATCGGTCAGGTTGCGGGTGTGGGGTGCCAGGGCACGGCAGTTGGAGTGGCTGGCCGCAAAAGGCCGGGTGCCGTGCTCGATGATATCCCAGAAGCCCTTGTCCGAAAGGTGGCTCACGTCCACGATCATGTGCAGCCGCTCCATCTCGGCCAGAAATTCGAAGCCGGTCCCGGTCAGGCCCTTTTCGGTCTGGGGCACCAGCACGCCGCCGGGATTCAGCTGGGGCGCTGCCAGCTCGTTTTCGTGGTTCCAGGTCAGGGTCATCATGCGCACGCCCAGCTCATACATCCGGCGCAGCACGCCCACGCTGCCCTTGCAGCAGGCACCTTCTTCGATGGTGAGCATCCCGCTGATCTTTCCCTCTTCGGCGTTTTTGCGGATGTCCGCCGCCGTATACACCGGAGCGATCTTGTCCGGATACGCCGCCATGATGCGCTTGAGCTGGTCGATCTCTTCCAGCGCCGTCACCAGCGGGTCAGCCCCGGGCGTTTTGTCGCCAAGGTTGACGAACGCCGCAAAGCACTGCAGCAGATAATCGCCTTTCTGTAATTTTTCAAGGTCAATATGCAGATCGTTGTGTTCAAAGCTCTTGGGCTGGCCCGCTTTTTCGGCATGACGCAGCTCGCTGAGGGTGTCGCAGTGCAGATCCCAGACTTTCATAGCTTTCTCCCCTTTTATCATTCTTGCAGAAGCTGCAGCAGCTCTTCCAGCTTCATGGACAGGATAGCCCCGTCTGCCGAGCCGGTCACCGTGTCGGCCAGGTCCTGCTTTGCCTGCTGTAGCTCTACGATCTTTTCTTCAATGGTGTCCTGTGCAATGAGCTTATACACCTGCACCGGGTTCTGCTGGCCGATGCGGTAAGCGCGGTCGGTGGCCTGATTCTGCGCCGCCACGTTCCACCACGGGTCGTAGTGGATAACGATGTCGGCAGCGGTCAGGTTCAGTCCGGTGCCGCCGGCCCGCAGTGAGATGAGGAACACATCCGCTTCCCCGCCATTGAACCGGCGCACCAGCTCCGCACGCACCGGCTTTGGCGTGGAACCCTGCAGGGTGAAGTGGCTCACGCCTGCTTCGTCCAGCCGCTTTGCCAGCAGCTCCAGCATGGAGGTGAACTGGCTGAACAGCAGGATGCGGTGTCCGCCTTCCACGGCGGCCGTCACCAGCTCCATGCAGGCTTCCAGCTTGGCACTGCCGCCCTCCCAGTTGTCGGCCACAAGGCGCGGGTCGCAGCAGATCTCCCGCAGGCGCATGAGCACCGCGAACACCGCCATCTTGTCCTCGGGCTTGGCGGCACGCAGCTTTTCCCGCGCGTCCACCACGGCGGCAAGGTAGAGCTTGCGCTGCTCCGTTTCCAGCTCAATGCGGTGGATGTTCTCGGTCTTGGGCGGCAGCTCCTTCAGCACCTCGGACTTCATGCGCCGCAGGATGAACGGCCCGGTGAGCTGATTCAAACGGCGCAGAGCGTCCTTGTTGTCCTCCTGCACGATGGGCTTTTCGAACCGGGCGCAGAAAGTCTTGTAGGGCGGCAGATAGCCCGGCATCAGGAAGGAGAAGATGCTCCACAGCTCACCCAGGCGGTTTTCCACCGGGGTGCCGGTGAGGGCGAACCGCACCTTGCTGTTCACCTGACACACGGCCTTGTATTTCTGGGTGGTGTGGTTCTTGATGGCCTGGGCTTCGTCCAGAATGCAGGCGTAGAACTGCTGCTCTTTGTAGAGTTCTTCGTCCCGGCGCATCAGGTCATAACTGGTCACCACGAGGTCAGCGTCCGCCCACTGCTTTGCCAGTTCGGCCCGGTGGGCAGCGTCGCCGTCCACCGCGATGCAGACAAGCTGCGGGGTGAACTTCTGGCATTCCTCCTGCCAGTTGAGCACCAGCGACGCCGGGCACACGATGAGGCTGGGAAGCTTCTGCCCGCCCTCTTTCATGGCCAGCAGATAACTCAGCACCTGCACGGTCTTACCAAGGCCCATATCGTCGGCGAGGATGCCGCCCATACCGTAGCCGTCCAGTGTGCGCAGCCAGCGGTAGCCGTCCCGCTGATATTTGCGCAGGATGCTGTGCAGGCTTTCCGGCGGGGTGTACTCGCTGTCCTTCACCGCATGGAAGCTGCGGCTGATGCGCCGGAATGCATCGTCGCGGTTGAAACGCAGGCTGTTCTGGCCCGAAAGCGCCCAGTCCAGACTGGGTGCACGGTAAAGGGGCAGCTCTGCATGGCCGCTCTTGAGCTTGGCACCGGAGAGTTCCAGCGTGTCGTTGAGCTCGTCCAGCCCTTCCAGATTATCGTCCAGCCGCAGCAGCCGGCCGTCCCGCAGGCGGTGATAGCGCTTTTTCTGGTGCAGCGATTTAAGCAGGTCTTTCAGCTCGCTGACCGGGAATTCGCCGGTGTCCACCTCCAGATCCAGCACGCTGCCGTGCACCGACACCCCCACCGTGATGCGGGGCGGCGCGGCCTGCAGATTGCGGAAGGCATCGGTCAGGTAGACTTCACCCTCCGCCAGCAAAGCGGGCACGCCCTCTTCAAGGAAGCGGTAGATGTCCTCCTCGTCAGCGGTGCCGTACACCTCCGGGTTGTCGTCCACACTGGCCTGCAGGTAAGCCGCCAGCAGCTTTTTGGCCCGGCTCTCGGCCCGGACGTCCCGCAGCAGGCCCGCCGGGGCCGGGACGAACGGTGTCACCTTGTCCTCTCCATAGAGGAACTCTGCGTGGGCTTCCACGCGGAAATTGTCCGGGGCATCCAGATAGAATTGCACCACCGGTTCCAGCGGGATCTGATTCAGCAGCAGGCGGTCAGGGTCCACGATGTTCAGCTTGCTGCCCAGCTCCGGCAGCACATAGCTGCAAAATGCAGATGCGTCTGCGCTGGTGAAAAACAGACTTTTGCCGCACAGGGTCTGCAGGGCAGGCAGGATGCGGGTGCACCCGGCTTTCTGCAGCCGCCAGACGGTATCGTCACTGAACAGGTAATCGTAATCCAGCCCGTGCACGAGTCCCAGCGACGGGCTGCACTCCACCTGCACGCCGCCGCGGCGGCGTGCCACGTTCATGGTAATGGCGGGCAGGCCCTCCCGCAGATCATAGCCGCCCAGATTCCCCGTGTGCTCATACAGCTGCACCAGCGTGTCAAAGTTTTCGCCGGTCAGGGCCATGCCGCCCGCCGGGCCGCGCTCGGCCCCGCCGTAGACCCGCACCGCCATGCTGTCCAGGCTCTGCTTTGCACTCACCTGACGGCGCACCAGCCGCAGAAGCTGCTGCGCTTCCTCGTCAAAGGCGTCCCATCGATGGATGAAAGCCAGCGCCTTGCCATAGCTGACACTGCGGCCATGCTCGATGTTTTCCAGAAGATCCGGGATATTCTTGACCACATACTGCCGCCCGCCGTCGCCGTCCGAGATGCGCAGCCGCAGCCAGGGCTGCTGGCCGGACACGAGGGTGAGCTCCGGTTCCAGCCGGACAAAACCGGTGCGCTGGGGCATGTCCTCCGCTCCGATGTCCTCCAATGCAGCTTCCCTGTAGGCGTCCAGCAGCAGCCGGGCTTCCCCGTCGGTGACGGGGGCGTCCCCGTGCCACTTGCGGCCAAACAGCATCTCCAGCCCGGAAGCATAGCTGTCCCGGCGGGGCGGTTCCGGGGCCAGATTCCCGGTGCCGCGCACCACGCCCGGGATGGCATCCGGCTTTGTTGCCGGGGCCGGTTTCCCGCTATTTTTTGCGGCATCTTCCAGCAGCAGAGCGCCGATGTGCTTGCAATAGGTGCCCTCGCCGTTCTGGTTATAGGGGCAGTCGCAGGACGCGCTGACAAAGCTGCCGTTTTCCCGCAGCCATGCCTGCGTGTAATAATAATTGGCACGCTTGCCCTGCACCACAGCCGAAAGGTGACGCACACCGTCGGCGTTGACGGTGCAGGTGCTCTGCTGGATGCGCTTGCGGTATTTGACCGCCCGCTCAAAAATGTTGTCTCCCAACAAGATGCGGATCTCTTCTGCGTCCATGGCGTTTCCCCTCCCCGGTTCGCTGATGAAAACCTTCTTATCTTATAAGGATACCGCACCCCGGCCCGGGATGCAAGAGGAAGATGGCCGGTTTTTCTGCACAAAAAATACCGCCTCTTTTGAAAGAGACGGTATCATTTCCAATGCGGATGTTCCGGTCACTCAGCGGCCTTGCCCTGCTCGTTGTCGGTCTCCATGGCACGCTCGCGGATCTTCTGCAGCGTCTGCTCACTGAGGATATGCTCTGCCTTGCAGGCGTCCTCTGCAGCGGTCTTTTCGTCCACGCCCAACTGAATGAAGAAATGGGTCAGCAGACGATGACGGCCATAGATGCGCTCAGCGATCTCGCGGCCCGGCTCCAGCAGGGTCAGGTTGCCCTCGCCGTCCACCGCGATATAGCCGTTCTCGCGCAGCTTTTTCATGGCAATGCTGACGCTTGCCTTGGTAAAGCCCAGCTCATTGACGACATCAATGGAGCGCACACGGCCCATCCGCTGAGTGAGCATAAGGATCGTTTCGAGATAATCTTCTGCGGATTGGTGGATCTGCATGGTATGTTTGCCTCCTGTCTGTGCCGGGATGCAAAGCACCACGGTTTCATATAGTACAGGATATCACACTTTTGGCCGATGTGCAAGCAATTCGCAGGAAGTTTGTGTAAACAAACCAATTTTACCCTGCATAAATCTGCTGTTTTGACCACATCTTTGCCGGTTTGGTTTTGGCTTGTTTGCACAAAAAGCAATTAAAAGCCTTCCCCCTTGGGGGAAGGTGGCGCGTCAGCGCCGGATGAGGGGCAACTGTGTGCAGATTTCGTCTTCCGAAAGCGGATTCATAAGATAACTTCCCCTCATCAGTCTTGCCGCTTCGCGTCAATCCAGCTTCCCCCGAGGGGGAAGCCTTACCTGCTTTCCAGATACGCCGCCGGGCCGGACTGGTACAGATCGCCGCCGTGGGCGTCCAGAATGACCGTCAGAGGCATATCCTTCACCATCAGGCGGCGGACAGCTTCACAGCCGAGGTCGGGCCACGCAATGACTTCCAGCGTCTGGACGCTCTTGGCCATCAGGGCACCAGCCCCGCCCAGAGCTGCCAGATACACTGCTCCGTTGCGCACCACAGCTGCTTTCACGGCGTCGTCCCGCTTGCCCTTGCCGATCATGATCTTGTTGCCCAGATCCAAAAGGCGCGGGCTCATGGCATCCATACGGCCGCTGGTGGTGGGTCCTGCAGAGCCGATCACTTCGCCCGGACGCTCCGGGGTGGGGCCGACGTAATAGATGGCGCTGCCCTCAAGGTCAAAGGGCAGCTTTTCGCCCTTGTCCAGCGCTTCGGTCATGCGCTTGTGGGCCTGGTCACGGGCGGTGTACACCACGCCGGACAGCAGCACCGTATCGCCCGCTTTCAGCGGGGCGAGATCCTCGGCGGTGCAGGGAATTGTTAATTTATATTCCATCGACATTTTCTCCTTTAGCGTTCTCGCCCTCTCCGTCAATGCTGACGCATTGCCACCTCCCCCAAAGTGGGAGGCTTTGGCAGTCTCTGCAAAGTTCATGGTTTTGCCAAGGGCTCTCCCTTTGACAAACTTCCCCCGGCCGGGGGAAGATGCCGCATCAGCGGCAAAAAGGGGAACAAGCTGGCGCGTTAGCGCCTGAGAGGGCGAACGCTCTTACAGTTCCGCGCTGGCGCGGCGGGTAACGTGGCAGGAAACATTCACAGCCACGGGCAGGCCCGCCACATGGGTGGGCATCTGCTCGATGGCAAGGCCCAGACATGTGGTCTTGCCGCCGAAGCCCTGCGGACCGATGCCCAGTTCGTTGATGGCAGTGAGCAGTTCCTGCTCCAGCTGCGCGTAATAGGGGTCGGGGTTCGGCACATCCAGCGGGCGCAGCAGTGCTTTCTTGGCAAGATAGGCCACCTTGTCAAAGCTGCCGCCCACGCCGATGCCCAGCACGATGGGCGGGCAGGGGTTGGAACCTGCCTGCTTCACGGTGTCCAGCACGAACTTCTTGAAGCCCTCCACTCCGTCGGCGGGCTTGAGCATTTTGATCTGGCTCATGTTCTCGCTGCCGAAGCCCTTGGGGGTTACCGTGATGCGGCAGACATCGCCGTCCACCAGATGCACCGTGATCGCCGCCGGGGTGTTGTCGCCGGTGTTGCCCCGGCGCAGGGGGTCGGCCACGATGCTCTTGCGCAGATAGCCGTCAGTGTAGCCCCGGCGCACGCCCTCATGGACGGCGGCCTCAAAACTGCCCTCAATGTGCACATCGGTGCCCAGCTCCACGAACACGCAGGCCATGCCGGTGTCCTGGCAGATGGGCAGATCTTTTTCCTTTGCGGCGGAGAGGTTCGACCACAGCAGGTCGAGGGTGTTCTTTGCCAGCGGCCACGGCTCTTCCTGCCGGGCCTTATCCAGTGCATTCTGCACATCCTGCGGCAGGCGGGTGTTGGCTTCGATGCAGAGCCGGGCCACAGTGTTTGTGATCTCCTGTGCGGAAATGGTTCTCATAGAAACTTCCTCCGCTCACAGCCGGGCCACGCCGGTCTCGCGGGCAGCTTTGGCCACAGCGTTTGCCACAGCTTCGGCCACGCGGGGGTCGAATGCGCCAGGGATGATATTCTCTTCGCTGCGGTCGTCGTCGGTGATGAGGTCCGCGATGGCGTAGGCAGCGGCCAGCTTCATCTGGTCGTTGATGTCGCGGGCACGGACGCTGAGCGCACCCTTGAACAGGCCCGGGAAGCACAGCACGTTGTTGACCTGATTGGGGAAGTCGCTGCGACCGGTGGCCATGATGCGCACGCCGCCAGCCTTGGCTTCGTCGGGCATGATCTCCGGGGTGGGGTTGGCCATGGCGAAGACGATGGCGTCCTTGTTCATGGTCTTGCACAGCTCAGTGGTCAGGATGCCGGGCTTGGACACGCCGATGAACACGTCGGCGCCCTCAATGGCTTCCTTCAGGCCGCCCTTGATCTGGCGGGGGTTGGTCACTTCGCCCAGCCAGTTCTTATGAGCTTCGGCGCTGTTGCAGCCCTTGTACAGGGTGCCGAACTGATCCACTGCAATGATGTCCTTTGCGCCTGCGGTCATCAGCATCTTGATGATGGCGGTACCGGCTGCGCCGGGGCCGTTCAGCACGATGTGCACATCTTCCATCTTCTTGCCCACCACGCGCAGGGCGTTGATGAGGGCAGCGGTGACCACGATGGCGGTGCCGTGCTGGTCGTCATGGAACACGGGGATGTCCAGTTCACGCTCCAGAGTCTCTTCGATCTCAAAGCACTCGGGGCTCTTGATGTCCTCCAGATTGATGCCGCCGAAGGTGGGGGCGATGGCCTTGCAGGCTGCGATCACGCTGGCCGCGTCATGAGCGTCGATGCAGATGGGGAAAGCATCCACACCGCCGAACTCCTTGAACAGCACGGCTTTGCCCTCCATGACCGGAAGGCCGGCCTCGGGGCCGATGTCGCCCAGACCCAGCACAGCAGTGCCGTTGGAGACGACAGCCACCATGTTGCCTTTGAAGGTATACTTGTAAACGTCATCGGGGTTTGCCTTGATCTTGCGGCAGGGCTCAGCGACGCCGGGGGTGTAGGCAGTGGACAGGTCGTCGCGGGTCTTGACCTCCACCTTGCTCACGATGCCCACTTTGCCCTTGTGAGTCTCGTGCATTTCCAGAGCAGCTTTATTGTAATCCATGGTTTTATCCTCCATTATGGTCAGCATCCTCGCCCTCTCCCGGCGGAAAAGCCTCCCTCCTTGAGGGAGGTGGCATCGCGCAGCGATGACGGAAGGAGTAACTCCTCCAGTCTCGCATACGCTCGACAGCCCCCTCAAAGAGGGGGCCTTATCTCACGGGGAAGGCTCACTTATTTTTATTGTAGCAGAACCTTCTTCCCATTTCCACCGGTTTTGCCCACTTTTGCGGCAGAGAACAGGCAAAAGTACCACGAATGCCCCGCCGGATTTGTGGAAATTTTGCAAAGAACTTTTCTTTTTGCGTCAGAGCGTTTATAATGGTACGGTATCATTCGCTTTCCCCGGCCCCGTGCGCCGGTACAACAGGAGGTATTTCTTTTGAACAGCACCACTCGTAAGATCCTTTGCATCCTGTGCGCCATTGCGGCGGCAGCCTGCGTCATCTTTGCCTGCTTCACCCTCACCAAAAAGAAGCAGACCAGCGACGAAGCCGCTTCTTCTTCGTCCGTTTCTTCTGTCTCCCGGTTCGGCACCGTGGCAGACTTCGACTACGAAAGCTTCGATTACAGCGACGGTCTGGATGAGAACGGCCGCTGGGCTGACATCCAGAATACGGCAGATTACATCACCCTGCCCAAGGATTACAACGCCATTCCCCTCAATGAGTCTGATCTGACCCCCACTGAGGACGAGATCCAGTATCAGCTCACCAATCTGCTGAACCAGTACACCACCAGTCAGGAAGTCACCGGCCGCGCTGCTCAGAGCGGCGACATCGCCAACATCGACTACTCCGGCTCCGTGGACGGTGTAGCCTTCAACGGCGGCACCGCTTCCGGTTATGACCTGACCCTCGGCAGCGGCACCTTCATCGACGGCTTTGAGGATCAGATCATCGGCCACAACATCGGCGACACCTTTGATGTCACCGTCACCTTCCCGGACGGCTACGGCGACTCCACCGATGCCGAGGGCAACACCATCACCCTCAGCGGCAAGGAAGCCGTGTTCAGCGTCACCCTGAACTCCCTCTCCGTGAGCGTCACCCCGGAGCTGACCGACGAATGGGTGGACTCCAACTTCGGTGCCTCCGATGACCTGCACACCGCCGACGCCCTGCGCAGCTACTTCAACGATGCCCTCTATGAGGACAACTACCAGAACGCGATCGTGGACTATCTGATGACCAACTCCGAGTTCAAGGCCCTGCCTTCCACTATCACCAGCTACTACATCCGCATGTTCCTGAACTATTACAACCAGTATGCTTCTCTGTACGGCATGGACCTGAACGCCTTTGCTCAGACCCAGGGCTACGCCGACGCCGACAGTATGCTGGCCGCTTCGGACTCCTACTTTGAGCATCTGGCCAAGCAGGACCTGATCTTCCAGGCCATCGCCGATGCGGAGAACATCACCCCGACGCAGGAAGAGATCGACGCCGCTGACGCCGAATATGCCGACGCATACGGCCAGAACCGTGCCCGCCTGAACGCCCTGCAGTCCTGTGTGATGGACTGGCTGGAAACGCATGCCACTGTGTCCTGACTCCCTGAAACACAAAGGGGCTGTTGCAAAATGGCTCGCTGAAAAAATTATGCACAGAAACCCGGAACCTTTTCAGGGCCAAAGTGGCTCAAAAAGGGTTCCGGGTTTCTG
>CAVKKE010000029.1:0-23087 GCA_963656875.1 Barnesiella intestinihominis | reverse complement strand
GATGAAACGAACTTGCGGTATGATGATAAAACAGATTCATGACTGTCTTGAAAAAGATACGAATAATACCCTTCGGGCGCAAGACCTGACAATGGCGCAGGTTGGGGCACTGATCGAGCTTCGCGGTGCAGAAGAAAAGCAGATGCCGTTGAAAGAGCTGGAACGCCGCCTGCACGTTGCACAGTCCACGGCAGCGGGAATCGTTGTCCGGTTGGAGCAAAAGGGTTTTTTGGAGAGCTTTGGCAGCCCCGATGACCGCCGAATCAAGATGGTGCGCATTACCCGAAAAGGCGAGGACTGCTGCTTGGATTCGGACAGAGGAATGGCGCAGGCCGAACAAAAACTGCTGCATTCTTTGACACAGGAAGAGAAAACCGTGTTTCTGGACTTATTGGAAAAAGTATGCAATGGCATGAAGTGAAATAGACCGCCTGCTGAGAAGCAGGCATCTATTTTGAAATAAACAATAGCTTGCTATTAAAAGCAAGCGAACGATTTGGAGGGCATAATATGCAAGACTCAAACGCAACAGAACTCTTTGAAAAGGCTCCTGTTTCACAGGCGGTGCTAAAAAGCGCATTGCCTGCAATGGCAGCAATGCTCATGATGCTGATCTACAATCTGGCCGACACATTTTTTGTAGGGCAGACACATGATGCTTACCAAGTGGCGGCTGTTTCGCTGGCAATGCCTGTGTTCCTGATGTTTATGGCAGTCGGTACGGTGTTTGGCATGGGCGGCACTTCTGTGATCTCTCGTGCGCTGGGGCAGGGACGAACAGACCACGCTAAAAAGGTCTGCTCGTTCTGTATGTGGGGATGTGTAGTCGTGGGTATTGTCATGGCTGCGCTGTTCCTGCTTTTTATGGACACGATTCTTGCCCTGGTAGGAGCAAGTGAGGGAACATGGGCATACGCTAAATCCTATCTGACCATCGTGAGCTTTGGCGGGCCGTTTGTTCTGATCTCCAACGCTTTCTCAAACATTGTTCGCGCAGAAGGCAAGTCGGCAGAAGCCATGATGGGACAGCTTCTGGGCAATCTGCTGAATGTGATTCTTGACCCGATCATGATTCTGCTTTTGGGCTGGAACATCACAGGTGCTGCGATTGCAACTTTGATTGGAAATGTTGTAGGAGCGTGCTATTATATCCTGTATTTCGTCCGTGGAAAGTCTTCTCTGAGCGTCCGTGTCAAAGAGCTTTCACGGCCGGAAAAAGTCTGCGGCCCGGTTTGCGCCATTGGCATTCCTGCTGCGCTGGGGTCGGTTTTAATGAGTGTTGCTCAAATCATCATCAACAGTCAGCTTGCAAAATACGGGGACATGGCTGTGGCCGGCATGGGTGTGGCAATGAAGGTCGTTACCATTACCGGCATGGTCTGCATGGGACTGGGACAGGGTGTACAGCCGCTTTTGGGCTACTGTGTTGGTGCAAAACTGTGGGAGCGATTCAAAAAGGCGTTCCGTTTTTCGATGCTGTTTGCAT
Source organism: Barnesiella intestinihominis (assembly GCA_963656875.1). Lineage (GTDB taxonomy): Bacteria > Bacillota > Clostridia > Oscillospirales > Ruminococcaceae > Faecalibacterium. The sequence goes on along the minus strand of CAVKKE010000029.1, from coordinate 21,601 downwards.
TGTCGCTGGGTGCAGTGCTGACGGTGATCTGCTATCTGTTTACCAACCAGATCGTCAGTGCCTTCCTCTCTGACCCGGCAGCTTATTCTTATGCAGTTGAGTTCTCCCGGATCCTGTTGACAACGAGCTTCCTGTTCGGTGTGTTCTATGTTCTTATCAATACGTTGCAGGCAATGGGAGCGGCAACCCCTGCACTTATCATCAATTTGAGCCGTCAGGGAATCATTTTCATCCCAGCATTGTTTATCTTGCAGGCCGTGGTGGGCATCAACGGCCTGATTTGGGCGCAGCCGGTGGCAGACCTTCTCTCGATTGGTTTGGCCGCAATCCTTTATATTCGCGTTTCGCATAAGATGATGGTGCAATAAATTGCATTGTTTGGTTGCATTTTGGAAGGCTTTTCGGTATAATACTCACAGAGGTTCCGCTGGTTGTGTGATACTATCGTGATACTAAAAAATCAGCAAGCCACATCTAGCACAGCAATCTCATGGAAAAGTGAACATCCAAGAATAGACTTGCTAAACAAATTTGTTTAGTAAGAATCTGGACTTACCGAGCTCGAGTAAGTTCCAACGTGATAATTTAATAAATAGTTAGCAAAGCTCCCGCCAGCGATGAACTGGCGGGGGCTTTTTATATATAAGGGCAGCTCTTCGGAAACGCTGAAGAGTTCAAGGCAGTTGTTAAGCATTGCTTAATAACTCGGACGGGGGCAACTATCCGGGATTTCCGGATAGTTCGAGTGAGAAAAGGCAGCAATTAAGGAAAACTTAAAAGTTCAAGAGTATGTCATGAAAAGAAGTGGTCGTACTGCCCATGCTTTTGGGTGCGTTTCCCATACTGAATGGCAAACTTTGGACAATGATGCAGGCAGGAAAGGCACATGACGCACTGCTCTTTGACCCAGACCGGCTTTTTATCCCGGAGCTGAATGGCCGAGACCGGGCAGTTCCGGGCACACAGACCACAGCCGATGCAGCTATCCTCCACATGGAAATGATGCGTTTGGCGCATGGAGGAATATTCAATGGCATAAACAGACTTTGCGAGCCAAAGCGGCATTTTACGCTGCATGAAGTCGCCGGATGCACGGTTCTGAATCAGCTGGATGATGTGGTCAATCTGCGGTTCCGCAGTGGCGTTGATACGCTGCACTTTTTCTTTGCTGCTCAAATCAAACAGCGGCGTCCATGTATCGGGCATCTGGACGCTGAATTTTGCCGAGACGGTCAGCCTGCTGCGTTTTAAGATGTCCTCTGCAAACCGTCCGGTCTGCCCCGGCGTTGTGCCGTAGGTGGCGGCGAACCACAGATAAGGCGGCTGGCTGTGCAGAGTCAGCTTTTCCAGAAACTCCTGCACGATGCTGGGTAGCCCCCATGCGTAGGTGGGGCTGACGATCCCAACGGTTTTGTCCGTTTCATCAAAGGAAAAGTGGTCGTTTTTGCAGCAGTCGGGAATGGAAATGGTTTCATCACCGGTTGCGGCGGCGATGCGGTCGGCAACATAGCGGCTGTTGCCGGTGGCGGAAAAATAAAAGATCATAATGGTGCAGATCCTTTCAGCCCAGTCCTGTGAATTTGACGAGGAGGGTGTGAGGCAGAATTTTGGCAAGCAGCCGATAAAATTTGTAAAAAGCTCCGGTGGTGTAGACCGCCCGGCCGCGCTTTGCGGCTTTCAGCGATTTTACGGCGGCGGTTTTCGGGTCCACCACGGGCAGGCGGCTTTGCCCTTTTGTCAGATGGGGATTGCCGTTTGCCTGATTCATTTCGGTCAGCATTAGGCCGGGGCACATTGCACAGACATTGATGCTTCGGTGTCGCAGTTCTTCGCGAAGACCGAGGCAGAAGGACGACACATAAGATTTCGATGCGCAGTAGACGACAAGATTGGTATTGGGGACAAACGCAGAAGTGGAGGACACTTCCAGAATCGTGCCGCTATCCATGATGTAAGGCAGACAGATTCGGGTAACAGCGGTCGCACCGATGCAGTTCAGGTTGATGATCCGCAGCATCTTGTCCAGTTCCATCGTTTCAAAAGACGAACCGTCGGCGATACCGGCATCGTTGATGAAGACTTTGATTTGCGGCTGCTCCTGCTGCAACTTTTCTGCAAGGATGCCATAACTGCGGCGGTCGGCAAGGTCCAACGGAAGAATGACACAGCGTTTGTCGGGATAATGCTGGGCAATTTCGCGCAGCCGTTCCTCACGCCGCGCAATCAGCCAAAGCTCCTCTGTGACTGCATCCACATAACATCGGCCAAGCCCGGAGGATGCACCTGTAATGATTGCTGCATTCATGAAAAAGCCTCTTTCTGCTGTCTTGAATTGGACAGTTGCAAAATTTCTGCACTTATGATAAAACAGAATCATTCGGAAAGCAATCTGCGAATCGGAACTTCCGTCCAAAGATAGACAGATTTTCAAAAATGCAAAGGAATGACCATGAAATACGATGTATCGCGCCCGATGACACGCGGAGCAAAGCGCACATTGACGGCATTCAGCAATGGGATGCTGTTGCTCCTCACAAAAAAGCCGTTTGAAGAAATGACTGTGGGAGAACTCTGTGCGGGTGCACAATACCCTCGCGCAACATTCTATAACTATTTTGATGACAAGTATGATCTGCTGGAGTATTGCTGGCAGACGCTTGCGGCACAAATTGGGCTTGCGGCACAAATTGGGCTTTCAGAGTATCACCATGCGCCGGAAAACGAGATGCTCTATCTCTATTTTGACCGGATTTATGATTTTACACGGGAAAACAGGAGCAAGGTCTCACAGATTCTGCTTCATAACCCGGAGAACGGATATATGGTTTCGAGTTTCCGCAGCTTCCTGAACGGACAGATGCGGGAGATTTTTCAAAAGTGTACGGACGCTGCGGAAAAGGAAATCCCCAAGGAACTGCTCGCCGACCATTACAGCAATACGCTTTTTCTTGTGTGGCAGTGGTTGGCACTGAAAGATGCTTCCGGCACGAAAGAAATGGGAAGAACGTATCTGCGGATGCTTTTGAGTAATATAGGAAGATGAACAGAAAATTTGATATTAGGAAAAATATCTGCTATAATATTCACAGAGATTCCGCTGGCTGCGGGACACGATCCCGACTTCAAAAATTTTCCAACAAAACAGAATCCCGTCTCCGGGTGGAGCAGCAGCTCCCCGGGGACGGGATTTTTTGACGGTATTTTATGAATGCAGGGCCTTACACATCCTCGCGGGGCTTCGCGGCCATCTCCCAGAAGTGCAGCTCATGCTCCGAGCAGGCGTGGAAGATCTCGCGGCAGCGGGCCAGACGCTCCGGCGAAAGGCCGGAGCAGGCTTTTTCGGCATAGACTGCCCACTCATGGCAGGCGGCTTCGTAGCCGGGGCCGGCATAGTCCTGCACCAGGGGGCCGAACATCGTGTCAGCCACTGACGGGGCGCGGGAGAGGATCTTCTGGAAGAGCCAGCCGTAGCTCAGCATACAGGGCAGGCAGGCCATGATGCATTCCGCTTCGCCCTCGCCCTGCTTTGCGGCATCGATCATGCAGTCCACATAGGCGCGGTTTTCCGGGCGCAGGGGAAGAGACTGGATGCTGGCTTCGGGCAGGCCGAACTGCTCCAGATAGTGCAGGCGGGTCACATCCTCGTTTTCCTGCACGAAAGACAGCAGGGAATAGTAGGTGCGGATGGTGTCCATCGTCTCAGCCTTGGTCATGCCCCAGGCGAACACCTTGGCATATTCCCGCAGATAAAGGCTGTCCTCCACGATATAGCCCTTGAAGCAGGCTTCGTCCAAGGTGCCGTTTTCGAGCTTGCGCAGGAACTCTGAGTCCAGGCACTGCTGCCAGACGGGCAGGCTTTCCTGAATGAGCGCGTCAACAAAAGGGGTCTCAGTCACGGACGAAATCTCCTTTCAGGTTGAACATGTGGTCCATGGGGCCGGAGCCGCGGCCCAGATCCAGCATGGCGGACAGGCAGCCGGAGATGTAAGCCTTGGCGCGCTCCACCGAGGTGTCGAGGTCATAGCCCTTGGCCAGGTTGGAAGCGATGGCGCTGGACAGGGTGCAGCCGGTGCCGTGGGTGTTGGGATTGTTGATGCGCTTGCCCTTGAACCACTTGCCGCTGCCATTGCGCCACAGCAGGTCGTCGGCGTCGTTGATCTGGTGGCCGCCCTTGCACAGCACAGAGCAGCCGTATTTCTCGCTGATGGCCATGGCGGCGGCTTCCATGCCGGCAGCGTCGGTGATGGTCATGCCGGAGAGGATCTCAGCTTCGGGAATGTTCGGGGTCAGCACCTCGGCCATGGGCAGCAGCTTGGAGGTGAGGGCCTGCACGGCGTCGTCGCGCAGCAGCTTGGAGCCGGAGGTGGCCACCATGACAGGGTCTACCACGATGTGCTTTGCGCCGTAGGCCTTGAGCTTTTCGGCAATGACGCCGATCAGCTCTGCCGAGGACACCATGCCGATCTTGACGGCATCCGGGTAGATGTCGGTGAAGATGGCGTCGATCTGCTCACCCAGAAACTTGGGGGTGGTCTCGAAGATATCGGTGACGCCGGTGGTGTTCTGGGCAGTGAGGGCCGTGATGGCGCTCATGGCGAACACGCCGTTGGCGGTCATGGTCTTGATATCGGCCTGAATGCCTGCGCCGCCGCTGGAATCGCTGCCGGCAATGGTCAAAGCTGTTTTCATCATAAAACCTCCTTAAAGGTGGAACCCTCTCAGCCACGGCTGCGCCGTGCCAGCTCTCCCGAGGGGAGAGCTTTTCTGAAAAGAAACAAAAATGCGGATACATCCCCGGCGGGGGACATATCCGCAGAATTTACCGATATCTCCCTACGTTGGCATGATCCAAATCAGGTCACAGGTCAGGGCAGTGCAGCCCACTCTCAGCCCGCTTCGGCGGGCTCCCTTTTTACTACTCAAGTATACCGCAGGCAGACAGGTTTTGCAAGTGCAGGGCGGTGTTCACACCTTTTTGCGGGTGGCGATGTCCTGAAAGCAGAAGTAATCCGGCTGGTGGCGGGACTGGGTGTACTCGAACAGAAGGCCGTCCGAGTTGAAGGTCTGGTTCACCACCACGGCCACACAGTCGTAGCCGTCCATATCCAGCAGCTTTTCGTCCCGGGTGGTGGCGTGCTCCACCGTGATGCGCCGCTTGCTGGTGATGATCTGCATGTTGAGCACATTCTCAATGTAATCATAGATAGAGTGGGCGGCGATCTCTCCGGTCAGGCCGGGCACAAATTCCTTCAAAAAATAGTTGATGTCCAAAATCAGCGCCTTGCCGTCCAGATAGCGCACGCGCTGCACGGCCCACAGCTCGTCCCCCACGGCAAAGCCGCTCTCTGCGGCCAGCCGCTCATCTGCGGTGATGCTTTCGAACCGGATGACCCGGGTGACGGCCCGCAGGTGGTTGCGGCGGGCGGTCTCCTGAAAGGTCTCAATGCCGCCGATGGTGAAAGTGGTCTTGCCCACGGGCTGATAAATGACCCGCACGCCCCGGCCCTGCATGGCCTGCACATAGCCGTCAGCGGTCAGCTCCGCAATGGCGCGGCGCACCGTGTTGCGGGAGCAGTCGTATTCTTCGATCAGGGTGTTCTCACTGGGCAGCAGGGACTGATAAGGATAGTCCTGCGCTTCGATGCGCTTTTTGATGCTGCGGTAGATGCCCTCATATTTTGCTTTTGGCATAGATAAAACCCTCAACTTGTTCAAACATTGGTTTCAGTATACCGTGATTGCGCCTGAATTTCAAGGATTTTTCTTGTTGGAGATGCCGAAAATTTTCAAGTTACACGAGATTTTTTTGAAAGATGCTTGACTTGTATGAACAAGTTGACTATACTGATGCCGTAAGCAGAACTTGTATGAACAAGTTTGAACGAATATTGGAACAAATCAGAAACAAGGAGAAACATCATGGGCAAATACCAGGAAGATGCAAAGCTGCTGCTGGAATACGTCGGCGGCAAAGAGAACATCGCGGCGGTCTCACACTGCGTGTCCCGTATGCGCTTTGTGCTGAACGACACCTCCAAGGCGGACGTGAAAAAGATCGAGAGCCTGAAGAGCGCAAAGGGCGTGTTCAATCAGGCCGGCCAGTTTCAGGTGATCATCGGCAACACGGTGAGCGACTTCTACAACGACTTCATTGCGGTGTCCGGTATTGACGGCGTGTCCAAGGACGCCGTGAAGAGCGCCGCCAAGCAGAACCAGAACACTCTGCAGAAGGTGATGAGCGCGCTGGCAGAAATTTTCGCCCCGCTGATCCCGGCCATCATCACCGGCGGCCTGATCCTCGGCTTCCGCAACTGCATCGACAGCATCTATTTCTTTGAGAACGGCACCAAGACCCTGTGCGACATCAGCCAGTTCTGGACCGGCGTGGACAGCTTCCTGTGGCTGATCGGTGAGGCTATCTTCCACATGCTGCCGGTGTGCATCTGCTGGTCCGTCACCAAGAAGATGGGCACCACCCAGAGCCTTGGCATCGTGCTGGGCCTGACGCTGGTGTCTGGCCAGCTGCTCAACGCCTACAGCGTGGCTTCCACCGCTGCGGCGGACATCCCCAAGTGGGACTTTGGCTTCTTCACCGTGAACATGATCGGCTATCAGGCACAGGTTATCCCAGCCATCCTTGCGGCCTTCACGCTGGTGTATCTGGAACGCTTCTTCCGCAAGATCTGCCCGGCGGTTATTTCCATGATCGTGGTGCCTTTCTGCAGCCTGGTGCTGTCCGTCATCATCGCCCACACCGTGCTGGGCCCCATCGGCTGGAAGATCGGTTCCGCCATTTCCTCTGTGGTCTACGCAGGCATCACCGGCTCCTTCCGCGTGGTCTTCGGTGCCATCTTCGGCTTTGTGTATGCTCCGCTGGTCATCACCGGCCTGCACCACATGTCCAACGCCATTGACATGCAGCTGATCGCCGACTTCGGCGGCACTATGCTGTGGCCCATGATCGCCCTCTCCAACATCGCACAGGGCTCCGCCGTTCTCGGTATGATCTACCTGCAGCGCAAGAATGCCGCCGCACAGGAAGTCAACGTTCCCTCCTGCATCTCCTGCTACCTGGGCGTCACCGAGCCCGCCATGTTCGGCGTCAACCTCAAGCATCACTTCCCGTTCGTCTGCGGCATGATCGGCTCCGCAATTGCCGCTGTGGTCTGCGTGTCCACCTCCACCACTGCAAACGCCATCGGCGTGGGCGGCATCCCGGGCATCCTGTCCATCCAGCCCGCCTACATGCTCAGCTTTGCTGTGTGCATGCTCATCACCATCGTCGTTCCCTTTGTGCTCACCGTCATCGTGGGCAAGAAGAAGGGCATTGCCTGATTTTTAAACCTGAGAAAGAGGTGCTTTCCAAATGGCAGATTTCAAGGATAAAGTCGTCTATCAGATCTACCCGAAGTCCTTCTGCGACTCCAACGGCGACGGTTTCGGCGACCTGAAGGGCGTCACCAGCAAGCTGGATTATCTGGCAGACCTTGGCGTGGATATGCTCTGGCTGACCCCATTCTTCCCCTCGCCGCAGCGCGACAACGGCTACGATGTGTCGGACTACCGCTCCATCGACCCCCGCTACGGCACCATGGAAGACCTGGAAGAGCTCATCCGTGAGGCGGACAAGCGCGGCATCGGCCTGATGCTGGACATGGTGTTCAACCATACCTCCACCGAGCACGAGTGGTTCCAGAAAGCATTGGCCGGGGACAAGAAATATCAGGACTACTACATCTTCAAGGACGGCACCCCCGACCGCTACCCCACCAACTGGGTGTCCAAGTTCGGCGGGCCCGCTTGGGAGTATGTGCCTTGGCTGGGCAAGTGGTATCTGCATCTGTTTGATGTGATGCAGGCGGACGTCAACTGGGAGAACCCCGCTGTCCGCGAGGAAATGGCCGACATCCTGCGCTTCTGGAAAGCCAAGGGCATCAAGGGCTTCCGCTTTGACGTGGTAAATCTGATTTCCAAACCGGAGGTCTATGAGGACGACTTTGAGGGCGACGGCCGCCGCTTCTACACCGATGGCCGCAACGTGCACAAGTATCTGCAGGAGCTGGTGAAGGCCGGCGGCATCGACGGCATGGTGACCGTGGGCGAGATGTCCTCCACCTCGCTGGAAAACTGCATCGGCTACACCGGCGCCGACCGCCACGAGCTGAGCATGTGCTTCAACTTCCACCACCTGAAAGTGGACTACAAGAACGGCCAGAAGTGGGAGCTGATGCCCCCCGACCGCATGGAGCTGAAACGGCTGTTCCAGACCTGGCAGGAGGGGATGCAGGAGCACGGCGGCTGGAACGCTTTGTTCTGGTGCAACCACGACCAGCCCCGCGCCGTGAGCCGCTTTGGCAGCGACGGAAAATACTGGAAGCAGAGCGCCGAAATGCTGGCCGCGGCCATCCACTTCATGCGGGGCACGCCCTACATCTATCAGGGTGAGGAGCTGGGCATGACGAACCCCCACTTCACCTCCATCGACCAGTACCGCGACGTGGAGAGCCGCAACTACTATAAAATTCTCCGCCAGCAGGACAAGAGCGAGGAAGAGACGCTGGACATCATCGCTCAGCGCAGCCGCGACGACAGCCGCACCCCCATGCAGTGGGACGGCAGCGAGAATGCAGGCTTCACCACTGGCACCCCGTGGATCGGTGTGGCGGACAACTACAAGGCCATCAACGCCGCCGCTGAGGTGAACGACCCGGAGTCTGTGCGCAGCTTCTACAAGACGCTGGTGCGCCTGCGCAAGATGCACAAGGTCATCAGCGAGGGCAGGATCGAGTTTTTGTTCCCGGACGATGCCGACCTGCTGGCCTACCGCCGCTACGGTGCCGAGGGCGGGGAAGAGCTGCTGGTGCTGTGCAACCTGACCGAGCATGACGCACCTTACACTCTGCCGGAGGGCTGGCAGAACGCCGGAAAGCTGCTGGGCAATTATGAGGGCAAAGCCGAGGCTCTGCGCCCCTATGAGTGCCTGATCCTGAAGAAATAACCAGACAAATTCCTTCATCATAAAGAAGAACCCCCGTCTGCAGACTCTGCAGGCGGGGGTTCTGTGTTGTTGGGGAAACTTTTGGGTGCGTTTTTAGATTTAGGCGGCTCGCCCTCTCAGCTTCACTTCGTTCAGCAGCTCTCCCAAAGGGAGAGCCTTTGGCAAAACCAGAAAGTTTTCCGCACTGCCAAGGCCTCTCACTTTGGGAGAGGTGGCATTGCGAAGCAATGACGGAGAGGGCGAGCCCGTCAACCAGTTTTACTCTCTCAGTGCCGTTCTGATATTCGCCAGCACCTTCTGACTCAGCAGCACGAATGCTTGCTTGGTGCGTCCGGCGGAGACGTTCTGGCAGTGGACATTCTCGCGGTCAAAGAAGCCCTCAGAGACGGGGCCCGCAGCGGCGCGGGTGTCGCAGAAATAGTGGGTGCCCGGCAGGGTGAGCCAGTCTTCCAGAGCGGCGGAGTCGAAGCCCGGGCCGATGGAGGTGTTGAACAGCACCTTGCCTGCGCCCAGCTGAGCGAACTCTTCTTTGCCCAGCAGCAGGACGTTCTTGTTCAGGCAGGTGAACACCACTTCGCTGTCGGCCAGAAGCTGGGCCAGCGGCTTGTAGGTCATGCCGGAAGCTTCGGCGTCGGGCTTGCGGCTGCGGCTGTAATAGCTGATCTCTGCGCCCATGAACTGCAAAGCGTCGGCGATCATGCGGCCGGACACGCCCAGGCCCACGATGCCCACTTTCAGGCCGGTGATCTCAACGGGCTGAAAGTGGGCATCCCGAAGCCGTGCAGGATGCCGGTCAGCTCGTGGAGCACATATTCCACGACGCCGCGGTCGCCGTAGTCCCGGATGCCCAGCACCTTGATGCCCCGGGTGCGGGCGTAGGCGATGTCCACGTTGGCGCTTTCTTCGGAGTACAGGCTGCAGCACATGCCGATGTAGCGGATGTTCGGGCAGCGCTCGATGACGTTTTTGCCCATGCGGGAGGTGTAGCTCAGCAGCACGGCGTCGGCGTCCCCGATGCGGCGGATGATCTCGTCATCGCTGGCGGGGATGTCGGGGTAGAGCACGACATCTTTGGCGTACTGATGCAGCTCCTGCTCTGCGGCAGGGATCAGGCTGACCGGCTCAATGGCAACAAGCTTTTCAAACATGGAAAACCCTCCTTAATAGAAGCAGACCGGGGAAGCGAGGTTGCGCAGCAGGGCCACGACGCTCCAGCCTGCAATGGCGCTGGTGGACGAGCAGATGTCCACCACGGCTTTCACGCCCTCGATCTCAGCGGTGATGCAGTGGTCGTCGCCCACCCAGCCGGGCACCGAGTGCATGGTCACGCCGGTGATGTCGGGGCCGGTGGTGGCCAGAGAGGTGGCTACGGCCACGTTGACCCGGCGGGGGAAGGTGGCAATGGCTTGCTTGGCATTGCCGGTGAAAACGGTGGTCTTCTCGGTGTCAGTGAGCAGGTGCTCTTCCCACACGGGCGTGTTGCGGAAGCCCTTTGCGCCGGTGTGGGTCTCGATGCCGGCTTTCTCAGCCAGCTTCTGGGCCTCGGCCATCAGGGTAACGGTCTGCAGCACGTCAAAGCCGCCGATGGCACCGCTGGCCAGATGCACCTTGGCTTTGCCTTCCACGGCGGCGGCCTTGATCTCGGCATAGAAATCAAGGTCAGCGAAAGCGCCGATGGAGATGATGACAAGGTTCACGCCCTTTTTCAGCACGGGCACAGCCATGGCCCGCACGGCTTCCACCGAAGCGGTCTCCACGATGTACTCGGGTTCCAGCGCCAGCAGGGCGTCCACGTCGTCGCAGACGGCACAGCCCACATTGGCGGCAGTCTTCTCAGCGGAAGCGCGGGTGCGGCTGGCGACGCCCACCAGCTCGTAGTCCGGCAGCAGGCCGTTCTTCCATGCGGCAGCTACGATGTTGCCCAGAAAGCCGCAGCCCACGATGCCAAATTTCGTTTTCATATCCTAAACTCCTTTTTTCTGCCCGAAGCAGTATATTCCCTTAAAGTATACCATAGTGCGGCAAAAAATGATATAATGAAGCGAAGGAAAGGGGAAAGGTATGTCCAAAACAAAAGAACTTTTTGCAACGTTCCTCAAAATTGGAGCGTTCACCTTCGGCGGGGGCTACGCCATGGTGGCTCTGCTGGAACATGAATTCGTGGAGGAAAAACAGTGGGTCACCCGGGAAGAATTCCTCGATATGGTGGCCATTGCCGAGTCTACGCCGGGCCCCATGGCCGTGAACAGCGCCACTTACATCGGTTATAAGATCGACGGAACGGCAGGCGCGGCGGCGTCCACGCTGGCGGTGTGCATCCCGTCTTTCGCGGTCATCTATCTCATCTCGCTGTTCTTTGACCAGTTCCTCAGCCTGTCGGCGGTGGCAAGCGCATTCCGGGGCATTCAGGTGTGCGTGATCTACCTCATCCTCTCGGCGGGGCTGAAGATGCTGAAAAATCTGCAGCGCAATGCTTTCAATGTGGCGGTTCTGGCGGCAGTCATCGCGGCCATGGTGGGCTGCTCGGTGGCAGCGGTGTCCCTCTCGTCAATCTTCTATATCCTGCTCAGCGGCGCGGCAGGGCTGGCGCTCTGGCTGGTGCGCAGGCTGCAGAAAGGCGGGAACGTGCAATGATCTACCTGAGTCTGTTTTTGAATTTTCTCATGATCGGTGCGCTGTCCTTCGGCGGCGGCTACGGCATGATCTCGCTGGTGCGGGAGGTGGTGCTGGGCCACGGCTGGCTGACCGAGGCGGAATTTCTCAGCTTCATTGCGGTGTCTGAGTCCACGCCCGGGCCGCTGGCCGTGAACATGGCCACCTTCATCGGCTCGTCGCAGGGGGGCTTCTGGGGGGCGCTGTGCGCGACGCTGGGCGTGGTGCTGCCGTCGTTCTTCATCATCCTGCTGATCGCGGCGGTGCTGAAAAACCTGATGAAATACGCCGGGGTGGAAGCGTTCCTCTCCGGCGTGCGGCCCTGCGTGGTGGCGATGATCCTTGCCACGGCCGTCACCATGGGGCTTTCCACGCTGGGGGGCTTCACGAGCCTCGCGGGCGGCTTTGCCCCGGATGGGCGGAGCATCCTTGTGTTCGCGCTGCTGTGGGCGGTGCATGGGCTCTGGAAAAAGAAAACGCAGAAAGCACCGTCTCCCATCGGGATGATCTTGCTTTCTGCGGTGTTGGGTGTAGTGCTGTGGGGGGTGTAAGACCATTGTACGGTTCGTTGCTGTGCACCGGCAGCTTTCTCCTCGGACGGCCCGGGACACCTGTCCCGCCCCAACGCTTACGCGCCGGGGCCCCACCTCCCGGAAGTCCTCGGAGAAACTTCCGGCACGCAGCAACTGCGCTTTATTTTTCCGGTGTCTGCTGCAGCTCCTGCCGGATGGCGCGGAACTGCTCCGGGATGTCGTCCAGCTGCATGCATTTGGGCGTGTCGATGCTCCCGGCGGCTTTGGCCGTCTCGTAATACCAGCACTTGTAATCCACCATGCTCATGGTGTGCTGTAGCTCGGCCATCTGGGCTTTCAGCACCTCACGCTGGTGCTGGAACAGTGCAAGCCGGGCGTCAATGGTGTCATTGCCCTGCATGGCAAGCTCGATATACTGCCGGATGTCCTTGAGGGACATGCCGGCTTTTTTCATGCAGCCGATCACCCGCAGCCACTCGAAGTCGCTGTCCCGGAACACCCGGATGTTGCCGGAGGAACGCTCCACGAAGGGCAGCAGCCCCTCCTTATCGTAATAGCGCAGGGTGGACGCGGGCACGTCCAGCATTTTTGCCATTTCGCCAACGGTGTAAGTCATGTCGGATTCCTCCTGAATGTGTAAGTGAACTTTAAGTTCATCATACCGCAGGGGGTGCGCGCCTGTCAAGAGCAGTTCCCCTTTTTGGGGGAGTGTGGTATAATCAGTCAAAAACGGGAAGGGGAAGGGGAAACGAACATGAACATCACGGTATATCTGGGGGCCAATGAGGGCAATGACCCGGCCCTGAAGCAGGCGGTGCGGGAGCTGGGGCGCTGGATCGGTGAAAGCGGGAACACGCTGGTCTACGGCGGCTCCCGCAGCGGACTGATGGGTGTTCTGGCCGAAAGCACCCTCGCGGCGGGCGGCGAGGTGACCGGCGTGGAGCCGCAGTTCTTCGTGGAGGAAGAGCTGCAGTACGACGGCTTGACCGAGCTGATCGTGACGAAGGACATGACCGAGCGCAAGACGAAGATGATCGAGCTGGGGGATGCGTTTATCGCGTTCCCCGGCGGCACCGGCACGCTGGAAGAGATCACCGAGGTGATGTCCAAGGTCTCGCTGAAACAGCTGGCAGCGCCCTGCATCCTCTACAACCTGAACGGCTATTACGACAGCCTGAAAGCCCTTCTGGATGAGATGATCCGCAAGGGACTTTCCAGCCCGGAACGGCAGAAAGGCATCTGCTTCGCAAAAAATCTTGCAGAGATCCGCGCTCTGCTGGAACACTGAACCACCCCAAAAACAAAAGGCTGCTTCTCAGGGAACACCCCCGGGAAGCAGCCTTTCTTATTTGTCCGTTATGTTTCTGTCAGATGCCGGAAATCAGGCAGCGACAGAAGAAGCAGCCTCAGAAGAAGCGGCCTCGGAAACAGCCTCAGACTCAGCCTCGACCTCGGAAGCAGCCTCAGAAGATGCAGCCTCGCTCTCAGCTTCGGAGGAAGCAGCCTCAGACTCGACTGCGACAGAAGCAGACTCAGCAGCAACGCTGGAAGCAGCCTCGGAAGAAGCAGCAGTGGAGGAAGAGGAAGAGCCGCCGCAGGCGGTCATACCAACAGCCAGAGCCAGAGCAACAACAGCGACAGCAACATTCTTGAGTTTCATATCTAAAATCTCCTTACTTTTTCCAAAAAGTTTCTCGCAGGGGCCCTACAGGCCGGGCCGCTCTGCAAGACAGTATTTTAGCTCTTTTCGCAAAAAAATCAAGAGGATGTTTGGTGAAAATTCTATGTTTTAAGGATAATCTGCGCTTTTGTTATAATTTATAGCTAAAAGTCAAAGAATTTTTGACAATCTGATCGAAGGGCTGGAAGACGCAGGAAAAGATTCTTAACTACGCTGTAACTGCTTTGTAATTTCTTGAGTCGTTTGTCGGCTTAAATGCGGAAGGTGCTTTTGGAAATTGAAGATGGAAGCAGTGGAACTTTTTTCCCTTTTGCAGCATACACCGGGCAAAGGGGGAATGCTGTTTTGAACCGGATCATTCTGACCGTGTGGGTGCTGCTGTTTCCCGCGGCCTGCACGGCGCTGGGGGCGGCGGGGGTGTTCCTGCTGCGGCGCACGGCCCGGCCCTGCACCCAGCGCATTTTGTGCGGCATGGCGGCGGGCATCATGCTGGCAGCAAGCGTGTGGAGCCTGCTGTTGCCTGCCATTGAGCGCGCCCGGGGCCAGCCGCTCCCGGCGTGGATCCCGCCGTCCATCGCGCTGGTTCTGGGGGCCGTGGGCCTTTTGCAGCTGGAGCAGGTGGCGGGGCAGCTTCTGGCAGGGGGCGAGGGCCATGGCGGGCGGACAGTGCTGGCAGTGACGCTGCACAACCTGCCCGAGGGAATGGTCACCGGCCTTGCCGCTGCACTGGCCCTGACCGGGGAACCGGAAGCCGTCAGCGGGGCACTGGCCCTGAGCCTTGGCATCGGGCTGCAGAACATCCCGGAAGGGGCCGCGGTCAGCCTGCCGCTGGTGCACAATGGCCGCACCCGGGGGCAGGCGTTCTGTGCCGGGGCAGCGTCCGGGATGGTGGAGCCGCTGGGGGCAGTGCTGGCCTTTCTGCTGGCCGAATGGGTCAGCGCGGTGCTGCCATGGCTCATGAGCGCGGCGGCGGGCTGCATGGTGTGCGTGACGGCGCAGGAGATGATCCCGCAGGCCGTGGAGGGCGACGAGCCCGCCGGGGTGGTGAGCATCGTGCTGGGCTTTGCGCTGATGATGGCGCTGGATGTGGCGCTGTAGCAAAAAGAAAAGTCATACAAAAACAGAATTCAGCACTCGGGTGCCTGAGCTGAAAATTCCTGCATTTGCGCAGAAAAATCTTGCATGAGCGGAAACTTTGTGATATCCTGTCTGCAACGTATCCGAGAGGAATACGGGGCAAGAACAACTGGACACAAAGGTGTGGCTGCCTGCTGGGGGCGCGCACCGGAGTGCGGAAAAATGCATCCTGACATGCGGGCAGAGCCTTGAACGGTTCCTGCCCGCATTTTTTAACAAGAGGGGGAAAACAGGATGCTGGAAACCATCACAAGCATCAACAGCTCGGTCAACGGCGTGGTGTGGGGGCCTGTGGGCCTGGCACTGCTGTTCGGCACCGGCCTGGTCATGACCGTGCGCACCGGCGGGTTTCAGTTCGGGCGCTTCGGCCACTGGATGAAAAACACCATCGGGGCCATTTTCACCAACAAAAAGGTGACGGCCCACACCACGAAGGAGGACATGGCCATCAGCCAGTTCCAGAGCCTTTGCACAGCGCTGGCTGCCACCATCGGCACGGGCAACATCGTGGGCGTGGCCACGGCCATCATCAGCGGCGGCCCGGGTGCGATCTTCTGGATGTGGGTCATGGCCATCCTCGGCATGATGACCAACTATTCCGAGAACGTGCTGGGCATCTTCTACCGCCGCAAAAACGAAAAGGGCGAGTGGTCCGGCGGTGCCATGTACTATCTGGCCGATGGTCTGGGCGCGAAAAAGGGCTGCAGAACGCTGGGCCGGGTGCTGGCGGTGCTGTTCTCCTGCTTCTGCGTGCTGGCGTCCTTCGGCATCGGCAACATGAGCCAGATCAATTCCATCGCAGGCAACATGAACTCCGCGTTCAACGTGCCCAATGTGGTCACCGGCATTGCGCTGGTCATCCTGTCCGCGCTGGTCATTCTGGGCGGCCTGAAGCGCGTGGCGGCGGTCACTGAGAAGATCGTGCCCGCCATGGCCGTCATGTACATCGTGGGTGCGCTGATCGTGGTGGGCGCACACTTCACGGCCATCCCGGCGGCGTTTGCGGCCATCTTCAAGGGCGCTTTCGCTCTGCCGGCAGCAGGCGGCGGCATCCTAGGCTACGGCGTCTCGCAGGCCATCACCTGGGGCTTCAAGCGCGGTGCATTCTCCAACGAAGCGGGCCTTGGCTCGTCGGTCATGGTGCATTCTTCTTCCAACGTGCGGGAGCCGGTGCAGCAGGGCATGTGGGGCATCTTTGAGGTCTTTGCGGACACCATCGTGGTCTGCACCCTCACCGCTCTGGTAGTGCTGACCTCCGGCTTTGTGGATCTGGACACCGGCAAAATGCTCTCGGAGGTGCAGGGCAGCGCGCTGGTGGGTCAGGCGTTCTCCACGGTGTTCGGCCACTACGGGCCCAAGTTCATTGCGGTGTCCATCCTGCTGTTCGCATACTCCACGGTGCTGGGCTGGAGCCACTACGGCACCAAGGCCTTTGAATATCTCTTCGGCACAAAGGCCAGCGTCGGCTACAAGGTGGTGTTCGTGGGCATGGTGATGGTGGGAGCCACCATGAAGCTGGGCCTTGCATGGGACCTGTCCGATACCTTCAACGGTCTGATGATGCTGCCGAACCTGATCGGCGTGCTGGCACTGTCCGGCACAGTGGCAAAGATCACGAAAAACTACATCGACCGCAGGTTCCACGGAAAGAGTGTGGAACCCATGTGGTCGGCATTTGAGGTCTACCAGAGAGAAGAAGAGGCCGAGGAAGCTGCGGAGGTGCAGCTGGACAAAGCCGCAAACGAATAAACGAAAAAATGCCGTTCCGGTCTGTGCCGGAGCGGCATTTTGCTGTGCGGGGGATGCTCAGTTCTTTTCGATGTACACGCTGGTGGAGGGGAACGCGAAGTCTACGCCGTCGGCCTGCATGATGTCCATGATGTTCAGGTTCAAATCGTTCTGCATCTGCAGAAACTCAGCGTAGGCGTTGGTCAGCAGATAGGCCGAGACCAGGATGTTGATGCTGGAATCGCCGAAGTTTGCCAGCTGGACGATGTTGGTGCCCTTGTTGGTGTAAGGGCTCTTGTCCAGCATGGCCTGCAGGTCGGCCATCAGCTTTTCCAGCTGGGGGCGGGTGGTGCCGTAGGTCACGCCCAGATTGAACTTGTAGGGCCGCATGGTGCGCAGAGCGGCGTTCTGCACGGTGGAAGAGCAGATCTTGCTGTTGGTGACCACGTTGATGGTCTTGTCCAGCGAGCGGATGCGGGTGGAGCGGAAGTTGATGTCGATGACTTCACCTTCCACATCGCCCACGGTGATCCAGTCGCCCACCGAGAAGGGCTTGTCCAGCAGGATGACGATGCCGGAGAACAGGTTGCTGGCGCTTTCCTGCGCGGCCAGCGAGATGGTCAGGCCCACAAGACCGGCACCGGCGACGATGCTGCCGATGGGGAAGCCCACTTCCTGCGCCAGCGCTGCCACGCACAGCACGATGACCAGCACTTTGTAGGTGGTGTCCAGCAGGGAGCACAGGGTCTTGTTGGAGCGGATCTCCAGGCTGCAGGATGCCAGCACAAGGTCGGCCAGATCGGAAGCCGCGTACAGGCCCTCGCAGGCCAGCAGGGTCACGGCAAGCCGGAAGCAGGTGAGCAGCAGCTTGCTGACGCCGGGGATGGCCCAGGGCAGGGAAGCCGCCGCCAGATAGATGCCCACAGCGGTGCACATGCGCTGGACGGGCACGGCAAAGTTGCGCAGCAGGATGGGCGTGCCGGAGAAATGCCAGCTGCGGGCCAGCAGGGCGGGGAAGCCCTTTTTGGTCAGCCAGCGGCGCACCAGCCACGCAGCCGCCAGAATGAGCAGGGCGCACACGGCCCGGGCGGCAAAGGCCAGCCAGCCTTCCAGCAGCATCCCGCCCAGCTCGAAGGAAAGATCACGAATTGAGAAGATCATGGTTACCTCCTGAATTTTTTACAACCCCTTTATCATATCACATCCGGCCCGGCGGGGCAAGGCGGAGAGGGCAGGATAGACGAAAAAGAATGACTTTGATAAAAATTGCACAAATCTGAAAACGCCCTCTTGACAAGTCTGGCACGGCACGCTATACTCTTGGGCAGAAAGTTCGTTTCAGGGCGGGGTGTGATTCCCCACTGGCGGTAAAGTCCGCGACCACCTCTTTGCAGGTGCTGACCCGGTGTGACTCCGGGACCAACGGTATAGTCCGGATGCAAGAAACGGCAGACAAATCGTTGTCTACGCGCCCTGTTGCAGTGTTTTTTTGTTGCAGCAGGGCGCTTTTCTGTTTGTCTTTCCCGTTCCAGAACAGCAAGCGCGAAAAGGGCTTTCCGATCAAATTTGTACGGGGCCATTCCCCGGGGAGGACAAAAACCATGAAAAAGAACACGACCCACGACCTGACCGTTGCCGCCATGCTGAGCGCAGTGGCATTTATCCTGATGTTCATCGAGTTCCCCATTCCGATGCTCATCCCGTCCTTCGTCAAGATGGACTTCTCCGACCTGCCCGCTCTGCTGGGCGCGTTCGCCCTTGGCCCGGTGTACGGCGTGGTCATCAGTTTCATGAAGAACCTGCTGCACATCGTCATCAAGGGCACCTCCACCGCAGGCGTCGGCGAGCTGTGCAACTTCATGCTGGGCGCAGTGTTCTCCGCTGTGGCAGGCTTCATCTACAAGCACCGCAAGAGCCGCAAGACCGCCATCATCGGCGCAGTGGCCGGTGCCGCAGTGATGGCCATTTTCAGCGTGCCGTCCAACTACTTCATCACCTATCCGGCCTATGTGCAGTTCTACCACATGCCGATGGAAGCCATCCTCGGCATGTATCAGGCCATCCTGCCTTCCGCAGACAGCCTCATCAAGTGTCTGGTGATCTTCAACATGCCGTTCACCTTGGTCAAGGGCCTGCTGGACGCCGTGCTGTGCATGCTGATCTACAAGCCGCTGTCTCCCATCCTGCACGGCCGCAAGTGACCTGCTCTTTCCTTTTTTCTTCTTCTCTCAAATTATAAAACCACAGCAAAACTCCCCGGTCAGGTCCCGCAGTGCGGTTCCCGGCCGGGGAGCTGTTATTTTATCTGACCCCTTCCGTGAAAAAGTCCCTCCGGAAAATCCGCAGATTTTCCGGAGGGACAAATAAAAATATGTGTTTCCGCTGTTTATGCCCAGAGCGTCAGCGGAGGGCATTTCAAATCGTCAGGCCAGCGCCCCTTTATCCAGCCACCGGCCCCTTGCCATGCGGACAAGGAATAACACGCCGCGCATGGTCAGCTCAAAGCTCATGGCGAACCACACGCCCACCAGCCCGAACTTCGGGGCCAGCAGCACCGCGAGGGTGAGCCGGATGCCCCACATGCTCACGAGGTTCAGCACGAAGCACCCGGTGCTGTCGCCCGCGCCCTGCATGGCACCGCTGGCCACGATGCTGGCACCGAACATCGGCTCGGCCACGGCTTCAATGCGAAGCACCCGTGCGCCCAGTGCGATGACCGCCGCGTCCGCTGTGAAGATGCCCATGAGCTGCGGCGCAAAGAAGAACATGCCCACGCCGGTCAGGGCCATGATGCCCATGCCCATGGCAGTGCACAGCCACGCAAAGCTCTTTGCCATGTCCCGGCGGTTTGCGCCCACGGCCTGCCCCACCAGAGCGAGGGCGGCGTCCTGAATGCCGTAGCCCGCCATATAGCACAGGCTCTCGGCGCTGACGCCCAGACTGTTGGCCGCAATGGCCGTGGTGCCAAGGCCGGACACCACCCGGATGAGCAGCACCTGCGCGGAGGACAGGGCCGCGCGCTCTGCGGCCAGCGGTGCGCCCACCTTCCACAGGTTCTGCAGGCAGGCGCGGGTGATGCGCCAGGAGCCGGGCCTGCGGATGCACAGCGGGCCGTCCCGCAGCAGCAGGATGGCAAGGGTGAGCACGCCGCTGATGACGGTGGCCAGAGCGGTGCCCAGCGCTGCGCCCGGCACGCCCAAGCCGAGGCCCCACACCGTGACCGTGCGGCCCAGCAAAATCATCTCACGGGTGGGGTTGATGAGGAAGAAGTTGAAGATCACGTCCAGCACACAGGTGAGCACGCTGATGAGGCCGGGGGTCAGGGCGTCACCGGCAGAGCGCAGCATGGACGAGTAAGTGCCCATGGCCATGGCGAAGGGCAGGGAAGCCGACCAGATGGCGAAGTAAGCGGACGCATCCGCCTGCAGGGAGATGTCAGCCCCCAGCCACCCGGGCAGAAACCGGCTGATGCCGATGCCGAACACTGACGCCGCAAGGCCCACCGCGCCGTTGAAGATCATGGACTGCCGCAGCACGCCCCGGGCGTCGTCCTGCCGGTCGGCACCGAGGTACTGGGCGACCTGAATGGCGAAGGACATGTACAGGCCCGCCAGCATCCCGTGCAGCAGCCATGTGCTGGAACTGACGATGCCGATGGACGCCGTGGCCGATGCGCCGATGTGGCCCACCATGGCCGCGTCGATGTACTCCATGGCGGTGACCACGATCTGCTGCAGAATGGACGGGATGCTCAGCGTCAGCACCACCTGCATGGTGTGGCGCAGCGGCACCTGTTCGCCCCGGCGCATCTGCGCCGAGAGCTGCTCGAGGGAAATGGACATGATTCCTCCTTTAAGTTTGATGAAACTCCTTCAGCTGATTGTGCAGATTGGGAGAAAGTTTCCCGTTAGCGTCCTCGCCCTCTCCGTCTTTGCTCCGCAAATCCACCTTGTTCCCCTTTTTGTCGCTCACGCGACATCTTCCCCCGACCGGGGGAAGTCTGTCAAAGGGAGAGGCCTTGGCAAAGCGATACACTTTGCATGAACTGCCAAGGGCTCCCACTTTGGGGGAGCTGGCGAGCAACGCGAGACTGAGAGGGCGAGCCGCCTATATCTGAAAAGTAAAACCGGATGGAAGATGATGCGCAAAAATGCTGTTCCGCCCCAGACGCCCCGGGATGGGCGTGATCATAATAAAGTATAACAAAAACAGACAGACTGATATACCATTATAAGTGCCGTGCCGATAAAAGTCAATCAAAGGCACCTTTTTTCGCCGGGGGAGATTGATTTTTTCGGGGAAGGGTGATACACTTCTCTCACAAGAATGAAAGAAAGAGGAATTTTGAATATGATCGAACTGCTGCTTTCCACGGTGGGCCAGCGCGGCGTGGATGCCTTGGCGTTCCTGCTGGCGTTCGCCCTCACGGCTCTGATGGACTCGGTGTTTCACGATAAGCTGCCCCACGACCATGGCCGCGAGTTTGCGGTCAACGGTGCGCTGTCCAAGGGCAAGGCCCGCGGCTCCGGCCTGATCTTCGTGCTGTGCATCGCGCTGGTGTCGCTGGCGTTCCTGCCCTTCAAGGTGGAATACGTCATCTACACGGTGCTGCTCATCGCGTCCATGCTCTCCGGCTACTTTGACGATGCTGCTGAGACCGCATGGAACGAGTACAAAAAAGGCATCATCGATTTTGTGATCGCCATCGTGGCCGGCGTCACCTACCTGAACTTCAACGGCTGCGGCGTCAACTTCCTGCAGTGGTTGTTCACCCTGCCTTATGCGGTGTACCTGCTGCTGATCGTCATCCTGATCTGGGCCAGCATCAACGTGGTCAACTGCACCGACGGCGTGGACGGCCTGTCCGCCAGC
>CAVKKE010000028.1:0-23217 GCA_963656875.1 Barnesiella intestinihominis | reverse complement strand
ATACGCTGGATTACCCCGGCCAGATCAAGGTCAATGTCATCCGCGAGAGCCGCGCCGTCGAGTACGCAAAGTAAAATTTCAGAACCAGAGGGCCGCTGTGCGATTTTGTGCAGCGGCCCTTTTTAATGAGTCTGTCTTGTGCGGCAGGCTTTTTCTTTGCCGGCAAACGCTTGTAATCTGCCCGCAAAAAAGGTATCATGAAGAAAATGAACCGGAAGGGGAGGAACGTTCCATGAAACATGTAAAAAGCGTTCTGGCAGGTCTGCTGGCAGGCGTTCTGGCGCTGGCAGTGCTGGCCGGGTGCAGCCTGTCCTTTGCCACGGTGCAGACCGATGCAGACGCGGCGAAGGAACTGATGAAGCAGATCGACCCGGGCCTGCAGTATGACACCACGCTGGAATATGCAGCCCAGCGGCTGGCGGAGTGGATGACAGAGGAGCCGCTGCAGCTGAGCACTTCGGAAGGACAGTTTGTCCGCCGGGTGCAGCTGGATGCCAACTCCGGCAACATGACCTCCACAACGGTCAACGACTTTATTGACCGCTCCACGGAGGGGCGGCTTTATCTGCCGCTGACGGTGAAGATCGGCCTGACCATGAACAACGAGGGCAACCCTTATTATGATCCGGGCCGCCTGTATGCGCCGGCTGCAGAAGATGCCGCCCAGGCGCTGCAGGACGCTGCATCCGGCTGCAGCAGGATGGGTGCAGTGTTCATCCAGTACAATGGTGCGGACTACGTTGTGGCGCTGTTCCAGTAAGCTGAAGCTTAAAAAGCTCCTGCCTGAGACCACCCGGGCAGGAGCTTTTTTGCATCTTTCGAAGAAAAACAAAAGCAGCGAAAAAAGTATGACTCTTGTATAAAGCTGGCAAAAATGCAGGTGAAATTTCTTCATCTGTTTTTCTGGAAGATACAGAAAACTCATGATGCAACAAAAGTGTGTTCTATATAAATACAACTTGACTTCAAAACTGCACAAAAGGGGAAGGGATTTTTTGGCTGGCCATTGGTCATTCCACAGAAATGCGGGCGGAACACTTTCTTTTTTGGGCGGAACAGCGTATAATGCGGGTATCGCACAAAGGTGTGCAAGGCTCCGGAGGAGGAGCATAAAAGACCTTTGTGCATTTTTTAGAACCTGCTGCTTTATCTCGGTAAAGCAATGAGGTAAGAGAGAGGGAAAAAATATGAAATTCGATCGTCGTATTTCTCGCCGCAGCTTCCTGGCTGCTGCAGGCGTATCGGCTGCTGCACTGGCTCTGACTGCCTGCGGCGGCTCCTCCAGCACTGCCGCTTCCGGCTCCACTGCTGCATCTTCCGGTGCAGCTGCTTCCGGTTCCGCTGAGGGCGGTGTGCTGAACATCATGCTGGAGACCGAAGTCCAGTCTCTGGACCCCCAGCTGGCCACCGACGGTACCTCTTTTGAGGTCATCGCTGACTACACCGACGGCCTGATGCAGATGGATGCTTCCGGCGCTGCCATCCCGGCTCTGGCTGAGAGTTACGAGCTGAGCGAGGACGGCAAGACCTACACCTTCCACCTGCGCGATGCAAAGTGGTCCAACGGCGACGCCGTCACCGCTGCGGACTTTGTGTTCGGCTGGCAGCGTGCTGTTGACCCCGCAAACGCTTCTGAGTATTCTTACATGCTGAGCGACATCGGCCAGGTGGTCAACGCCGCTGACATCATCGCAGGCAACAAGCCTGTCACCGATCTGGGCGTCACCGCTGTGGACGACAAGACCCTGAAGGTCGAGCTGAACGTTCCTGTCAGCTACTTCCTGAGCCTGATGTACTTCCCCACCTACTACCCGATGAACCAGAAGTTCTTCGAGAGCTGCGGCGACACCTACGGCACCAGCGCAGACACTGTGCTGAGCAACGGCGCCTTCGTGCTGACCTCCTATGAGCCCGCAGCCACCGCATTTGAGCTGACCAAGAACGCCGACTACTACGACGCTGACAAGATCTCTCTGGACGGCCTGAACTATCAGGTCATCAAGGACAGCCAGCAGGCCCTGATGAGCTATCAGAACGGCGATCTGGACATCACCCTGCTGAACGGTGAGCAGGTCGAGCAGGTCAAGGACGACCCCGAGTTCACCAGCGTGGGCGCCGGTTACCTGTGGTACATCAGCCCCAACATCGACGCTGTGCCGGATCTGGCAAACCTGAACCTGCGCCGTGCCATCACCTTCGCACTGGATCGTGAGTCCATCACCAACGACGTGCTGAAGGATGGCTCCACCCCCGCATACACCGCAGTTCCCGCACAGTTTGCGACCGGCCCCGACGGCAGCGACTTCAGCGCTGATCAGACCAAGTTCGCAGAGTACTGCGCATACGATCCCGACAAGGCTGCAGAGTATTACGAGCAGGCCAAGAGCGAGCTGGGCAAGGATTCCTTCTCCTTCACCATGGTCGTCGATGCTGACGATGCTCCCCAGAAGGTCGCTCAGGTCGTTCAGGAGCAGCTGCAGACCACTCTGCCCGGCTTCACTCTGGAGCTGAAGGTCGAGCCCAAGAAGCAGCGTGTGCAGGATATGCAGGACGGTACCTTTGAGCTGGGTCTGACCCGCTGGGGCCCCGACTACGCCGATCCCATGACTTATCTGGGCATGTGGGTCACCGGCAACTCCAACAACTACGGTCTGTGGAGCGACGCTGACTACGACTCCATCATCGCAGAGTGCACCACCGGCGATCTGTGCACCGACCCCGAAGGCCGCTGGGAAGCTATGTACGATGCTGAGTCCATCGTTCTGGAGCAGGCTGTCATCTTCCCGCTGTACGGTCAGTGCAATGCCGAGATGATCTCCTCCAAGGTCACTGGCATTGAGCATCACCCCTGCGCTCTGAACCGTGTTTATAAGAACGTCAAGAAGGAAGCCTGATTTCCGCGTAATATAAAAATGCCGCACAGTGGCAGCGTAAATTGCCGCTGTGCGACTTTTTGGCTTTTTGACTGTCCGCCTCCAGCGCACGGATGACCGCGGCGGAGTGAAAGCCGCCCCCGTGCTGAACGGGGGAAAGAAGAAACTTTAAGGGGGTCTACCCAACGTGAAAAAATACACGCTCAAGCGTATCATTACCTCGTTGTTTACGCTGCTGGCCATCCTGCTGGTGCTGTTCATCCTCATGCAGCTGATGCCCGGTTCGCCCTTCAACGATGAAAAGCTGACCGAAGATATGCGCGCAGCCCTGTACGCAAAGTATGGTCTGGACCAGCCCATCTATGTGCAGTTCTTCCGCTATGTGGCCAACATGCTGCGCGGCGATTTCGGCGTCAGCTACAACATCTCCAAGAACACGCCCATCTCGCAGCTGATCCAGTCCCGTCTGCCCATTTCCATCCGTGTGGGCGGCATGGCTGTCACGCTGGGTGCCATCGTGGGCCTGATCCTCGGCATCATCGCTGCCCTGAAGCGGGACACCATCTTTGACACGCTGGCCACCATCATCTCGGTCATCGGCGTGTCGGTGCCGTCCTACGTCATCGCACTGGCCCTGAGCTACACCTTCGGCTTCAAGCTGAAGTGGTTCCCCATGCTGTTCTCCGCAAAGGACGTGTTCGGCTCCAGCGTGCTGCCCAGCATCTCGTTGTCCATGTTCACCATGGCGTCCATTGCCCGCTTCACCCGCAGTGAGATGATCGAAGTTCTGGACTCCGATTACATGCTGTTGGCCGAGAGCAAGGGCATCTCCGGCCCGGCGCTGATCTTCCGCCACGCTCTGCGCAACGCCCTGATTCCCATCATCACGGTGCTGGCTCCTCTGATCGTTGATCTGATGACCGGTTCTCTGGTGGTGGAAAAGATCTTCGCCATTCCCGGCGTGGGCAGCCTGCTGGTGACCGCCATCCAGTCCAACGACTACAACGTGGTCATCAGCCTGAGCTTCATCTACAGCGCCATGTATATTGGCATCATGCTGGTCGTTGACCTGCTGTACGGCATCATCGACCCGCGCATCCGTCTGGCAAAGGGGGACGACTGATATGGCAGAAAAAGCAATTCGCCTGGGCGGCGAATCCACTGCTGACGCCATCGTCAGCGCCGTGGATACCCTGTACCCGGAGCACAAATTCAACGAAAAGGACTTTGTTCTCAAGCACAACGACGAAGAGATCGCCATGGACACGAACTTCGCCGCACAGAGCTTCTGGAAGGATGTGCGGGTGCGCTTCTTCCGCAAGAAGAGCGCGGTGTTCGGCCTGATCCTGGTCATTGCTATCGTGCTGCTGGCCATCTTTGGCCCGGGCATGAACGAGTATACCTATTCCGGTCAGGAGCTGAGCCAGAAGAACTTCGCGCCCCGTGTGCAGGTGCTGGAAAACTTCGGCATCTTCAACGGCGACGAGAAGATGACCACCACCACTGGAACCAAGACCGTCAACGCCTATCAGGAAAAAGGCAAAGAGGATGTCTACTACTGGTTCGGCAGTGACACATATGGCCGTGATATCTGGACCCGCACCTGGGAAGGTGCCCGTGTCTCGCTGATCATCGCTGTGGCCGCCGCCGTCATCGATATGGTCATCGGCATGAGCTACGGCCTGATCTCGGGTTACTTCGGCGGAAAAGTGGATATGGTGATGCAGCGTTTTCTGGAAGTGGCCAACGGCATTCCTCGCCTGGTCATCGTCACGCTGCTTCTGCTGGTGCTGAAGCCCGGCATGGTGACCATCATCTTTGCCCTGATGCTGACCGAGTGGGTGGGCATGAGCCGCATCGCCCGTGCTGAGATGCTCAAGCTGAAGGATCAGGAGTTCGTTCTGGCCTCCCGCACTCTGGGCGCAGGCAGCTTCTTCATCATCTTCAAGGAAGTTCTGCCCAACATCATCGGACCCATCATCACTCAGGTCATGTTCAGCATCCCCACTGCAATTTTCACCGAGGCGTTCCTGTCCTTCGTTGGTCTGGGCATCCCGGTGCCGCAGTGCTCGCTGGGTTCTCTGATCAGTGAGCTGTACAACAGCTTCACCACCCACCCCTACCAGATCATCCCGCCCATGGTGGTTATGAGCCTGCTGATGATGAGCTTCAACCTGGTGGCCGATGGCCTGCGTGAGGCTCTGGACCCCAAGATGAAGAGTATGTAAGGAGGAACACCCCATGCCTGAAAAGAAAAAAGAACAGGTCTTGTCGGTGCGAGACCTTGATATCACCTTTAAGACCACCGCAGGCCCGGTGCATGCCATCCGCGGCGTGAACATCGACCTGTACAAGGGCGAGACCGTCGCTCTGGTAGGCGAATCCGGTTCCGGCAAGTCGGTCACCATGAAGGCCGCCATGGGCATTCTGGCCCAGAATGCCATCGTGAACAGCGGTTCCATCGAGTTCAGCTACCATCACGCCGACGGCAGCCCTGAGACCGTAGACCTGCTGCAGAAGGACAAAAAGTGGATCCGCCGCCACATCAACGGCAAGCGCATCGCCATGGTGTTCCAGGACCCCATGACCAGCCTTGACCCCACCATGCAGATCGGCAAGCAGATCATGGAAGGAATGCTGTGGCACTACAAGATGCCCAAGGATGCCGCCTATAAAAAGGCTGTGCAGCTGCTGGAAGAAGTGGGCATCACCGATGCGGAAAAGCGCATGAAGAGCTACCCGCACCAGCTGTCCGGTGGTATGCGTCAGCGCGTTGTCATCGCCATTGCGCTGGCCTGCGACCCCGACCTGCTGATCTGCGACGAGCCCACCACCGCTCTGGACGTGACCATTCAGGCCAAGATCCTGGAGCTGATCCGCAGCATCCAGCGTGAGCGCGGCATTTCGGTCATTTACATCACCCATGATCTGGGCGTTGTGGCAAAGGTGGCCGACTATGTTGACGTTATGTACGCAGGCAAGATCGTGGAGACCGGCACCATCAATGAGATCTTCTACGAGCCGCGCCACCCCTACACCTGGGGCCTGCTGTCCGCTATGCCCGATCTGGACACCGCAGACGACCGCCTGTACACCATCCCGGGTTCGCCGCCGAACCTGCTGCATGAGAGGCCGGGCGACGCCTTTGCACCCCGCAACCACTACGCACTGAACGTGGACGACGAGGTGGACCCGCCGATGTTCAAGATCAGCGACACCCACTATGCAGCCACCTGGCTGCTGGATCCCCGTGCACCCAAGGTGGAGATGCCGCCTGAGCTTGCTCAGCGCATCGAGCGTATGCGTGCCGAGGCAGAAAAGATCAAGGAGGCGGAATAAATGGCAGCACAGAGCACTACGCCACTGCTGAAGGTCGAGGGCCTGAAGCAGTATTTCCGCGTGAGCAAGAGCTACACCGTCAAGGCTGTGGAGGATGTCAGCTTTGAGATCTACCCCGGTGAGACCTATGGTCTGGTGGGCGAGTCCGGTTCCGGCAAGTCCACCATCGGCCGCAGTGTCATCCGCCTGTATGATCCCACCGCCGGCAAGATCACCTTTGACGGTCAGGATATCAGCGGCAAGCTGAGCCATGCCCAGAACAACACCCTGCGCACTCAGATGCAGATGATCTTCCAGGATCCCATGGCCTCCCTGAACCCCCGCAAGAAGGTGGAGGACATCATCGGCGAAGGTCTGGATATCCACCACATGTACAAGACCAAGGAAGAGCGCCGCGAAAAGGTGGAGAAGATCCTGGCCAAGGTCGGTCTGGCTCCCGAGCACGCAGAGCGCTATCCGCACCAGTTCTCCGGCGGCCAGCGCCAGCGCGTCGGCATTGCCCGTGCCCTCATCATGAACCCGAAGCTCATCATCGCCGATGAGTGCATCTCGGCTCTGGACGTGTCCATTCAGGCGCAGGTGGTCAACCTGATGAAGGATATCCAGCAGGAGACCGGCACGGCCTACCTGTTCATTGCGCACGACCTGTCCATGGTCAAGTATATCTCTGACCGCATCGGCGTGCTGCATCTGGGACATCTGCTGGAGACCGGCACCACCGAAGAGATTTTTGAGAACCCCATCCACCCCTACACCCGCAGTCTGCTGTCTGCCATCCCGCTGCCGAACCCCGTTGTGGAAAAGCGCCGCGTGGCGGAGACCTACGACTATGCAACTTCCGGCATTGACTACAACAAGGGCACCAATCACCATGTGAGCGGCAGCCACTATGTCAAGTGCACCGACGAAGAGTTTGCAAAGTGGTGTAAGTAAGGATAAAATGGCAAAAGCATCTGCGATGTGCCCACCTTGGGAAGCATTGCAGATGCTTTTTATTGAGATGCTCCGTTACGGCCCCTTCCGCCCTGTGATAGAGCAAAATGATATTTCTCTTTTATAAATGCTCTTGCATATTAGAGAATGCAGCGCAATCTGGCGGTCGGTGCCTTATGGGTTGCGTTTGCTGATTTTTCTGCAGCCCCTTGGCGGGGCCTTGAAAAATCAGAACGCGGCCCCAACAGCTCCTCCCTGTTTCTGCCGCAGGCAGCGGTCGTCGCCGTTGCTGTTCAAGTCCCGGCTGTGCCCGCCGGAACGGCATCCAACACCTTTTGACATTCCTATGCGTTGGAACCCGCGGGCTAATGAAAGCCCCACTGGGGCTTTCATTGCGTCGCTGCGCGCCGCCGCCCTGTTCAAGTCCCGGCTGCGCCCAGTATATGAAAAAAGACACCCGAATGGGTGTCTTTTTTCATATGGGCCAGCCAGGACTTGAACCCGGGACCAAGCGGTTATGAGCCGCCAGCTCTGACCAACTGAGCTACTAGCCCACAGAAAATGCGCTGCGGCAACTATCAGTATACCAAAATTCCGGCAAAATGAAAAGCATTTGCAGGAAAATTATTTGGTGCGGCGGGCGTCCAGCTTCTGCAGCATGAAGGTGTCCAGCATCTCCTGCGGAAACAGGGGCTCCTTATAGCCGAAGGCCTCCCGGATGAAGATCAGGGTCACCACGGTCTGACGGCCCGGGTCCAGCCGCAAGGTGTAGAGCGTATCCAGCGGCTGCTGGCTGGGCTGATGCAGCGTCAGGTGCAGCAGGAAGCCGCCGTCCTTTTCCCGGCGGCACTCGTAAACGAATTCGTCGGTGTCCTTGTGCTCGTCCAGACGGTCGAAGCATTCATCAAGGGCGAGGTCGGTGCGGAACTCCGACAGACCGGAGGGGCCGTACTGGCTGCGGCGGGAATTGTCCCGCCGGGAGAGCAGAAAAACGATCACGCCCAGCACGGCGGCAAGAAGAAGGATGGAAACAGCAGCGTTCATGGCGAACCTCCGGGAAGAGTTTTCCTTATTGTAACACAACCTGCGGACTTTTGTGCTATAATATCCTTAATTATTTTTAAAATTTATCGGGGCCTGCATCCGGGCGGGCGGGAGGAACGCAATGAAATTCAAATTTACACGCAAGACCTGGTACTTTTTCCTGCTGGCGGCAGCGGCAGCGTCCATGCTGGGCGGCTTTGCCGTGCTGGGCGGCATGGATTTTTCGGGGCTGGAACTGATCGTGTTCTGCATCACCGGCATTGCGGTGCTGTTCCTCGCGGCGCAGAAGGGGGCTCCGACCAAGGATAAGCGGAATTACACGCTGGTGTTCGTGCTGCTGATGCTCAGCAAGCTGGCAGCAAGCGGCTGGGCAGGCGATGTCTGCTCGGCGCTGGTGTGGCCTGCGCTGCTGGGCATCGAGTATGGCCACGGCAAGCCCATTCAGCGCCCGCTGCAGCTGGTGTGCATTTCCGAAGCGCTGCGCCTGCTGTTCTGGCTGCTGACCCGCTACGCAGGCATGAGCGCTCTGGCTTTCTGGACGAACCTGATGTTCGTGCTGCTGACCTGCGCCCGGGGCTGGGCAGCGCTGACCCTCTATAAGACTCAGGAGGAAACGCTGTGACCCAGCGGCGCAAGTCCAAAGCGAAGGATGTGCGAAAGAAAAAAATCGGCCGTCGGGCCTTTCTGGCGGGGGCAGGCGCTGCCTGCATAGGGGCCGGGCTGTGGCTGCGCCGGAGCCGGCCGGCCGCGCAGGACCCGGAAGAAGTGCCGGAACCGGAAGCCCGGAACTCGGCCCTGCCCGCAGGAGAATGGCGGGCGGTCTGGGTGAGCTATCTGGAATGGGCGGAGATGGATTTTTCCTCGGCGGATGCATTCCGGGCCGGGTGTGCCCAGATGCTGGACAACTGCGCGGGGCTGGGCCTGAACACCATTCTTGCGCAGGTGCGGCCCTTTGGGGATGCGCTGTATCGCAGCAGCCTGTTCCCGTGGAGCCACCTGTGCACCGGCACACAGGGCGCAGACCCCGGTTTCGACCCGCTGGACATCCTTCTGCAGGAAGCCCACAGCCGGGGGCTCTCGGTGGAAGCGTGGATCAACCCCTACCGGCTGAGGTCGTCCGGGGCTATGCCGCCGAACCTTGCGGAGAACAATCTGGCCAACACCCACCCGGAGTGGGTCTGCGCGGCAGGGGACGGGCTCTACCTGAACCCGGCGGAACCTGCAGCAGCGGACTATGTGGTGCAGGGCGTGGCGGAGCTGGTGCAGAACTATGCCGTGGACGGCATCCACTTTGACGACTATTTTTATCCGACAACAGATCCCGCCATCGACGCGGCGCAGTTTGCGGCGTCCGGCGCGGCAGACCTTGCCGCATGGCGGCGGGAGAACGTGACCGCGCTGGTAAAGGCTGTCCACGATGCGGTAAAGGCGAAAGACCCGACTCTGCGGTTTGGAATCAGTCCGCAGGGAAATCTTGACAATGATCTCAACGGCCAGTATAGCAACGTGACCGCCTGGATGGCGGCAGGCGGGGAGAATGCCGTCATAGATTACCTCTGCCCGCAGATCTATTGGGGCTACGGTTTCACCCTGCAGAGCGGCAGCACCCGCTTTGCATTTGAGAACATTATCCCGGCGTGGATGAGCTATCCCCGGGCCGTGGACGTGGCGCTCTATTTCGGGCTTGGGGCCTACCGGGTCGGCGTTGGCGACGGCGGAGCAAACGCCGACAGCGTGAGGGTGTGGAGCACCGGCAGCGCACTGGCGCGGCAGGTGGAAGACCTGCGCAGCCAGAACGCAGGCGGTTGGGCGCTGTACCGGTACGAGTCGCTGTTCGGGGCTGGGGCATCGGAGCTTGCCGCAGAGGAATGCGCGGCGCTGCGTGTACAGAACGGAAAAGAAACGGAACCGTGAGCCTGCCGGAATGGGGCACCGCCATTTTGAGATGCAGGTTCGTTTTTATTGCTGTGCAAACGTATTGTACAGTGCGGCAAAATGCGGTATACTATAACTGTATCTGCCCGGAAGAAAAACGGGCGGAAGGACGAAAAAACAAAGAGAAGCGATCGCTTCGTGAGGAAACGTATGAAGATGAAAAAAAGGATCGTCGCACTGCTGATGGCAGTGGTGCTTGCGGTAGGTCTGACCGGCTGCAAGGACACCCTGAAAACCATCGTGCACAAGGCGACAGGCACCTCCGACGAGGTGCAGGAGGAGGACACCACCCGCTGGGCGGAGCAGACCAGTGACCCGCTGATCATCCAGGGCATTGCGGACACCTCAGCCAAGTTTGCCACAGCCACGGCAGACGGCTGCCTGTATGCGGTGTTCAACGGCATCTGGACCCGCCAGACCAGTTATTTCACGGTGCCGGGCGGCACGCTGAACATCATGGCTTGCGGCACTGCGGAGGGTACCCAGAAGTTCAAGGTGGCCCTGTGGAAAAAGGTGGACGGCGGCGCGGAGTATGTGCCGGAAAGCACTTACTACGTCAAGACCGACGGCACTGATTACCGCTGCACCGTCTCCGGGCTGGACCCGGCGGCGCAGTACCGGGTGACCATCTCCTATGACTCCAGCAAATACTATTTGTATGGCCTGCTGAAGGTGGAGGGCATCGGCTGATGAACACCCAGACGAAAAACTCTCTGCTGCTTCTGCTGTGCTCCTTCATTTGGGGCACAGCCTTTGTGGCCCAGAGCGCAGGCTCCGGCATGGGGGCCTACAGCTTTCTGGCTGGCCGCAGCTGGCTGGCCGTGCTGGTGCTGATCCCCACAGTGGCGGTGTTCGACATCGTGCGCCGAAAAAATGGCACCGATGCAAAGCCGAAGACTGCTGCAGAAAAGAAAAAGCTTCTGGCGGCGGGCCTTGTGTGCGGCACCTTTCTGTTCGCGGCATCGGCTGCTCAGCAGATCGGCATCACCATCAACCCGTCCACCGCAAAAGCCGGTTTCCTGACCGCCATGTATGTGGTGCTGGTGCCGGTGTTCAGCCTGTTTCTGGGCCGGAAGAGCAGCGCTCAGCTGTGGATCAGCATGGTCGTGGCCGTGCTGGGCCTGTATCTGCTGTGCATGAAAAATGGCTTTGGCAGCATCGAGTCCAGCGACTGGATTTTGCTGAGCTGCGCAGTGCTGTTCAGCTTCCAGATCATGGCGGTGGATCACTTTTCTCCGCAGGTGGACGGTGTGCGGCTGAGCCTTTTGCAGTTTGTTGTTGTGGCAGTGGAGAGCACTGCGGCGGCGCTGCTGTTTGAGACGCCCACTGTGGCACAGTTCACGGAGAACGCACTGCCCATTTTCTACTGCGGCGTCATGTCCAGCGGCGTGGCCTACACCCTGCAGATCCTGGGCCAGCGGGACCTGAACCCAGCCATCGCCAGCCTGATCATGTGCCTTGAGAGCGTGTTCAGTGCGCTGGGCGGCTGGCTGCTGCTGAGCCAGAGCCTTTCTGCCCGGGAAGCCTTTGGCTGTGCGCTGATCTTTGCCGCTGTGGTGCTGGCCCAGCTGCCGCTGGAACAGCTCCGCGCTGCGAAAAAGGCGTCCTGACCATGGCAAAAAAGCCGGAAAGCCAGCTGCGCTCTGCAGGCGGCATTCAATATGAGCTGACCCGCAAGCGGGTGAAGCGGCTGAACCTCCGGGTGCGGGACGACGGCACCGTGGCGGTGAGCATCCCGCTGCGCACTCCGGCAGAAAAGGCAGACGAGTTCGTCTGCGGGCAGGCCGGGTGGATCCGGGATACCCGCGCAAAACTGATGGCGAAAGCGGCCCGCGACAACAGCAACCTTCCGGACAAAGCTGTGG
Source organism: Barnesiella intestinihominis (assembly GCA_963656875.1). Lineage (GTDB taxonomy): Bacteria > Bacillota > Clostridia > Oscillospirales > Ruminococcaceae > Faecalibacterium. Next base: position 11,228 of record CAVKKE010000028.1, on the reverse strand, counting down.
CGCTGGCCTATTTCACGGCCATGAGCGACAAGGTCTATCCGGCCTTTGCCGGGGTGCTGGGCGGGCAGAAACCGGTCATCAAGGTGCGCAGCATGACCAGCCGGTGGGGCGTGTGCTATATGGCCAAGCGGCAGATCACCTTCGCTTTGCAGCTGTACAACATGCCCCCGGCAGCGCAGATCTATGTGGTGGTGCACGAATACTGTCACTTCCTGCAGCCGAACCACAGCCCGGCCTTCTGGGCCGAGGTGGAAAAGCTGCTGCCGGACTGGAAGGCCCGGCGGGAGCTGCTGAAACAATAGAGATAATAAAATGAGATAAACGGGCTCGCCCTCTCAGTCACCTTTGGTGCCAGCTCCCCCAAAGGGGGAGCCCTTGGCAAAAACAGAAACTTTTCCGCCATGCCAAAGGCTCTCCCTTTGGGAGAGCTGTCGAGCGTATGCGAGACTGAGAGGGCGAGGCCGCTAAAAATAATAAAACAACGGTATTCAAAACAGGAGGCAAAATTCCCTTGGAAAATGAGAAAAAGTCCGGCGGCGACAAATATTCAAAGCTGGCCGGCAACACACTGATCTTTGCAATCTCCAGCTTCTCTTCGAAGCTGCTCACCCTGATCGTCCAGCCGTTTCTGACCTACGCCATGGCGGAGATCTCGGACCTGGGCCTGTCCAAGATCCTGAGCCAGTATGCAAACCTGCTGATCCCGTTCGTGTCCATGGGCATGTCCAACGCCATCATCCGCTTCGGCCTGGACAAGGGCAACAGTGAAAAGCAGGTGTTCACCAACGGCCTGCTGACCATTCTGGGCGGCTTCGGCATTCTGGTGCTGTGCTGGCCCATTGCGCAGTTTCTGCCCGATATGGCGCAGTACGGCCTCCTCATTTACATCTATGTGCTTATGAGCTGCCTGCGCACCCTGTGCACCCAGTTCGTGCGAAGCCGCCAGTGGAACAAGCTGGTGGCTGTGGACGGCGTGCTGTGCACCGTGGCCACCATGGCGTTCTATGTGCTCTATCTGGTGGGCTTCAAGTGGGGAGCCAACGGCTATCTGCTGGCCATCATCAGCGGCGACCTTGTGAGCGTGCTGTTCCTGATGTTCACCGGCAAGCTGTGGAACTACATTGAGCTCAAGGGCATCAACAAGGACCTGTGGAAGCAGATGCTCCACTTCTCGCTGCCCATGATCCCGGCGCAGATCAGCTTCTGGATCATCAACGCATCCGACCTGTTCTTCGTCCGTGAGATGTGCAACGGCCTGGACGGCCGCGACGGCAACGCATGGAGCGGCCTGCTGTCCACCGGCTACTTCCTGCCCACCATCCTGACCACGCTGGGCCTGATCTTCTACGATGCATGGCAGCTTTCCGCCGTCACCGAGGAAGAGGGCCGCGCAAAGTTCTTCACCCAGATCTTTCGCACCTATTCCAGCGTGCTGTTCTGCTGTGCTGCCGGCATCATCTGGCTGTGCCGCCCGGTCATGCACATCATGAAGTCCAACTATTACTACGCATGGCATTTCGTGCCCTTCCTGGTCATGGCATCCACCTGCAGCTGCTTCAACCAGTTCATGAACAGCGTGTATGTGGTGAACAAAAAGTCCAGCCGCAGCATGGTGACCATGATGGCAGGCGCCATCAGCAACTGCATCATGAACTATTTCTTCATCAAGGCATGGGGCCCGGTGGGCGCGACCTATGCGTCCTTCCTGGGGCTGGCGCTGGTGTTCGTTCTGCGCGCCATTGACGCTCACCGCATGATCGGGATGCATGTGCACCCGGGCCGCGTGGCGGTCAACGCCATTGCGCTGGTGATCGAAGCCCTTGTGCTGCTGGCGGAGACCCCGCTTTACGGCCTGTGGACCGGCATCATCACGGCGCTCATCATCCTGTACAACTTTGCCGGCGTGTGGGCCATGGCCCGCGTGCTGCTGCCGAAGCTTCTGGGCCGCCGCGGCAAGGCGCTGGTGGCCGTTGTGGATGGCTGGGTCAGAAAATAAAGATCAGAAAAACATAAAAAACAGCCGTGCCCCCGGAACTATCGTTCCGGGGGCACGGCTTATTGTGTGCGGAAACAGCGACGGTTCGGGCCGCTGCGGGTACGCAGAGGATCAGTGCTTGCTCTTGGCGAACAGGCTGGTGAATGCGCCTGCCACAGTGAGAGCCATGCCGCTGAGGGCCATGGCCAGAGCGGTGAACCAGTTGACACCGGTCTGAGGCAGAGCAGCCGCATTGGGAGTGACCGTCTGTGCAGGAGCGTCAATGGGGGTGACAGGAGTCTCGGCGGGAGCAGCAGGTGCTTCTGCCGGGGTCTCGGGAGTCACAGGCGTCTCAGCAGGAGCCGCAGGCTCGTCCGGGGTGGAAGGCGTTTCCGGGGTGGAAGGTGTCTCCGGAGTCTCAGGAGTGATCGTTTCGGTACGTTCATCCGTTTTGATATCAACATCTTCACTGCTGGAAATATAAGTATACTCGTAAGTTACTTCACCGTGCCGCTGGACAGTTTCTTCCTTACGGGCGCTGTCAGCGTCAACTGTGGCGTCCTGAGTGGTGCGGTAAGTATAATCCAAAGTGCCATCTGCCCGTTCGCCAGTGCGCTCGGTAGTCTGATGATCTGCTTCCTTCCAGGTCTCATACGTTGCCTTGCCCAGACCAGAAAGGTTTTTACCGGTGCTGACTGTTGAGGTATAACGGTAACGGCCACTGACAGCGTTGCCCTCACCGCTCTTTTCTGCGGCATCGGTAATGGTGAGATGGTTGTTCTTCAGAACAATTTTGGGCATGACCTTGGTGATGGTGATGGTTTTTTTGCCCTGTGCCACAAAGTTCTGATCGTCTACCTGCCGGAAACCTACCAGACCCAGGTCGTAACCGCCGCAGTAAGCGTCCGGATTAAAGGCCTTGTCAGACAGGCCATACATGGTCTGGTTCCAGTTGTGGGCATTGGTGCAGGTGTTGCTGTCGTAAGACAGGTAACCGTAAGAGGTCAGCTTGCTCTTGTTCAGATAAATGCGATAGGTGGCATTCTTATTGGTCTGCTGGTGCGAATGCTCTGTGCTGTAGAATGCAACAATGGAAGCGTCCGCATAACCTTCTTTCCGCAGCTTTTTTACCAGAGCTTCGGCTTCTTCCTGCGTGAACTCGGTCTTGCCGTTCTCGGGCTTGTACTGGTTGTAGGCAACGGTGCCGGTGACCTTATAGTAGGTGCTGGCGGTGGGGTGGTTGTTGCGGTAGTTCCAGTTCAGCTTATCGCTGTCACTGAAGCTGGTGCGAGCATACTCATAGCGGTCCATGGGGATATCGTAGCCGATCTTATCCTGCAGATTGACCACGCTGGTATCCTTGCTGTCAATGAGGTTGTCAAGATCATCGCAGTATTCCAGCTTTTTATCGACCAGCACGCAGTCGGTCTGCTGAACATTGCCGTCGGCATCCTTCATCAGGTCGGCCTTGGTCTCTGTGTTCAGTTCCAGATGCTGGATATAATCGCCGTCGTAGGACAGGTAACTGTCTCGGATGGAGGCCATAGGGCTGTTATCCGGGATCTTGGAAGCGTTTTTGTTGCTGTATTTTTTCTTTGAAACATCGATGTCGCCGGTGTAGCTCTTACCGGCGGCGTCAGCTTCGGCCTTTTCCTTTTCCAGCAGAGCTTTCAGCTCTTCGCGGGTCAGGCGGGTATAATCGGCAGTCTCGCTGATCTTGTGGATGATCTCAATGATCTCATCTTCGGTGGTCGTCTCGGTCACCTGATAACCGCCGACATCCAGCGATTCACCATTCTGCAGTTCTTTCTGCATCTGCTGGATCTTGTCCAGCAGAGCCTTTTCGTCTTCGTCAGATGTGACAGTGCCCTCAGTAGTGAGAACGGTTTCGATGCTCAACTGACTGCCATAACCTACCTGATACAGTTTACCGTCTTTGGTAAAGGAAGCAACACCATCTTTTACAGTGATCGTGGTGGCATCCACACCATAGCGTTCGGCGAGGTCAGCCAAGGGCTCCCCGGTGCCCAGGCTACCGGTTTCAATGGTGATGGTGTAGGTGGTCTTGACGCCATCTTTCTCCACGGTTTTGGTAAAGCGGTTGCTGCCAACCCGAACCAGACCATCGTAGGTGGCACCGTTCTTTTTATCGGTGATGGTGTAGGTCAGACCGCCGTTGTCATCCTTACTGGAAGCCATGGTCCACTGATCGTCGGCCTGTTCTTCATTGTGAATCTCACCCAAATCCCAGACTTCCCAGCTGACCTTGACAAAATGTTTGTCAGTGATGTTTTTATCCGGCAGCTGATCGTCCGAAATATCCACGTCCTCATAAGACAGCTTGATGGTCTTTCCATCAGTGGTCTGGTACTCAATGATGCGGCCATCCTCGCCGTACTTGATGGAGCCTGCCACAGCATTGTCCGGGGCGGTCTTGAAATCTACGCCCATGCCAAAGATGGGGCTGTCCTCCGAGATGGTGGTGTAGGCACCGTCCTTTTCGGTGATGACAGAAGCAATAATCTGTACACCACTCTTGACTTCCTTGCCGGTGCGGTCGGTTTTGCCGTCTTCATCCGGCAGGGTCACATCCTCAATATGAATGCCGTTGATAAAGTAACCGGGCTTCTGCGTTCCATCTACGTTGGTGGTTACATTGTCATAGACAAAATTGTAAGTGAACGTGTACCGTTTGCCATCCGAAGTCGTGTAGGTGTACTGACGCTTCAGTTTGTCTGGGTTAGTTCTGTCATAGTTGTTGTCTTCCGGGACTGTGATGTCCTCATCGGAGATGGACAGAGAAGCCGGGTCAACGGTCGTACCGGTCGCTTTGAAAATGGCGTCGGCCAAAGCCTTCTGCAGAGCTTCTGTCTTGGCACGCTTGACGGCATCTTCCAATGTGCCATTGTTCTTTTCCACAAGATGATCTGCATCGGTCAGGGAGACCGTGATCTGCACCTTTTTCAGCAGTTTGGTTGCCTCGTTGTAGCTGATCTCGCAGACCTCGCCATTGACCACTTTGCATACCTTGCCGTCCTTCACAGTAAACGTACCGTTGTCCGGGTTGCTGTTCAGCAGGTCGGCCAGCTTGTCTGCACCCATGTCCCTGACCTGAGTATCGGTGTATTCGTTGGTCTCATGGTAAACGATCTCGTATGTCTTGCTGCCGTCCTTGACCGTAATGACCTTGTCACCGTTTTTATTGACGGTTTCGGTCTTTTCCTTTTTCAACAGTTCATTCAGGTTTACATTGATATCGTTGCCGTCTTTGTCCTTGAAGGTCAGGCCGCTGTCCGTTGCATTGGGCAGTTTTACCTCGTCCTGCTTCACTTCACCGGTTTCGGTGTGTTCGCCCTTCTTGACGTCGACCGTCAGGATGGTATCAACGATCTTGGATGCCTTATTGCCAGTGACCTTGATATACACTGTCTGCTCCCCAGCAGCTGTCTTGATGGTTTTGGTCAGCGTATAGCTGCCATCATCATTTTCGGTTTTGGTATAGTCTGCCTCAATGAGCTTGGCGATATCTTCGCCGGTCAGTTCCAGATCCTTGTCTTCGGTGTGTTTTTTCAGGGTATAGGTCTTATCATTTTCATGAACATCAACATCCGACACTTCGTAGCCGTTGATGTTTTTGCCGATCTCGGTGCCCCATTTCAAGGCGTCCTGATAATCGTCGCCCAATTCCTTGGTCAAGTCAACCTCAGAGCCCTCGGTTGTGGTAGTTTCTGTGGTATCTGCGGTGGCCTCGCCGGTGGTTTTATTGGTGGTAGTCTTATTGGCAGGGTGAGAAGTCTCGTAACGGTTGGTCACAGAGCCATCCTCATTTACTGTGCTGCTCACCAACTTCTCCGAATCAGGGCCGGTTGGAGTGATAGTTGTTTCCTGTTCGGTTGTCTCTTTCTTGGTGGCTGTGCCGATTTCCTTGCCAGATTCATCTACGATATCTGTGGTGGTCTCATCAGAGGAACTCTCATCCGATGCTTTGGATGTTTCATTCTCGTGGGGCTCTTCCGAAGCCGCGGGTGCCTCGCTCTCGCTGGGCTCTTCCGAAGTCGCGGGTGCTTCACTCTCGCTGGGCTCTTCCAGAACCTTGTCTTCTTCCTTCTGGACTACTTTACCGGAAGCATCTTCGGTTTTGGGGGTGCCGTCCTCGTTGTAAGTAATGTCTCGCTTATCATATATAACATCAGTTGTAGTTTTCTTGTCTTTTGTTTCCTGGTCTTCCAGCATACCTTCGGCACGGCTGCTTTCTTGGGTTTCCATAGTAACGTCAGTAGCGTCAGATTTGCCCTCAGACTCAGAATTAATTACGGGGGGGGTAATTTTTCCTCGGAAGAAGATACTTCAGAGGTCTCCTGACTGTCTGCGGCCGCGTCGGTCTCGGCGTGGTCTACCGCAGCAGGAGCCTGCGCGTCAGCCGCGTTGTCGGGGCTTTCGGCATTGGCTGCCAGAGGGGCCGCTGCTACGCAGGCAGTAAGTGCCAGCGCCATAGCGGCCTTTTTGAATTTCTTGTTCGTCATTTTGTGGATCTCCTTTCGTACCGCACACAAAAGATACCATAAATTGTACATGAAAAATGACAAAATCGAACGAAAACATTCTTCTTTTTATATACCACTGTTTGGAAAAACTGTCAATAACTCTGCGGAAATACGAAAAGATTTGGCGGTTTGTTGAAAAATTGACGAGTCTCTTTGACCATTTGAGGTAAAAACAGCGCGGATTGTTGCACAAATGATACGCTTGTGCGTCGGCAGAATTACATAGAAAAGTTTCTTAGCAGCTGCACGCAAAAGGCCGCCGCCCCGTGCGCGGGGCGGCGGCCTGAGCCGGAACAAATGACGGGACCGAAATAAGGTCAGTTCAGCTGTCTGTCCAGCCAATTGCCAATGTCCTCAAACACCTCCTGCCTGTTGATCTCCAGCAGCAGCTCATGGCGGGCACCGGGGTAGAGCTTGCACTCGATGTTCTGCACGCCCACGTCTTTCAGGCTCTGGATGGCCCGCTGCACGCCTTTGCCCTGCTCGCCGATGGGGTCGGCGTCACCGGCCAGAAACAGCAGAGGCAGGTCTTTGGGCATCTTTTCCAGAAATGCCGGGTCATGCAGGCGCAGCAGCCCGCTGAACATGCTGTAGTAGGCGTTCAGCGTGAAGGTGAACGTGCAGCGCTCGTCGGCCAGATACCTGTCCACCTCGGCCTGGTCGCGGTTGAGCCAGTCGTGGGTGGTGCGGCCTTCCAGCCCCTTGTTGTTGTTCATGGAAGAAAGGCGCTCCACAAATTTGCTGCGGTGGTGCCAGCCGTAAAATGCCGCCAGCACCCGGCAGGTGGTCTTGCCGAAGAGCACCAGAGGCTTCGGCTGGAAACCGGTGCCCATGATGATGGCACCATCCAGCTCGCTGCCGTATTCACATAGATACTGCCGGGCGTAGAAGGAGCCCATGCTGTGGCCCAGCAGGAAATAGGGCACGCCGGGGTAAAGCTCTTTGGTGCGGACAGTCATGGCGTGGAGGTCGGCCAGCACGGCGCGGTTGCCGTCCGGCTCGGCGAAATAGCCGTAGTCTTCTTTGGTGCGGATGGAGCCGCCGTGGCCCAGATGGTCGTTGCCGGTGACCAGAATGCCCCGGCCCGCCAGATACTCCGCCAGAGGTTTGTAGCGGTCAATGAACTCCACCATGCCGTGGGACAGCTGCAGAATAGCCCGCACCTCGCCCTCCGGCACGCAGCGGAAAGCGTGCAGCGTCCGGCCCGGGACGGTGGACGGGGTGGTGAAATCGATCATCTGGCTCATGGACGGAGCCTCCTTTTTGTGTTTTTACAGTGCGCCGATCTTGCGGCGGCAGGCCGGGCAGATGCAATAGCCCGCAAACTGCACGGCATTGTCGTCCACTTCGCCGCAGAAGTCACAGCTTCCGGCGGGGCGGTGCTTTTTGAGCACGATGGCGTCACCGTCCACAAAGATCTCCAGTTTGGTGTCGGTGTCCAGGCGCATACTGGTGCGCAGTTCTTTGGGCAGAACGATGCGTCCCAGCGCGTCGATGCCGCGGACAATGCCGGTGCTTTTCATAGTATACCATTCTCCTTCATCTCTTACCCTGCAATGACAACCAATGACACTACAGGAAAATCATGCCAGTGCTGACGTACTTAGTATACAAAAAATAACACTCTTCGTCAACGATTGCGGGGTATTTCGACAAAAAGCAACCATTTGCGCAGGAAGGTGGAGAAATCGCCGGAAAGGCCTCCCGCGCAGAGGGCATAAAAAGCAGCTCCGGAATGACCGCAGTCATTCCGGAGCTGTAACTTAAAAATGTGGAGACGATTTTGAATCGTCGGTTACTCTGCAGCAGCCATTTCTTCCGGTTTGTTTTCCACACGGGCGCTGGTGCGGCCCTCGGGGCGGATCTCTCCGGCAGCAGTCAGGGACATCTTGGTCAGGGTCGGGCCCACCAGCTCATACACCAGCACCGAGAACAGCACCACATTGCGCACCATGTGGCCGTCGGACAGCTGGGAGGCGGTGGCGGCCATGCCCAGTGCCACACCGGCCTGAGGCAGCAGGGTGATGCCCAGATATTTCTGGATGTCGTCACTGCAGCGGGCGGCGCGGCTGCTGATGTAAGAGCCGCTGATCTTGCCAGCGGAACGGGCGATGATGTACACCACGCCGATGAGCAGCACAAAGGGATTGGCAAGGATGGTCAGGTCCAGCTCTGCGCCGGACAGCACGAAAAACAGGATGTTGATGGGGGACACCCAGCGGTCCAGACGGTCCATCAGCTCTTCCGAGGTGGGGCAGATGTTGCAGAACACGGTGCCGGTCATCATGCACACCAGCAGCAGGGAGAAGCTGCAGCGGGTGCCATTGATCTCAAACTCGGTCATGGACAGGCCCACGGTCAGCAGAACGAATGCCACCGACAGGCTCATGCGCTTGGAGCGGGAGTGGAAGTAGACCTCCAGCAGGTTCAGCACATAACCGGCGGCAGCGCCCAGCAGCAGGGAGAGCACGATCTCCAGCAGAGGCTCCACAATGACGCTGACCGGGTCGATGCGGCCCTGCTCCAACGCATTGGCCACGCCGTAAGATGCGGAGAACAGCACCAGACCCACGGCATCGTCGATGGCGACCACCATCAGCAGCAGGTGGGTCAGCGGGCCGGAAGCCTTGTACTGCTTGACCACCATCAGAGTGGCGGCAGGAGCTGTGGCGGCTGCAATGGCACCCAGCGTGATGGCCGATGCCATGGAGATCACGTCCGGGCGGATGAAGTGCAGCACGATCAGGGCCGCATCCACAAAGGCCGTGGTGATAACAGCCTGCGCGATACCCACCGTGACGGCCTGTTTGCCCATGCGCTTGAGAGCGCTGAGACGGAATTCGTTGCCGATGACAAAGGCGATGAAGCCCAGCGCCACCTGCGTGATGATGCTGTAGCCCTCCACCTGCGCCAGAGAGCCGAAGCCAAAGCCCAGCCCGCTCAGGCCAAGCCGCCCCAGAAAGAAGGGGCCCAGCAGCAGGCCTGCGATCAGATAGGACGTGACGGCAGGCAGGTTGACGGCCTTGGCCAGACGGGACATCAGCAGGCCCGCGATCAGCGCAAGGGACAGACAGATCAACATTTGTTCCATATGTGGTTGTGTGGGAACCGGCCATGATCCGCAGGGCGGCTCCCATTCCTCCTTGTCAAAAAAATACCGAAGCCGCGTGCGAAAGGGAAAGCCATGAGGGGAACACAGCGCGGCCAGACGAAAAACGCATACAAATCCAGTATACTCGATGCATCGACAAAATGCAACATCTGTCGGAAAAATCAGCAAAGAAATTTTGCCGGGAGGAAAAGATAAACGGCCTCGCCCTCTCAGTTACCTGCGGCGACAGCTCTCCCAAAGGGAGAGCCCTTGGCAAAACCGGAAACTTTGCCGTACTGCCAAAGCCTCTCACTTTGGGAGAGGTGGCATTGCGCAAGCAATGACGGAGAGGGCGAGGCCGCTAAAAAAGAAAAGGCTGCTGAGTCCAAAGTACAGCAGCCTTAAAATAATTTTAGTTGAACTTGAAGATCTTGCGGGCAGTGCGGTAAGCACCGAGGATGACCTTGTCGCTGCCGGGGAACTTCATGTTGGTCAGACCGCCCAGGTTGAACTTGACGGCATTGTAAACGCCGGTGCTGGTGTTGGCTTTGAGATACTGCCACAGCTCGGTGCGCTTGGCCTTTGCCTCGTCGGTGCCGTCCAGCAGCAGGAAGATGTCGCTGATGGCCATCATCACGGACAGATAGTGCACCATGTAGGCGCGCAGGCGCTTCTGGATCTTCAGCGCGTCCAGATCCTGGCAGTCGATCATGTGCTTGGTGACCCGCAGCTGCTGATCCACACGCTTGACCATGACGCTCTCGTTGACGCTCTGGTCGGCGCGGCCGATGAAGTAGCGGTAGAGGTCAAGATCCATGTAGTACATGCTCTTGACGTAGGGCAAAGGCTGATAGACGAAGATGTTGTCCACATAGAAGGTGTGCTTGGGCAGCACCATGCCGCACTGGCGCAGCACCTCGGTGCGGTACATCACCGAGTGCATCAGCAGGTTCTGATCCGGGCGGAAGTGGCCCACATGCATCCAGCTGAACAGGCGGTTCTCGGGGAACACATTGGTGTAGCGCACGGTGTGGCTGGTGCCGTCTTCCACATGCTCATACACATAGTTGCAGATCATCAGGTCGGGTGCGGTGCCGCGGGCCACCAGAGTGGTCAGCTTTGCCAGAACCTTCTTGAGGGCATCGGTGTCCAGCCAGTCGTCGCTGTCCACGACCTTGTAGTAAAGGCCGGTGGCGTTGCGGATGCCCTGATTGACGCCCTCGCCGTGGCCGCCGTTTTCCTGATGGATGGCCTTGACGATGGTGGGGTATTTGGCGGCATATTCGTCGCAGATGGCCGGGGTCTCGTCCTTGACGGAACCGTCGTCCACCAGAATGATCTCGGCCTGCTCGCCTGCAGACAGCAGCGTCTCAATGCAGTGACGCATATAGGCTGCGGAGTTGTAGCAGGGAACGGCAAAGGTGATCAGTTTCTGCATAAAAGTAATGCTCCTTTATTATGGTGTGCCGGCAAAACAGTCGTCGGCATGGAGATATGTAGCTCTATTATAGCATTTTCGCCCCTGAAAAGCTATCATTTGCAAAAAATACCTTTGGTTTTCCGTGTAGGTATTACAATGATGTGTGACAAGAGATAAAAAAGAATAGCGAACAGGACG
>CAVKKE010000027.1:18724-23795 GCA_963656875.1 Barnesiella intestinihominis | reverse complement strand
CTTTCTCTTTGAGGATAAATTCGCCGATGCTGCGGCGGGAGTTTCCGCCGTACTGCATCATGGTTTCTTCAACTTTATGCAGCAGATTCATACAAAAAAACTCCGGGCGTGCTTTTCTTCTATCATAAAGAAAGGCACGCCCGGTTGTCAATCTATTTTTTCATTTACCCTGCAAGAAAAGCGATAACTTGTTCGCCCAAGTCCTCGCCGTTGGTGGCAATGACCTGCTTGTACCAGTAGAAGCTGTCCTTGCGGCTGCGGTTCTTGCTGCCAGAGCCATCATCGTTCATGTCCACATAGATGAAGCCATAACGCTTGCTCATCTGGCCGGTAGAGGAAGCCACAAGGTCGATGGGACCCCATGTGGTATAGCCAATCAAGTCCACGCCGTCCTCGTTGACGGCCTGCTCCATGGCCTTGATATGCTCCCGCAGGTAGTCGATGCGGTAGGTATCGTGGATGGAACCATCCGGCTCCACGGTATCTTTCGCGCCCAGACCGTTCTCCACGATAAACAGGGGCAGCTGGTAGCGGTCGTAGAGGTTGTTCAGCACGATGCTCAGGCCCAGCGGGTCGATCTGCCAGCCCCACTCGCTGGCTTTCAGGTGCGGGTTGCGCAGGGTCTTGGCGGCGTTGGTCGTCTGCATGGCATCTGTCTTTTCCGGGTGGGCGGAGATGCACCGGCTGGAATAGTAGCTGAAGGATACGAAGTCCACGCAGCCTTCCCGCAGAGTTGCTTCATCTTCGGGCTCCATCTTCGGGGTAACGCCCATCCGTTCCATCTTCTTGATGGCATACGGAGCGTAACGCCCCCGAACCTGAATGTCGCTGAAGAAGTAGTTCACATGATCCTGCTGGATGGCACTGAATACGTCTTCCGGGTCACAGCTCCACGGGTAGTAGGTGCCGCCCGCCAGCATACAGCCCACTTTGGCTTCCGGGTCGATGCTGTGGCACAGAGCCACAGCCTTGGCACTGGCTACCAGCTCGTGGTGGGCGATCTGGTACTTGACGCGGTTCACATCCTCACCGGGTTCAAATACAGCACCTGCACCGCCGAAGGGCAGGTGCATGAGCATATTGATCTCGTTGAAGGTCAGGTAATACTTGACCTTGCCTTTGAACCGCTGGAACACGGTTTCGCAGTAGTGGGTAAAGGCATCAATGGTGCGGCGGTCTTTCCAGCCGCCGTACTTTTTCAGCAGAGCCATGGGCAGGTCGAAGTGGCAGAGGGTGATAAGCGGTTCAATGCCGTAGCTGTGCAGCGTGTCGATCAGTTCCTCATAGAATTTCAGCCCCGCCTCGTTGGGCTGTGCGTCCTCCCCGGTGGGGAAGATGCGCGTCCATGCGATGGAGAAACGGTAGACCTTGAAGCCCATCTCCGCAAACAGGGCGATGTCCTCTTTCCAGCGATGGTAGTAGTCGATGGACAGGTGGCTGGGGTAATAGGCATCTGCCGGAACGTCCTTGTAGCTGATCTCGCCGCGCAGGACAGCCATGCGGTCAGGGCCAGCGGGAATCACATCCACAAGGCTGGGGCCGCGTCCATCAGCATCATAGCCGCCTTCACACTGGTTTGCAGCCGTTGCGCCGCCCCAGAGGAAACCTTCCGGGAAACGATTTGCCATTACGCATTCTCCTTTTTCTCAAACTTGATGGACAGCACCCAAGTGACAATAGCGGTTACAATGGCAGTGATAATATTGATGAAGCAGGTCATGCTGTTCTCGCCGATGTACAGCAGCACAGCGGGCAGACCGGAAGAGCCAGTTGCATAGCGGCGATCAGGGGGTACTTCTTGGGCAGGTTGACACCGTACAGAACCGGCTCGGTAATGCCCATCAGAGCGGTGATGCCGCCGGAGGTTGCCAGCTGCTTGACCTTGGGGTCATGGGTGCGGATAGCTACCACCAGAGCGGCAGTGCCCTGTGCAATGTTGGAGCAGACGCAGCCGGGTCCGAAGATGCTGTCATAACCCAGCTGGGACATCTGCATGACGCCCAGAGGAGCAACGCCGTTGTGCAGACCAAACATGACCATCGGGGGCAGGAACGCACCGATCAGAACAGCGGGTGCCCAGCTTGCATTCTCGCTCAGGAACGTGAAGAAAATCGCCAGATAGCTGCCGAGGAAGTTGCCGATGGGGCCGACAACAGCCATGGCCAGTGTGCCCATGACAAGGAGGGTGAGCATGGGAACGAACACGAGGTTGACAGACTTGGGGATAATGCGGTTGAGCAGCTTTTCCACCTGTGCCTGCACCAGAATGACCAGAATGATGGGGATAACGGTGCCGGAGTAGTTCACCAGACGGAGGGGAATGATCTCAAAGAACTTAACGGCTTCACCGGCAGACACCAGAGTGAGCCAGTTGGGGTGCATCATGATGCCCGCGACCGTTGCGGCTAGAATAGGGTTGCACTTGAGCTTTTTCGCTTCGCAGAATGCAATCAGGATGGGCAGGAAGTAGAACGCCGCATCCGCGAAGAAGTTGAAGATGTAGTAGGTCTGGCTGGAAGTGTCAATGAGTTTGAACACCACCAAAAGTGCCATGACCGCTTTCAGCATACCAGCACCAGACAGGGCCGGGATGATGGGCTGGAACGTACCGGCCACAAAGTCAATGATGGTGCTGGCAATGCCTTTCTTTTCCGCAGGGGCTTCTTCTGCTGCGGCCTTTTCGGAAGTATCGGATACGCCGCACAGAGGTTCCAGCACGGCGAACAGGTCGGCCACATCGGTGCCGATGACAACCTGATACACACCGGCACTGCGCATGACCTTGCGCACACCGTCCAGTGCTTCCAGTGCCTTATCATCTGCCTTGCTCTCGTCAGCCAGCGTGAAGCGCAGGCGGGTCTGGCAGTGGCGGACACCTTTGATATTCTCCTTGCCGCCGACCAGAGGGATGATCTGCTCGGCAAGCTGCTGATAGTTCTTCTTTGCCATTTTGATTTCTCCTTATCTCAAGACGTTCAGCGGGAGATGTTCCGGACCACCGCCCCTTTTGCTGATACAAGGATAGCACGAAAATGCGCGTGAAATCAAGATTTTGGGTTTCAGACTGTTCCGGGATACAAGTTTGAAAACGATACCGGGTGAAACAGGATGAAACGCTGCATCTTGCAAAGAAATGGGCTTGTTTTTATAATATAGGTATTAAAATTAGAAGGGATGAGCGGGAGCTGATCCCCATTTGCAAGCAGATGGGCGTTTCTCTGATGCCGTACAGTCCGCTGGCCGCCGGTCACCTGACCCGCCCGACATGGGATGCTGATACCCTGCGCAGTAAGACCGACCGTGTGGCGCGCGGCAAGTATGACCGCATGGAGCAGGAAGACATTCATATCGTGGAGCGTGTAGAGCAGCTGGCCGAAAAGCATGGCTGCAAGATGAGCCAGATCGCACTGGCATGGCAGTGGGCAAGGGGCGTGGCTTCCCCCATTGTAGGCGCGACCAAGGCAAAGTATCTGGATGATGCCGCCGATGCGCTGGATGTACAGCTGACCCCGGAGGATATTGCATTGCTGGAAAAATGCTATGTGCCGCACCCCATTGTCGGTGCCATCAATGCAAACCCGCCGCAGGGTGTGATGCTGCTGGACGAGAAAAAATAAATTTCCAAGGAGAAAATCGTGTTTTCCAATCAGGACTTAAAAAAGCTGATCGTTCCGCTGTTTCTGGAACAGCTTCTGGTGGCACTGGTGGGCATGGCGGATGTGTTCGTCATCGGTTTTGTGGGCGAAGCGGCTGTGTCCGGCGTATCGCTGGTGAACAGCTTCAACACCATCTTTCTCAACCTGTTCACGGCACTGGCGGCTGGCGGTGCAGTGGTCATCAGCCAGTACATCGGCAGGGATGAAAAAGAGTTGACCAGCCGTTCCGCCTGTCAGTTGGCATTGGCCGCAGCACTGTTTTCGGTGGCGGCTGCGATTCTGATTTTACTGAACTGCGAGTCGCTGCTGCGTCTGTTGTTCGGCAAGGTGGAACCGGAGGTCATGGCTGCCTGCATCACCTATCTGAAAATCTCGGCATACTCTTACCCGGCACTGGCGGTGTACAATGCTGGTGCAGCACTCTACCGCAGTTTTGGCAAAACCAGCACCACCATGTACATCTCCATTGCGTCTAACTGCATCAATGTGGTGGGCAACTGCGTCGGTGTGTTCGTGCTGAAAGCCGGTGTTGCAGGTGTGGCATGGCCTTCTCTGATTGCCCGCACTTTCTCAGCGGTGGTCATCACGGTGCTATGCTTTTCTAAAAAGAACCCGGTTTCCTACGGCTGGCAGTGGCTGCTCCGTCTGGAAGGCAATTTGCAGGCCAAAATCCTGCGTATTGCTGTTCCCAACGGTTTTGAAAGCGGCATCTTCCAGCTGGTAAAGGTGGCGCTGAGCAGCGTTATTTCTATGTTCGGAACTTACCAGATCGCAGCCAACGGTGTGGCGCAAAGTTTTTGGAGCATGGCGGCTCTTGTCTGTGTAGCGATGGGGCCGGTGTTCATCACCGTCATCGGGCAGTGCATGGGTGCCGGTGACACACAAGCAGCGGAATATTATTTCCACAAGCTGCTGAAGATCACGCTGGTGTTTGCAACTGCGTGGAACCTGTTCATCTTTGCGCTGACCCCGGTGGTACTGCACTTCTACACGCTGGAACCGGAAACCAAACATCTTGTGATCTGGCTGGTACTCATCCACAACATCTTCAACACGATAGCCTTTCCCTTTGCCGACCCGCTGGGCAAGGGCCTGCGCGCCTGCGGCGATGTGGGCTTTACCACCAGCATCTCGCTGTTCACCACCATCGGTGTGCGGCTGGTATTCTCTATGTTGTTTGCCGTGGTTTTGAAGATGGGCGTGATCGGCATTGCCTTTGCCATGTGTCTGGATTGGAGTATTCGCGGCGTGATCTTCTGGTGGCGGTTCAAACAGGGCAAGTGGAAAAATCTGCAAGTGATTTGATCACGGGCGGGTAGAAATAAAGAAGGAGCAAACGCCGCTGCCATGGAGAAGTTCTTCGGCGAAAATCTGTAAAAAACAAAAACAGGGTGCGCCCAACCGGACGCACCCTG